>JBBDSW010000186.1:0-78767 GCA_040904745.1 Nitriliruptoraceae bacterium
CCGCAGCGGCCCGTGTGGCTGGCGACCCAGCAGAACCCGGATGCGGTCGAGGCCTGGAAGTCCGAGACGTTCCCGCAGATCCGTGCCGAAGCGGCCGCAAGCGGCGGCACGGTGTGGTTCGCGGACGAAGCCGGCGTCAGAAGCGACTACCACGCCGGTACGACCTGGGCGCCGGTCGGCAAGACCCCGGTGGTCAAGTCCACCGGATCCCGACACTCGGTGAACATGATCTCCGCGGTCGCCCCTGATGGCAGTCTGCGGTTCTCGACCTACACCGGCCGGTTCACCTCCACCGAGTTCATCGACTTCTGCAAACGGCTGCTGCACGACGCTGACGGCCCGGTGTTCCTCGTGGTGGACGGCCATCCCACCCACCGCTCGAAGGCCACCAAGCGGTTCGTCGGATCCACCGACGGCCGTCTGCGGCTGTATCTCCTGCCGGGCTACTCGCCCCAGCTCAACCCCGACGAGTGGGTGTGGACAGGCGTCAAGGCCGCCAAGATCGGCCGCGCTGGTATCACCAGCCAGGACGACCTGCGGACCAAGGCCATCTCCGCACTCCGACGGCTCCAGAAGATGCCCCACCTCGTACGCGGATTCTTCGGCGATCCCCACCTGGCCTACATCGCCGGATAGCTGCACTACTTCTGCACGGCTTAGTAACGCGCTGCGCGTGTCGGAAACCTGCGGTGCCGACCTGTCCGACCTGGCGTTGGCCAACGGTCACCGCGTGGTCCGCGTCGTCGGCAAGGGCAACCAACCCGCCTTGATCCCTCTCGCCCCACGCACGGCGCGCGCCATCGACGCCGCGGTCGGTGAACGCACCGACGGACCCTTGCTCGCCCGGGCCGATGGCAGCCGACTCGACCGGCACGCCGCGTGGGTATGACAGCCTGATCTGGCCCCGGTTGGGACCACTTTGATGGCTTGAAGTGGCCCCACCCCCGAACCGCCGAAGCTTACGTTGGGTGACGTCACGAGTCGCCGAACGAGGCAGGGAGATGTCGAGGGTGGAGCTGTTCGAGAAGATACGGAATGATCATCGTCAGGGCATGTCGGTTCGTGCTCTGGCCGACAAACATGGGGTGCATCCGCGCACGGTGCGTCAGGCGATCACCTCGTCGTTGCCTCCGCGGCCTTCATCCACCAACGTACGTCGCACAACAGGTGCCGCCAGGCAGGCCGGTCGAAGGTGATGGTGCTCTGGCGACCGGCAACCGCACTGCGGACGGTCCGTCGGTGGGCCTTGCCCATGCTGGCCGGCACGGAACCGGTCGCTTCCTCGGCGGCTGCTACTCCGGGATCTGACCGGTCCGAACAATCTCTTCGGCGAGCTCGACCAGCTTCTGGTTGCGTTCCTGTGACCGCGTCTTGAGGAGCTCGAAGGCCAGATCTGCGGTCACCCGGGTACGGACCATCACGATCCCCTTCGCCTGGCCGATGACGTCACGCGACCGGATGGTGGTCTCATGGCCGGCCTCCACCAGTGCGGCCTTCATCGCTGCCGAGGCTTGCGCGGCGAACACCTGCCCGACCAGCCGCGAGCGGCGGTCGAACGCGTGGGGCTTGCGCGAGTACATGTCGAGTGCACCCAACGAGTCGGCGGTGACGTAGAGCTGGAAGCTGAGCATCGAACGCACCCCGAGCTCGAGTGCCCGGGCCCGATAGTCCGGCCACCGCTCGTCGGTCTCGAGGTCGTCGATCACGATCGTGCGCTCGTGCTCGATGGCGCCGAGACACGGCCCCTCACCGGTCGCGTACTGGGCCATGTCGCTGTCGTAGGCGACCTGCGACGACGAGGCGGGCGTGTCGACCACCCCGCCCTTGCCGATCAACATCAAGCTGACCCCGTCACAGCCTTCGAGCAGCGCCTCGCCGAGATCAACGATCCGCTGCAGGGTCGTCTGCAACGTGTCCGCGTCCGACAGCTGGACCGCGATCCACGCCAGATGCTCGAGCAGCGCATCCTGTGCATCATGCTGGTCCCGCCCCATGTGCGCATCCCCTCCGACAGCCGCACGCTAGGCGCACCGACCAGCGACCGGGAGCATTTCCGCACCCCGCTCGCACGAGACGCCTGGCAACGTGACCGAACGGGCGCGACGACGCCGGCGGGTCGGACCGGCAGCCGGGTACGTCAGTCGTCGAGGGGGAGGGTGAGGCAGAACTCGCTGCCGACGTGCTCGGCAGCCTGGACCGTCAGATCGCCTCCGTGAGCGCGTGCCAGCCCGCGGGAGATGAACAACCCCAGCCCGGCTCCCGGCGCGTCTGTATCCCCGCGGTGGAACTTCTCGAAGATCGCGTCGGTGTCTCCGGGAGCCACCCCCGAGCCGTGGTTGCGCACGACCACCTCGGCCATCGCACCGGCGATCCGCACCGTGACCTCGATCGCGGCGCCCTTCTCGCTGTACTTGCACGCGTTGGACAGCAGGTTGAACACGATCTCACGCACGGCCGTTGAATCCGCCGTGATCGTGGGCGACGACTCGACCGTGACCGCCACCGGGTTGTCGGTCATCACGACCGGCCCCAGGTCGGCGACGGCCTCCTGGACCAGCTCCGCCAGATCGACCGACGCGAGGTCCAGCACGAAGGTGTCCGCCTCGACATCGCGGGAGAGTGTCAAGCGGTTCACCAGCAACTGGGCCAGCTTGACGTTGCGCTCGACCATCTCCAGGACCTCACGATGCCCGATCTGTGAGGACGCTCCGTCGTTGCGCAGCGCGGTCTGCACAGCCATCTCGATGATCGACAGCGGGGTCGCCAACTCATGGGCGATGACCGCAGCGAACTCCTCCAACAGCGAGTCTGCATCCCCGAACCCGCGCTGATCTGCATCGATGCCTGGCGAAACATGCTGGCCGTCCACGTGGGCCACCCTCCGGCCGACCATGGACCCTGTCTCGTCAAGGCACATCCAGCTTAGGACAGATCCCGGTTCGATGACGCCTGACAGAGAGGGGGTGATCGCGGGCTCTTCATGTCGTCTCGACCTCTGCGGGTGAACGACCGGGACCACCCCGCAGCGTCATGGCCCCCACCCGCAGGGCCACACCGACCAGCCAGGCGACAACAGCAGCTGCAAGGTTCGGGAAGGGGCACGGTTCCAGCCCACTTCGATTCACCCGGCGTTCCCCGCGGTCGCTGCCAACCGCAGCCCTGCGGGGTCGGGTGTCCCGGGGGAATCGCACCCTCGGGCTCCCACAGACCTGTGCGTGAACCTCGGACCGCTATCCCGTATTGGGGTTAGCGGTCCTCGCGGCGAAGGACCGACCTGCAGCCGTATCGGGCTGCGCTCCGTCACCGTGACTTCGGGCGGGCACCCCGATTGGTGGATCCGCCCATAGTCTCGGCCCCGCGGCAGAGGGAGGCAAAGGGTTGGGCTTGCGGGAGCGAGACGTCGTCGACCACTTCCGCCATTGGCTCGAGGCTGATGGCTGGCACGTCCCGCGTCGACCTCGAGGTCGAGTGGGTGGACATCATTGCCACTCGCAACGAAGAGACCCTCGTCGCCGAGGCCAAGGGACCGACATCTTCCGCGGGACTCGATGTCGACACGGCGTTCGGCCAGTTACTCCGGCGGATGCGTGATGACGACTCGACGGCCTACGCCATCGTCGTCCCGCGCGGGGCGGTGCGGGCCGCACTCCGCGTGCCGAAACATGTACTAGCCATGCTCAGAACCTCGGTCTTCTCCGTAGATGACGACGGCACCGTTCGGCTGGAAGGTGGCGTAGCGCTATAGGGCGACGTGAACCGTGACTTCGTGCGCATGTGTCAGATGGATGCGGCGCACAAATTCGACCGCACGAAGGATTAGGATGCTTGCGACGGATCATGGGAGGCTCGATGGAGATGGTTGCGCGAATCCGGGCGCACCTTGACACGGACAGGGCGGTGTCACATCTGAAGCATTACCTGAGGCCAGGCGCGTTCTCGGGTTCCAGCTTCGAGACCATCGGAGGGCGTGGCGATGCCTCAGATGTTGCCAACCATTTCACGCCTGCAGATCTCGTTGCGGTGACGACCCTCGGTGTCCGGGTATCGGGCTGGGGCGCGATCGAGCTTCTCGAGGCGAATGCGCAACGTTTCTCGAACCTGCTCGGTGCGGTTCCGCACGGGCCATTGCATGAGGCAGAAGTCGCTGACCTTGAACCCCTCTGGAACCTGCAGGACGAACTGACAAATGTCGTCAGTGTCGGCCACGTCACTCGGTCGAAGCTGCTGGCTCGCAAGCGGCCACACCTGGCTCCGATCCGTGACCAGCACGTCCTAACGGCCCTCGTTGGCCAGGATGGAGGGAACTTCACCCTGCCACTACGCGATGCGTTGCAAACTGAGGGCATCGTTGACCACCTGCAGGAGCTTCGGGCTGAGGTGGACGGCGCTCAGCAGCTATCCATCCTTCGGGTGTTGGACATCATCGTGTGGATGGAAACTTACGGAGCGTCGTCAGTCGCCCGGTGACTGTCCCCGGAGCACCGTCGATTTGTGCCGACCAAGCAGCTGCCGGAAGAGCACGACCGCCCGCACGCTGATGGACCCGCTGCAACTGCTGCGCACCTCCGCGACGTTGCTGGCTCTCGACTCCATGCTGAGGCCATCGAGGTCAAGGCCCCAAGAATCACCTAGACGTGGCCCCGCAAATCGATCCATCGCGCTATCGACAACCGTGACGATGCGCGGGTCATGTCTGCACGGCGTACGCACGTAACCCGTAGTTGTTACGCCGAAGAGACCTCTTCGAGGGGGATCGCGCCAATTCCGGCCAACATCTGTTGAAGCCCAGCGTCGTCGATTGGATCGAAGGTGAAGAACCGCTCAAGCTCGGAGATCTCCTGGAGTACGGGCCTCAGACCGGCCTCGGTGACAGCCGTCTCGTAGTCGATGAGAGCCTGAGACGACTCGAAGACTTCATACATGTAGAACACTCCGGCTTCACGGTTGCCGTGAACCTCCCAGGTCAACACCCCATCGAGCCGGCCGGCAATGCTCCTGACTTGCTGTACGGCTTCGGTCAGCCGGTCGTAGTCGTGAACCTTGATGGTCGCCACAGTTCGGATTGGCATGCGAATCCCCTTCTTGTCGCCGCGAGCGCAACTATCACACATGAGGGTGTCACCGGCTCGGCCGTGGACAAACGGCGACCCGGCCTGGCGGACTGGCAACTATGTGCGGGATCTGGGCTTCCCCCGCATCGTTCCGGGGCGCGCAGAACGGGGACTCTCGGGCGCTCAAGTTGCCCGCCTCGGGACAGGGACAACACCCGTGTGTTCCACCCCCTGGACGTATGGTCGCCAGGTCGTCATCGGTGAGCGTGCGACTGCCGGGTCGCGAGGAAGACGTAGGGTTCCGCCGGGTGCAGGTGCGGCCGATCCGGCAGTCATTGGTCAGTCCCGATCACAGCCCAGAGCAAGGGCGGTCGCTACGCAGACCTCGTCGAGGGTTTCGCCGTCCAAGGACCCGAGTCGCTGCGTGAGACGCTGCTGCGACACGGTGTGCAAGCCGTCGCAGTTGATCACGGAGGGATGGCGGATCCCCGTGTCGGTGTCGATCGGGACTTCGACGGCCAGACCGCGCGCCTGGGTGGTGACCTCGGCCACGGTCACGTTGGTGCGTACGTCGAGCACCGCGTCGCGTGTGATGACCAGGACCGGGCGTGGCTTACGACCGAGGTCGGCGAGCCAGACCTCGCCACGTCTCATGGTCGGCCCCAAGCCTCAGCGTCGTCCCACTCGGCGCCCTCGTCTTCGGGGAGAGCCAGGTAGGCCGCACGATCTCGCTCGGCGCGACGACGGCGGATGGCCTGACGGAGCCCTTGGCGGGCCGCCTCAGAGACGTTGATGCCGAGCTCACGGGCTTCGGCCGCGAGCCTGTCATCGAGGATCACCGAGGTACGCATGCCCTGATGGTATCACCGGACTGCATACTTCCGTGCTGCACCGAGCAGGTTGGGGGCGCCGATCGTGCGCACGTCCGTCGAGAAGCGCCGGCTCGAGCCGCTCGATCGACGGGAGGTCGAGGTGGTTGGTGACGGATCCATGTCGTCGAGATCGAGGTCGAGGCGGCGGCGCAGGCGCTCGGCGACGCCGTCGGATCGCCACGCGAAGGCGCGGATGTCGTCGGTCAGCTCGCCGATGTCCTGCGGTACGAGTCTGGGCGGCTGTGATGCTTGCACGTCGACGTGGCCCGAAGTCGGTGCGAGTTCACCGGCCAGCAGGTGCAGCAGGGTCGACTTCCCTGCGCCGTTCGCCGCCGCCACTCCGCGTCTCCCAGCTCCCCGCCCGACCAGCCCCTGCAGCCGTGCCGACGAGCTCGGGGTCATACCCACCGGGGCGGGCACGGCACCGGTGGTCGGTGCCGTGCCGCCAGGTCGATGATCACCTCGAGGTCGCGGCGCTGCTCCACTCCCTGGTCCGCAACCACGCCCTCGTGGACGGCAGCGGACGTCTCGCCTGGCTCGCCACCCGCCCGAACTGACCGGGATGGCGGTTCTGCGCGCCGCCTCACTCAGCCGAACCCGCGCATGGTCACGGTCGTCCGCACGGCCGAGCACGATGCGCTCGACGACACCCGATCCGTGAGGCCATCGGCGCCAGCGATAGCGTCACCTGCGGGCGAGGTCCATGCGCAGGTACTCGTCGATCCGAAGGAAGCCTGGTGGCCGCTTCACCCCCTCACCGATGGCCCGCCATGCTTCCTGGTCGGAGATCAGCCGCGGCGCAGCTCCGCGGTCCTCGGACCCGTCGCGGACAGGTAGGGATCTCGCCGGTGGTATCAGCCGGTGTCTGCGATGGGGACCGTGTACGTCACGGTCGTGCCCTGCCCTGGCGTGCTCGCGATGTCGATGGTCCCCCCCTGACCCTCGACGAGTTCCTTGGTGATGTAGAGGCCGAGGCCGGTTCCACTGACCTTCTCGGACTCGCCACCGTCGAGGCGGACGAACGGCTCGAACAGCCTGTCCAGCTCATGGGTGGCGATGCCGCGGCCATGGTCGCGGACGTGGACCAGCAGGCGGTCCGCGCGGCGTTCGATCCGTACGGAGATCGGTGTGCCGGCCCCCGAGAACTTCGCGGCGTTGGAGAGCAGGTTGTGCAGTACCTGCATCTGACGGTCGCTGTCGGCGAGGGCCGGCGGCAGGTCCGGCTCTGCGGAGACATCGACGGCCCGTGCCGTGCTCTGGCGGATCTCGGTCGCAACCTGGGTGACCACGGCACGAAGGTCGACGGGTGCGAGGGCGTAGCGGAACCCATCCGAGTCGAGTTGCGCGACGCTGAGGATGTCATCCAGGAGACGTTCGATGCGTTCGGTGTTGAGCATGATCGTGGCCAGGAAGTCCGCCACCCGCGCCGGAGAGAGCTCGGCCATGCGTTGCTGCAGCAACTCGGTCAGGCCCGAGATCACCGTGGTCGGTGTGCGGATGTCGTGGGCGACCATCGCGGTGAACTCTCGTCGGGCTTGGGTCCGGTTCGCGGCGTCTTGCAGCGCCCGCCGGAGCGCATCCCGCTCGCGGCGCACCGCCTGGTGGTCCATGGCACGCGCCACGACCTCTTGGTGCAGCACCTCGGCGAGGTGCGCCCGTCCAGCGTGCACGTCGGACCGGAGCAGATCGCCGTGGACGATCCCCGTATGGGCACCACAGACCTTCTGCAGGGCCTGGGCATCGGCATCCTGTTCGCCGAACAACTCCGTCGGGTAGGCACACAACAGGACGAAGGACCGGTCCCGGGCGAGTTCGTCGACCAACTCCTCGACATGCATCGCCGTGGCCACCTCGCCGCGCTCCCACAGTCGGCCGGCGAACTCCGCGTAGACACGGACGTGGCGGCCCGCATCGAGGTGCTCGTCGAGCGCGCCGCCCACCGTCGCCCGGAACCGGCCCCGATCCGCCGCACCGCCCCGCAGGAAGGACTCCAGCATCGCATCGACATCCAGGAACACGCACCGGTCGGACTCCGGGTCGAACCCAGCCTCTGTCAGCGCAGCGACGATGCCCGCGTGGTGGTCCGGCGTCCCGACCACGACCGCCGTACCGTCGGTATCGCGCAACGCCGGTGTGACGAAGTCCACGACGTTGGCCACCAGATCGGCCCGGGTTGCGAAGAGCCCGGCAAGGTGCGCGTACGGTCCAGCTGAGACGTGCGCGCCGGGATCCGCTCTCGTGGACATGTGGGTACTCGCCCCCAAACGGGGATCGATCTGCCCCAACCCGATCGGCCCGGACCCTCACCCTACCTCGGCCGAGCTCCCCGATAGGGCCGAAGCCCCTACGCCGCCCGGATCGGCGGCGGATGTGATGCTGCGTCGTCTCTTCACGTGCTCGGCGGAGCGTTACCGACCGTCGCGCATGCCTGTGCAGGTGCAGCTTCGCCGACGTGGACCGCATCGTGGCCGGCCCCGGGCAGCTCCAACACGGCCGTCGGCGACACGCTCGCGTCGGCCCTACCCAACCTGCGGTGCCGGGAAGCGGTCGAGCGCCTCTCGCAGGCTGGCGATCAGCGCGCCGGTGAAGGCCGACCGCGCGGCGGGGCTGATGAGATCGAGCGACAGGTAGGGGTTGAGGTCCTCGAGCTCGATGAGCAGCAGTGCGCCGTCGCGGGTTCGGCAGGCGTCGACGCGCTGCACCCCGACGTCGAGCGCGTTCCAGTCGACGAAGCGCTGGGCGAAGGTCAGGTCTTCATCGGTGGGGTCGTAGGGCACGAGCTCCCACCGGCGGGCGCGGTCAGGCGCGTAGACGGCGTAGCGGAACCGCCGACCGACGAACACGAACGAGATCTCGTGGATGATGTCGACGCGCGGCTGCACGAGGCTGCCCTCGAGCTCGGCGCCGTCGAGTGAATCCAGCACCCGCAGCCCGATCGAGTCGGCGCCCAGCACCGGCTTGACCACCCACTGGTCGGCATCGGGCAGCAGGCCGAGGTCCTCGCGGCGGCCGACCGTCGGGATGACCGGCTCGCCCGCGGCCCACAACTCGACCAGGTAGCCCTTGCCCTGCATGTCACCGCGACCGGTCAGCGGGTTGACCACCCGGGTGCCGCGCCGGGCCACCTCGGCCCGGAACGCGCGGTGGGCCTCGCGGTGGTGGATCACCGGGCCGCTGTTGCGCACGAGCACGATGTCGAACGGGCCGAGCAACGCGGCGGCATCGAGCGGCGAGCACAGGGCGACGTCGAAGTGCTGCCGCAGCTCGCCCGACAACCACACGTCCTCGTCGCCGTACCGGCGGCCCTGGGCCGGGTAGTGCAGGTCGGTCACGAGCAGGAGCGAGGGCCGTGCGCGCTGCATATCCGGCCTTCCACGACGAACGCACGCGAACGTAGTCGAGCCCACCACGCTCGACACGGAGAGGCGTGGTCACCGCCCGATCTGGACCTCGCCCATCACTCCTCACTGCCGAGCTCATCAGCGTCTGCGTCCGACGCGTCGGGCGTGCCCGGTGCCGCGCCTCCATCGGCACGGTGGTCGGCGCCGACCGCGCCCGGCTTCCACCCCCGCGGCAGCGCCCGGGTCGAGGGGAACAACAGATCGACGAACCGCTCGGCCGTCGGTTGGGGTTCGTGGTTCGCGAGGCCTGGCCGTTCGTTGGCCTCGATGATCACGTGCTCCGGTGCAGCCACGTCGGGCACGATGAGGTCGAGGCCGACGACGGGGATCCCGAGCACGTCGCTCGCGTGGACCGCCGCCCGTGCCAGGCTCGGGTGCAGGCGCCCGGTGACGTCGTGGATCGTGCCTCCCGTGTGCAGGTTCGCGGTACGACGGACGGCCAGTTCGACCCCGGACTCCAGCACGTCGCCCAGGGCGTAGCCGGCCTCCTCGATGGTGCGGGTCGTGGCATCGTCCATCGGGATGATCGACTCCCCGCCGGTGGCGGCCCCGCGGCGACGGGACCGGGCGGAGATCAGCTCCGAGATCGTGTGCTCCCCGGTGCCGGTGACCATCGC
The DNA here is from genome assembly GCA_040904745.1 of Nitriliruptoraceae bacterium. Lineage (GTDB taxonomy): Bacteria > Actinomycetota > Nitriliruptoria > Nitriliruptorales > Nitriliruptoraceae > T1Sed10-7. Next base: position 9,942 of record JBBDSW010000186.1, read on the forward strand.
CGGCAGGCGGATCGCGGCCGCGACGACCTGGTGGTCGATGACGAGCACCCGGAGGTCATCACCCGTGACGTACTGCTCGAGGAGCACCTCGGGGCAGAAGCGCTCGGCCAGCGCCACGGCGTGGACGAGCTCCTCCTCGGTGCGGACCCCGACCGTGATGCCCTGGCCCTGTTCGCCCCGTGCCGGCTTGACCACCACCTCGCCGTGCGCCTCGAGGAACGCGCGGTCCTCGTCGTCGTGGGTGGCCACGCGCCCGGCCGGGACGGACACGCCGGCATCGGCGAGGAGCCTGCGGGTCAGGCGCTTGTCGTCACAGCGGCTCATGGCCACGGCGTTGGTGAGCTCGGAGAGGGATTCCCGGGTCGTGACGGTGCGGCCTCCGTGCGAGAGTCGGAGCAGCCCCGACTCGGCGTCGACGACCTGGACCGTGACCCCCCTGCGCAGCGCCTCGTCGGCGATGATCCGCGCGTAGGGGTTGAGGTGGCCGATGCCCTCGGCCGGCGCGGCGGAGAAGAGCCGCTCGTTGATCGGGTTCTTGCGCTTCACGCTGAACACCGGCACCCGGACGAACCCGAGCTTCTCGTACAACCCGATCGCCGGGGAGTTGTCGTGGACGACCGAGAGGTCCAGGTACGCACGGCCACGAGCCTTGAAGCGGTCGGCGAGCGCCACCACGAGCGCACGACCGACCCCGGGACGAGGGGTGAGCGGGTCGACCGCCAGGCACCACAGGCTCGTCCCCGCCTCCGGGTCGGCGAACGCATGGGTGTGGTCGACCCCGGTGACGGTGCCGACGATCTCCCCGGTCTCCTCGTCCTCGGCCACCAGGTAGACGTAGGTCGGCTCGTGCTGGTTGGCCCACAGCACCGAGGTCGGCGCCGTGACCATCCCCGCCGCCGTGTAGATCCGGTTGATCTCGTCGGCCTCGGCTTCGCTGGCCAGCTCCCGGACCACCAATCCTCGCGGCGGATCCTCCGCCGTCCGGTGCTGGTGCAGCCACAACCGGTAGGTGTGGCTCGGATCGATGAACAGCTCCTGCGGGGCCTTGCTCACGAGCACGTGGGGCTCGCGCACGTACAAGCAGATGTCCCGGCGTCCCGGCTCCTCACGGGAGACCTCGTGGACCAGGAGGTCGTGGTCGGCGAAGGTCTGGCCGAAAAGCAGCCGTCCCCAGCCGCACTCGAGCGCCACGCTCTGACGCAGCCCCTCCGTCAGATGGGTCGGTCGCGCATCCCAGGAGCGGGTGGACAGCTCGTCCCCGGGCGAGGGCTTGCTCGCCTGCCGAGCCCGAGCGCGCAGCTCACGGTCATCCTTACGCTGGTCCACGGCTGCCTCCTCCGGCTGCGCCTGTCCCCGCGTCGAGGTGGTGGTCCGTCCTGGTGCACACCGTGCGGTGGCGTACCTCCGGTGCGCGTCAGGGTTGCACGTCGTGCGCCTGCAGCCACAGCTCGAGCAGGCCGAGCTGCCAGAGCTTGTTGCCGCGCAACACGGTCAACTCCTCGTTCGGATCGGCGAGGAGCCGGTCGACGTAGGCCTCCTGGAACAGCCCGCGCTCGCGTGCCTCGGGGGCGTGCAACGCGTCGCGGACCAGGTCGAGGTACGGACCGGCAAGGTACTTGAGCGCCGGCACCGGGAAGTAGCCCTTCGGGCGATCGATGACGGCGCCCGGGATGACCCGTCGAGCGGCCTCCTTGAGGACCCCCTTGCCTTCCTGCGCCAGCTTGAGCTCGGGTGGCACCTGTGCGGCGATCTCGAGCACCTCGTGGTCGAGGAACGGCACCCGGGCCTCGAGCCCTGCCGCCATCGTCATGTTGTCGACCCGCTTCACGGGATCGTCCACGAGCATGATCTGCGAGTCGAGCCGGAGCGCCATGTCGGTCGCGGTCTCGGCCCCATCACGCAGGAAGTGTCGCGCCACGAACCCCCGTGAGACGTCCTCGCTGACCTGGTGCTCCGGCCGGAGCACCGCAGCCATCTCGGCATGTGGGCGGTCGAAGAAGGCCGCCTGGTAGCGGTCGACCGCGGCTTCGGCCAGCTCCGCACGTGAGGCGCCGGGCCCGAGCTCGGCGGTCAGCGCCTGCATCGGCGGATACCAGTGGTAGCCGGCGAACACCTCGTCGGCTCCCTGCCCGGACTGGACGACCTTGACGTGTTTCGCGACCTCCTGGGACAGCAGGTAGAACGCCACTGCGTCGTGGCTGACCATCGGCTCGCTCATCGCCCGCACGGCCTCGTGCAGCGCCGGCAGCATCCGGTCGGTGCCGATGCGGATCTTGTGGTGCTCGGTCTCGAACTCGCGGGCGATCACGTCCGAGTACTTGAACTCGTCGCCCTCCTCGCCTCCGACCGACTCGAAGCCGATCGAGAAGGTGTTGATCCCCCGCTGTCCGGCGTCGGCCAGCAGCCCCACGACGAGCGAGGAGTCCAGCCCGCCGGAGAGCAGCACGCCGACGGGGACGTCGGCGACGGTGCGCCACGTGACCGCCGAACGCATGGCCTCCAGCACGGCGTCCTCCCAATCCCGCTCGGACCAGCCGGCCTTGGCGGGATCGCGCGTGAACTCGGGACGCCAGAACTCGGTGTCGGTGCTGGTGCCGTCCGGCTCGACCGCGCGGACGGTCGCCGGTGGGAGCTTGCGGACGCCGTTCACGATGGTGTGAGGGGCGGGGACCACGGCATGGAAACTGAGGTAGTGGTGCAGCGCGACGGGGTCGATCGAGGTGTCGACCCCACCGCCTGCCAGGAGCGCCGGGAGGGTCGAGGCGAACCGCAGCCGACCGGCGGTCTCGGCCAGGTACAGCGGCTTGATCCCGAACCGGTCACGACCGAGCAGGGTGCGTCCCGTGTCCCGCTCATGGAGCACGAACGCGAACATGCCCTGCAGCCGCTGTACGAAACCGTCGCCCCAGGCGTGGTAGGCCTTCAGCACGACCTCGGTGTCGGAGGTGGAGAAGAACCGGTAGCCGCGCTCCGACTGCAGCTCGGTCCTGAGCTCCTGGTAGTTGTAGATGCACCCGTTGAACGCGACGGTGAGCCCGAGCTCCGGGTCGTGCATCGGCTGGTTCCCGCAGGCCGACAGGTCGATGATGCTGAGCCGGCGATGTCCGAGCGCGATCGGCCCCGCCGCCCACACGCCTTCACCGTCCGGACCACGGTCGGACATGGTGGCGGTCATGCGCATCACGGCACCCACGTCCGGGGACGTCCCATCGAGCCGGAGCTCACCGCTGAAGCCGCACATCGAGGATCCTCCGGAGGGGATGGTCGGGGCGACCGCCGGCGCCGCGACGGTGGCGATGTGGCCACGACCATAGGACACGAAGCCGCCCTTGCCGAACGAACCCCGGGGCGAGCACCCGGAGCGTGACGCTCCTCTGGCGGTCAGACCAGGACGCCGAGGTCGAGCTCGAGACCCACCACCCAGTTGGGTACGTCGACCACCTCGACGATCCGGAGGTTGCCGGCGACCGAGCAGAGCGCGTAGGCGTCCGGGGCGGCGACGCCGCGGTCCACCAGCACCTCGATCATCCGGCGCGTCGCGTCGCGGGCCCCAGCCATGAGATCCGGCCCCACACCCATGGTCATCGTCCGCTCAGGCGTGCGGGGCTCGGCACCGCTCGCCCGCCGCTCCGCGGGGAGCTCCAGCCGGGGGGCGCCGAGTGGCCGACCACCGGTGACCGAGAGCCGCACGTGGGCTCGAGCGGTCGTCTCGATCGCGGTCCCGCACACCTCCCCGTCACCCTGCGCGCCGTGGGCATCTCCGGCGGAGAACCGCGCCCCGGCGACCTCCACCGGGAGCAGCAGTCTCGCTCCGGCCCGGACGTCGCGGCAGTCGAGGTTGCCGCCCACCTGCCGTGGCGGGATGACGCTGTGGGGGCCTGGTGCCGCCGGGGCGAGGCCGACCGTGCCCAGGAACGGTCGGGTCGGCAGGCGGGCGATGTCACCGAACCGGATGACGTCGTCGCCGATCGTTGACACCACGACGTGGGGGTCGGGGAACTCGTCGGCGAGCAGGCCGAAGCCCGGGATCAGCGCGGTCCAACCGATGGTCCCCACCTCGACCTCGACCAGATCGATCGCCAGCACATCACCCGGCGCGGCCCCCATCACGTCGATCGGCCCGGTCAGCGGGTTCGCGGCGGACAGATCCAGGGCGAGGACGTCCTCCGGACCGGCTAACGCCGTGAGCTGCCCCCCGAACGCGTCCTCGAGCACCACCTCGACGTCGTCTCCGGGTGCGACCTCGGCGGCGGCCGGGGTCGCGGCATCCCAGCCGAGGTGCCGATGCTCGTGATGGTGGATGCTCTGCACGGAAGGCTCCTGTGTGGGGACGCCGGCGAGGATAGGAGGACCCCACGCACGGATACGCTGCCCCGCGTGCTCCGACGCCTGCTGCGCCCGACCGCCATCGTCTCCCACCTGTTGGTGCTGACGGTGGTCGTGACCTGTGTGGCGCTCGGCCAGTGGCAACTGGACCGCCTGCAGACGGTCCGCGCCAACAACGCGCTGGCGGCCGAGCGACTGGTGGCCGAGCCGGCGGATCTCGCGGCGCTCGCGGACCCCACGCGCACCGGACGGATCGACGAGGCCGATCTGGAGTTCCGCCGCGTCGAGGTGACGGGGACCTTCCGGCCCGAGGAAGAGGTCCTGCAGCGCAACCGCAGCTACCGCAACCAGGGCGGGTTCCACGTCCTCACGCCCCTGGAACTCACCGACGGCGGGGTCGTGCTGGTGCGCCGGGGCTGGGTCCCCTCCTCGTTCGACGAGCCACCCGTGGCCGAGGCAGCACCGCCGCCGGGCGAGGTGACGGTCGTCGGGGTCCTGGAGCGCCCGGTCGACCAGCCGCGCTTCGGGGCCCGCGACCCGGAGACCGGCGTCCTCGAGCGCGTCTTCCACACCGACACCTCGCGGCTCGATCGGCAGGTCGACGGCGAGCTCTTCCCGATGGTGCTGCGGGTCGACACGGAGCTCGACAACCCCACCGAGGACGATCTCCCCTTCCCGGCCGGTCCCCCCGAGCTGGACGAGGGCAGCCACCTCTCCTACATGCTCCAGTGGCACACGTTCGCCCTGCTCGCCCTCATCACCTACGCCGTGTGGTGGTGGCGGAAGCTGCGCCGCGGGACCGACCGGGGATCGGAACCCGACGAGCCGGCCGACCCGGCGGAACCTCCGCTGCCGGGACGCGCTGCGGGGCGCGCCTGACCCACCCTGGTGCCCTCCGTGACCGCTGGCAGGGCCCTTGCTCCCCCACGGTGAGGACCAAGCGCACTGCACCCCGCGGCGGTGCTCGGCCATGATCAGCGTGTAGGCTCCTGCCCGCCCGCTCACGCAGCCAGGGCGGGGGGCGGGTCCTCGCGCCGGAAGGCATCGGTATGACCGAGCAGGGGCTCCACGACGTCCTGATCATCGGAGGCGGCGCGGTCGGCGCCACGCTGGCCCGCAGCCTGTCGCGGTTCCACCTCGACGTGGTCCTGCTGGAGGCCGAGGCGGAGGTCGGCTTCGGCGTGAGCAAGGCGAACACCGGCATCGTCCACTCGGCGATGCATGCCTCCCCCGACACGCTGAAGGGTCGGCTCGAGTACCCGGGGAACCTCGGCTGGCGGCGACTCCACGACGAGCTCGGGTTCGGGTTCAACCCGGTCGGCGAGGTGCTGGTCGCCACCGACGACGAGGAGCTCGCCAAGATCGAGAAGATCCGGCTCCAAGGGGTCAGCAAGGGCGTCCCCGGCACGCAGCCGTGGAGCGCGGCACGGACCCGCCAGGCCCAGCCGAACCTCTCCTCCGACATCGTCGGCGCCGTCTGGGCCCCCACAGCTGGCGTGATCAACCCCTACGAGGCCGTCATGCTGGTGGCCGACGTCGCGCGACGCAACGGGATCCGGATAGAGACGGAACAGGCGGTCAGCGCGATCGACCCGGTGTCCCCTGAGGACCCGGACGGACCGCTGACCGTGCGCACGACGACCGCGACCTGGCGCGGCCGCTACGTCGTCAACGCGGCCGGGCTGTTCGCGGACGAGATCGCCGAGATGGCCGGTGTCCGCGACTTCGTGATCACCCCCCGAAAGGGTGAGGAGTACCTGCTCGACCGGCGACTCGAGGGACTGGTCACGAGCATCATCTTCCCGTGCCCGTCGCCGATCTCGAAGGGGACGCTGGTCAACCCGACCGTCGATGGCACCATCATGATCGGCCCGACCGCACAGACCGTCGACGACAAGCGCGACGTCACCACCTCCGAGGAGGGGGCAGCCCAGGTCTTCGCCAACGCCCGCAAGCTCGTACCGGTGATCAGCGAGCGGGATGTCATCGCGGAGTTCGCCGGGCTCAGGCCCGTGTCCGACACCGAGGACTTCATCGTCGGCCCGACGGAGCGGCACGGCTTCATCAACGCCGCGGGGATCCAGTCGCCGGGGCTGACCGCAGCGCCGGCGCTGGCGGAGATGCTGGTCGACATCCTCGCCGACGAGGGCCTGGAACTCGAGGAGAAGGACACCTGGGACCCCACGGTGCCACACCCGGTGCACTTCTCCGGCCTGTCCACCGACGCCCAGCAGGCACTCGCCCGTGAGGACCCGCGTTACGCCCAACTGGTGTGCCGTTGCGAGGTGATCACCGAGGCCGAGATACGCGACGCCATGGCTCGTGGCGCCCACACCCTCGACGGGCTCAAGTTCCGGACCCGGGCGGGGATGGGCCGTTGCCAGGGCGGCTTCTGCACGTGGCCATGCATGGAACTGCTCGCCGAGCACCAACGGATCGCGGTCACCGAGGTGACCAAGCGCGGAGGCGGCAGCTGGATCGTGACCGAGCGTCACGACCAACCATCCGAGCGCGTGACCACGGAAGGGTGAGAGGTGCCGATCACCGCCGAACCACGCCATCTCCTTCGCCGCTACGACGTGACGATCGTCGGCGCCGGCCCCGCAGGACTGGCTGCCGCGACCGGCGCCCGGGACCAGGGGGCCGAACGCATCCTCCTCGTCGACCGTGATCCAGAGCCGGGCGGCATCCTCCTGCAGTGCATCCACTCCGGGTTCGGACTCCACGCCTTCAAGGAGGACGTCACCGGGCCGGAGTACGCCCATCTCGCCCTCGAGCAGGTGGTCGAGCGGGACGTCGACATCCTGACCAACGCCTACGTCACCGACGTCAGCCGCGAACGGCGCGTGAAGCTCATGTCGCCATCCACCGGGGTGACGACGGTGGACACCGGCTCCCTGGTGATCGCCACCGGAGCGCGGGAACGCACACGCGCGCAGATCAAGATCCCCGGGGAGCGTCCCTCCGGTGTCATGACCGCAGGCCTCGCGCAGAAGATGGTCAACCTCCATGGCTACCTCCCCGGGCGTCGCGCGGTCATCCTGGGCTCGGGGGACATCGGGATGATCATGGCCCGGCGGCTGACGCTGGAAGGGGTCGAGGTCGCCGGCGTCTTCGAGCTCCTGCCCTATGCCAGCGGACTCAACCGCAACGTCGTGCAGTGCCTGCAGGACTTCGACATCCCGCTGCACCTGTCGACCACGGTCGTCGACATCCACGGTCGCAACCGCGTCGAAGGCGTGACCCTGGCCCCGGTGGATGCGGACCGCCGACCGCTGATGGACCAGGCCTTCGACGTCGAGTGCGACACGCTCCTGTTGTCGATCGGCCTCATCCCGGACGCGGAGCTGGCACGCCAGCTCGACCTCCGGCTCGACCCGCGGACCGGGGGTCCCGTGGTCTCCAGCACGATGGAGACCTCCATGCCGGGGGTCTTCGCCGCCGGCAACAACCTCCACATCAACGACCTCGCGGACTGGGTCAGCCTGGAGGCCGATGTCGCGGGTGCCGCCGCCGGTGACGTCGCGCTCGGACGGAAGCGGGCGCGACAGGACGTGACGGTCACGCCGGGGACCAACGTCGCCTACGTCGTCCCGCACACCCTGTCGACGGAACGCTCGCAGACCGTCTCCTTCCGGGTGAAGGAGCCGATCTACGGCGACACCATCCTGCGTCTCGGCGAGGCCCATCGCCGCAAGGTCCGTGCGGTGGTCCCCCCGGAGATGGTGACGATGAAGGTGGCACCGAAGCTGCTCGAGGGCTGGGCCGGGGACACGCTCCGGGTGGATGCCACCCCGGCCGAGGAGGCGTGACGATGTCTGACGAGAGCCAGGCCCCCGCCGACCCCGGAGGGGAACAGGACGTGGACGAGCGGGTGGAGACCTTCACCTACCTGTGCACGATCTGTCCCCTCGGCTGCCGGCTCGAGGTGGATGCCATCGACGGCGACGTCATCGAGGTCCGTGGCTTCGGGTGCAAGCGAGGGAAGCGCTACGGCACCCAGGAGCATCAGGACCCCCGGCGGGCGGTCTCGACCACCGTCTGGCTGCACGGCGGACCGACCGAGCGTCTCCCGGTGCGGGCGCGCGAGCCCGTCCCCAAGGACCGGGTGCGGGACTTCGTCGACGCCCTGGCCGGACTCGTGGTCGAGGCACCGGTGTCCTTCGGCGCGGTGCTGGCCACCGACGTGGCCGGGACCGGCATCGATCTCGTGGCGACCCGGGAGGTCGCCCGCACGCCGACCGCGGGGGGGCTCACGGTCTCCAGCACGCGCTGAGCGCCACCGGGGCGCGGCCGGACCGCCGCGGGACCGCGGCGGTGGGGCCTCAGCGGTCCATGTCGGCGAACAGGCTCTCCGTGCCGGTCGCATCCATCGCGGAGCTCAAGCGTTCGATCGCATGGACGTAGGCCGCCGTACGGAGCTTGAGTCCCCTGGCGTCCGCCAGGGCGAGCACGGCGTCGGTCTCCGCCAGCATCCGCTCCTCGAGCCGCTCGCGCACCGTGTCCGCACTCCAGCGGTCGCCGGTGCGGTTGGCGACCCACTCGAACCAGCTGACCGTGACCCCGCCGGCGTTCAGGAGGATGTCGGGGACGACCTCCACCCCGGCTTCGTCCAGCAGCCGGTCCCCGTCCGCGGTCACCGGTCCGTTGGCCACCTCGAACACCACGCGGGCACGCACGTCGCGGGCGTTGCCGGCGTGGATGGCGCCCTCCAAGGCAGCCGGGATCACGACGTCGACCTCGAGGGTGAGCAGGTCAGGGGGGTCGAGCGCCTCCGTCCCGGGCGCTCCCGCGAGCGACCCCGTGGTGTCCTTGTGCTTGCGCAGCGTCCCGACATCGAGTCCGCCGGCCGCGTACACCGCCGCCGAGGAGTCGCTGGCGGCGACCACCCGCCATCCGGCGGAATCGAGGTGAGCGGCCAACTGCGAGCCCGCGTTGCCGAAGCCCTGGACCGCCGCGGTGGGATGCCGGATGTCATCCAACAGGCGCGCCTGCACCGCGAGGATCACGTGGAAGGCCCCATCGGCGGTCGCGCTGGAGCGGCCAGGGATGCCGCCGAGCGCGAGTGGCTTGCCGGTGAGCGCGCCGGGCGCATGCCCCCGGTGGATCTTCGCGTACTCGTGCGCCATCCAGCCCATCACGAGCTCGTTCGTGCCGACGTCCGGGGCCGGGATGTCGACATCCGGTCCGATCACGTCCACGACGGCGGCGAGGTAGCCGCGCGACAACCGCTCCAGCTCGGCGGCCGACAGCTCCTTGGGGTCGACGGCGACGCCTCCCTTGCCGCCGCCGAACGGCAGTCCCATGACCGCGGTCTTGAAGGTCATCCAGAACGCGAGGGTCGTGACCTCCGCGGCGGTGACGGCCGGGTGGAAGCGGATCCCGCCCTTTGCCGGCCCGCGCGTGTCGTCGTAGCGGACCCGGTAGCCGGAGAAGATCCTGAGCCGACCGTCATCCATCCGGACCGGTATGGACACCTTGAGCGACGATGCCGGGTGGGCCAGGCGCTCACAGGCGTCGTCCGAGAGCGCGGCATGCTCCAGGGCTTCCTGGAAGCGGATGACGGCATCTTCGAGCAGATCATCGGTCACCGCGACCACCTTCCGCGCGTCAGTTGGGTCGCACGAAACGGTAGTGGGACACGTGCCACTCGTCGCCCCCGGCGAAGGCGAAGAGCTCCTCGCAGGCGATCGTGAACACCCGCCAACGCTCGAACGCGGCGCGTGGCCCGGTCGGTCCATCGGCGTGCGCGAGCAGCTGGATCGCACGCGCACGACCGTCGTCGAGACGCTGCAACCAGGCCCGAAGCGTGCGGGCGTAATGGGTGCCGGAGACCGCCCACCGCTCCTCGATGGCCAGGTCGCGCACGCTCAGCAGCAACAGGTCGTGTGACGGCATGAGCCCGCCGGTGAAGAAGTGGCGGGCCATCCAGTCGGCGGCACCGCCTTGCTCGAAGGGATAGGCCTCCGAACGGTGGCTGAAGACGTGGACGAACAGCGCTCCTCCGGGCCGCAGCCACGTCGCGATCCGCTCGGTCAGCAGCCGATGGTTGCGGACGTGCTCGAACACCTCGACGGCGACGACCCGATCGAACGCTTCCGGACGGACGACCTCGGCGTGGTCGCCGGGGCCTCCGTGTGGGCCCGCGCCGGCGCCGAGCCGGTTCACGTCCGCGGTGAGGACCTGCACGTTGTCCAGCCCGCGGGCAGCCGCCTGCTTCTCGATGTACTCCCGCTGCGTGCGGGAGTTCGACACGGCCACGATCCGCGACGACGGGTAGGCCCTGGCCATCCAGAGGGTCAACGATCCCCAACCGCATCCGAGCTCGAGCACGTCCTGGCCGTCGACGAGGCCGGCACGGGAAGCGGTCAGGGTCAGCATCGCCTCTTCGGCCGCCGCGAGCGTGTCCACGCCTGCCGGCCAGTAACCGGACGAGTACTTCAGCTGTGGTCCGAGCATCAGCGCGAACAGCTCGGTCGGGACCTCGTAGTGCTGCTGGTTGGCCTGCGCCGTGTCGATGGCGACCGGAGCAGCCGCCAGCGCCGCGAGCAGCTCCCGCCCACGAGCGTCGCGCTCCTCCACGCTGCCCGCGGTGATCGTCGCACGACGTCGACGCAGCAGCAGGCGGATCGCCCGGCGCAGCAACGGATCCGGTACGACGCCGCGATCGATCACGGCGTCGATCAGCCGCGCAGACAACGTCGGTTCGCTCATGCGCCGACCTGCTCGGGGCGCCACGCCGGCAGGTCCGCCTCGCGCACCGGTACCAGGTGGCGACCGTACGGGTGGGTTCCCAGCGTGCCGTTCATCGGGCGGGTGAGGACCAGCTGCAGATCGCTCAGGTAGCGGGCCAGGAACGCTCCCTCGCAGTAGGCGAGGTAGAACTCCCACATCCGCACGAACCGGTCGTCGAAGCCGAGTGCCCGGACCTCCGAGGCGTTGGCCAGGAACCGCTCGCGCCACCGCCGGAGCGTCTCCGCGTAGTGGACGCCGATGTTGTCGAGCTCCTCGACGTACAGCTCGCCGCTGCGACCCATCGCACCGCTCATCGCCTCCAGGGAGGGCAGGTGGCCACCGGGGAAGATGTAGCGCTGGATGAAGTCGGGCCGGGCCTTGTACGCGTCGTAACGCTGTTCAGGGATCGTGATGACCTGGATCGCGGCGAGCCCATCGGCCGCCAGCAGACGGTCGATCGTGGCGAAGTACGTCTCCAGGTAGCGGTGCCCGACCGCCTCCAACATCTCGATCGAGACGATGCGGTCGTAGCGGCCCTCGACCTCGCGATAGTCGCGCAGCTCGATGGAGATCTGCGCTTCCAGGCCGGCCTCGCGTACCCGCTGGCGGGCGTAGCTCGCCTGCTGATCGCTGAGGGTGATACCGGTCACCCGGCAGCCGTACTCCTGGGCGGCGAACAGGGCGAAGCCACCCCAGCCGCATCCGATCTCCAGCACGTGGCTGTCGGCGTCGATCCGGATCCGCTCGGCGAGGCGACGGTACTTCGCCTCCTGGGCCTCCTCCAGCGTGGCCGAAGGTGAGGGGAAGAACGCGGAGGAGTACGTCATCGTCTCGTCGAGGAACAGCTCGTAGAACGCGTTGGAGAGGTCGTAGTGGGCCGCGATGTTGCGTCGCGAACGACCGAGCCGGTTCGCCCGCCCCGCGTGGATGATGCGGTCGGAGGCGATGTTCGCCACGGCCGCGGGCGTGATCCGCTTGAGCGCCCCGCGGTTCGCGATCACGATGCGGATCAGGGACACGAGGTCGGAGGAGGACCACTCTCCCTGCATATAGGACTCACCGACGCCGACGGTCGCCCCGTGCAGCAGGCGGGTGAAGAAGCGCCAGTCGTGGACGTGGATGCGCGAGGACAGCTCGCTGCCGGTGTCGCCGAAGGTGCGTCGACGTCCGTCGGGCAGGACCACCTCGACGTTGCCGACCACGAGCTGTGCGAGCATCTCGGCGACGGTGTGTTGGGCCCGACGCTCAGCCGGCGTCGGCTCTCGGACGATGTCGGGCTGCACCGGTGCAGGCAGGGTGGTCGGATCCATGCTCCCCCCTCTCGAGTGGCGGTGTCGACGGCACGGCACGGGGGCGGACGGCTCGTACCGGCTCATCCGGCCCCTCCCTGTTCGTGGTCGTCCCGTGTCGGGATGGGGCGAGCAGGACGGCGGGTGGCCACGGCCCCCGGAGGAGGAGACGGTTTGCGGTGGAAGGTGACCCGTCGGAGGGCCAGACGCAGCGCCTGGAGGTGGATGAGTAGCACGGTGCGCAGCGGCTGCAACGGGTAGCGGGCCAGCGTGCGCCAGAGCGTGGCCGTGGTGAACGGGCGGCGACTGCCGGTCTGGGTCGCATCGAAGACGACGTGATCGCCGTCTCGGACCTCGATGTGAGCGACCAGACGATCGGGGCGGAGCACGAAGCTGAAGCGGTAGGTGAGCCCGTCGACCGGGAGGAACGGCGACACGTGGAGTCGTTTCGCGGCCGCCGCATGGACGAGGCCCCCCGGCGCTTCCGTGAGCTCGTCGAGCAGGTACCAGTAGGACTCTCCGAAGGTGTTGCGCACCTCGGCGACGACGAGCGCGATGGACCCGTCCGCCCGGTGGCAGAACCACCAGCTGACGGGATCGAAGACGTGTCCCAGCACCCGGAGGTTGGCCAGCACCCGGACGGGACCGTCGGGGAGCTCGGTCCCCTGCTCGGCCAACCAGTGGGCGAGCTTGGCCCGCACCGGCAGGTCAGCGGTGCCGAGGTGATCGCGGTCTTGGAACCGCACCGGTGCCGTCCGTCGGTACCCGAAGCCACGGACCTCGCGCTCGAGCGATGGCAGCTCGTCGACGTCGAGGAGCGCATGGAAGGTGCGGTAACGGAAGGTCCGTGCCACCTCGGCGTCACGGCGGTGCCGGACCCAACCGACGTAGAGCCCAGAAGCACGCTCGGCAGCCATCACGGCCACCGGACGCCGAGGTGGCTGACGGCCCGCACCGCGGACCAGAGGCCGTCCTCGTGGAAGCCGTACCGTTGGTAGGCGCCGGCGTAGAAGGTCCGCGCCGTGCCGTTGAGCGCGTCGAGATCGTCCTGGGTGGCCACGCTCTCCCGGGTATAGGTCGGGTGGTGGGAGATCGTGCGCTGGAGGAGGTGCTCGGCGGCGGGCGGGCTGCTCGGGTTCAGCGAGACCACGTAGTCGCGGTCCTCGGTCAGCGACTGCAGTCGGTTCATGTGGTAGCTGAGGCTCACCCGCTCGGTGGGTGTCCGGCAGTCGTCGAGGAGGTAGTTCCACGACGCCCAGGTGGCCTTGCGCCGCGGCAGGAGCGCCGTGTCGGTGTGCAGGAAGGTGTCGTTGGCGCTGTAGCTCCAGGCGCCGAGCAGGTCGCGTTCGCGTGCCGTCGGGTCCACGAGCAGTCCGAGCGCCTCGTCGGCGTGCGTCGCGAGCACGACCGCGTCGAAGGTGGACGTCACGCCGTCGTCGAGCCTGAGGTGCACGGCGTCGCGGTCGCGCCGGATGGCCACCACGGGGCTGGACCGGTGGATGCGATCGCGGTACGGCGCGGTCAAGGGACCCAGGTACGACGAGGTGCCTCCGATCACGGTCCGCCAGGGATGATGCGAACGCACCCCGAGGAGACCATGGTTGGCGAAGAACCGCAGCAGCGTGGCCAGCGGGATCTCCTCGATCGCGCCGGTTCCCGAGGACCAGATCGCCCCTGCCATGGGCAGGAGGTAGTGCTGGCGGAAGCCATGACCGAACCCGGCGAGGTGGAGGAACTCGCCCACGCCGATCGCGGTCTCGCGCGGGTCGTCGACGAGTCGGCGTCCCAACCGGTTGAACCGGGCGATGTCAGACAACATGCGCAGATGGGTGGGCGAGGCGAGGTTGCCGGGCTGGGCGGACACCCCCCGGGCGTTCCCCGCGTACTCGAGATCGCAGCGTTCGCAGCGCAGCGACCACGACATGTCGGAGGGTTGGGTGGCGACCCCGAGGTCGTCGAACAGCCGTACCAGCAGCGGATACGTGGCCTCGTTGTAGACCACGAACCCGGTGTCGATCGGGACCATCGAGCCGTCGTCGCGCGCCACCGGGACCGTGTTCGTGTGCCCCCCGACGCGGGCCTCGCGCTCGAAGACGTCGACGTCGTGGTGCTTCGCGAGCAGCCAGGCGCTCGCCGCGCCCGAGATCCCTGTACCGACGACCGCGATGCGCACCGACACCCTCCGAGCCACGACTTCGGGTTCCGTGCCGCCCCCGGTCCGCGCTGGTCGCGGAGCGGCGGGAGACGCCACAGCGAGGTTCGACCCACGGGGACCCGTGGTTCGGTCCGGCCGGTGCAGGAGAGAACGCCCCGAGCGGCGCGGCCTCCCCCCGTCGGGCCGCGCTGCTCGAGGCACTCAACGTACTATGCCGCTCGGAGACCGTGACGGGAACCGTGTGGCCACCGCTCTTCACAGGGTGGTGCTAGTACCACCATCACCCGGCCGACGATCTCCACCGATCCCGTGATGACGACCCCAGGGAGCCAGCGTGGCGCGCGAACGGATCGCGGTGATGATCGCCGAGGACGACTACCTGGTACGCGAAGGCGCCCGGGCCGTCGTCACTGCGGATCCGCGGATCGAGGTGATCGGGAGTGCCAGCGACGCACCGCAACTGCTCTCGCTGCTCGATACCGAGGTGCCCGACGTGGTCCTGCTCGACATCCGCATGCCTCCCTCCTTCACCACCGAGGGCATCGAGCTCGCCCACCACGTCCGGCGCACCTATCCGAGCGTCGGGATCGTGGTCCTCTCCCAGCACGCCGATCCGGAGTACGCGCTGGAGCTGCTGAAGGACGGCTCTTCGGGGGTGGCCTACCTGCTGAAGGAGCGGCTCGGCGACGCCGATCGGCTGATCCAGGCCATCGACGAGGTACGCGCGGGGGGCTCGGTGCTGGACCCGCGGATCGTCGAGGCCCTGCTCGAGGCACAGCGTCGGCGCTCGGCGTCCCGTCTCGCCGGGTTGACACCGCGGGAGCTCGAGGTGCTCGCGCAGATGGCCTCAGGACGGGGCAACGCCGCCATCGCCCGGGACCTGTCGATCTCGGACCGTTCGGTCGAGAAGCACACGAATGCCATCTTCCGCAAGCTCGGCCTCGCGGAGGAGATCGAACTCAACCGCCGCGTCGCCGCGGTCCTGTTCTACCTGCAACGCTCCCACGACTGAGCCGCGGCGACCGGCGAGCGGGAACGCCGCATCGACCCGGGTCCCCTCCCCGGGGGCCGAGGTGAGATCCAGGACCCCGCCGAGGGCCTGCACCCGGTCGCGCATGTGGACGATGCCCCCACGGTGGGCGTCCTCGTCGTAGGGATCGAAGCCGTCACCATCGTCCTGCACGGACACGTAGACGTGGTCCTCATCGATGCGGACCGCTACCTCCAGCCGGCTGGCCTGGGCGTGCTTGAAGGCGTTCAGCACCGCTTCCGAGACCAGGAAGTAGGCGTTGACCTCCACCTCGCCGTCGACCCGCGGCAACGGATCCGGATCGAAGGTGAGATCGACGGGAAGCTCCAGCCGCGCGGTCAGGCTGAACAGCGCGGGACCGAGTCCCCGGTCACGGAGGATGGCCGGGAAGAGCTCCTGGCCCGTGGTGCGCAGCTGGTCGAGCAGATGGTCGATGGACTGGGCGAGCCGATCGCAGACCTCACCGACCCGGGACGGATCCTGCTCCATCTCCCGGCGGGCCGCACCCACCTGCATCCGGAGCACGACGAGCTGCTGCTGGATGCCATCGTGGAGGTCCTGCGCGATGCGCTGACGTTCCGCATCCTGGACCCCGACGACCCGTCGAGCGGCGTCCTGCAACGCCCCGGCCTGGTGCCGGATCACGAGCAACTGCGCGCGCAACCCCCGCCGCATACGCTCCAGCGCGTCGGCCAGCCGGCCGATCTCATCGGTGCGCTCGACCTCGAACGAGCGGTCCAGATCACCCCCGGCGATCGCCGTGGCGGTAGCGGTGAGTCCCAGCAGCGGGCGGGTCATGACCCGGGCGAGGGCGAAGGCGAGGCCCCCACCGATCACCAGCAGCAGGACCACCATCAGGATCCGGGTACGCGCCAACGCGCCGTCGAGAGCGCCGAGCGGATCGTCGGTGATCAGCCCCACCGCCGCAGGCGTGTCCCAGGGGCGGGTCGCCCCGAGCCCGACGTAGCGCACGAGCCGCCCGTCCTCGACCCGCTGCGTCTCGCGGTACCGGTCCCAGGCGCCCAGCGGAGCTCGGCCCTCGAAGGCACCATCGGTGGCCGCGACCACCTCCCCGTCCACCACCAACTCGACCTCGTCGACCCCGGTCTGCTGCAGGAACCGACGGGCGGCGATGTTGTTGAGTGGGAACCCGGTGACCAGCAGGCGCGGCTGTTCCTCGAACCGTCCGACCGCCAGGACGTAGGCGAGCCCGTAACCGCCCTCCTCCAACGCAAGGACCCGCTGACTGCTACCGGAACGCCACGTCACCTCGGCGGCATCGGCCGCGTCCGGCGGGAGCACGCTGGCCCGTGACGGCAACCCGAGCGTGCGGACGGTCCCGTCCGCGACATCGACGATCCCGACGATCTCGAGCCGCGGGTCCGATGTGCGCACGACCGACAAGGTCCGCCGGGCCCGTTCGTCCGGATCCACCGCATCCGCCGGGATCGTCGCCAACAGCTGTTGCGAGGCCGCCGACATCAGCTGGTTGGTCCGGATGGCATCGGCCGCGATGCGTGCATCGAGGACGTCACCGGTCTCCCCGAACAGCGTCACGGCCTGGGACTCGAGCTGCTCGCGGGTCAGTCGGGTCTCGAACAACAACGTGACCAGGCTCGCCAGCACGAGCACGGCGACGAAGGCACCGAACACCTTGGGTAGCAGGCCGGTGGTCCACGAACCCGGCGAACGGCGCTCACGTCGGGCGCGCAACCGAGCGAGCAGTCGCCCACCACCACCCGTGGAGCCAGCCTTCGACCTCACCCGTCCGCCGTCCAGGCCTCGGCACGGCGCTGGACCTGGGCCATCGCTTCGGCCGCCGTCGCGCGCCCGGCGAGTGCGGCCTCGAGCGCGTCACCGAAGGCGATGGCGAGCTCGGGATAGGCGATCAGGGGCATGATCTCCGCATGCTCGAGCTGGCGGACGAAGGCCGCGAGGTCCGGCGACGACTCGAACAGCGGGTCGTCGTAGGCGTCGACGCGGGCCGGCAGACGCCCCTCCTGTTCCACCAGGGCCAGTCCGACATCGCGCTCGGTGAGCGCCAGCATCAGCTCGAAGGCGAGCTCGGGGTGCTCGGAGCCCTTCGGCAGGAACAGGCTCGAGCCGCCGAGGACGGTGCGGGGATCGTCGGGATCGGCCTGGGGCAGCGGGAGGACCGCGACATCCTCGGTCTCTACGGCGGCAGGGTCCACCCGCCGGGTCAGGGGCAGATCCCAGGAACCGGAGGCGTGCAGTGGTGCACGGCCTTCGGCGAAGGCGGCCACGGCGTCCAGGGCCAGGTCGGGCGCCGATGGTGGCGGGGCATCCCCCACCTCGACCAGCTCGACCAGGTTCGCCACCGCCCCGACCGTTGCCGGATCATCGAAGGTGAAGGTCGGCCTGCTCTCCTCGTCGAGCACCAACTCACCGTCAGGACCGGTCTCCAACAGCTGTCCACCGCCGGCGACGATCCAGCCGTAGGCCGACCAGCTGCTGGCCGTGATCGCGATGGCGTGATCGGACCCTTCCAGATCGGCGAGGGCAGCCGCGTGCTCGGCGAGATCGTCGATCTCGGCCAGATCGTCCTCGGTCAGCTCCGCCGCGGCCAGCTGGTTCCGGTTGGCCATCAGGACCATGGCGTTGACATCGAGGGGTACGCCGTAACGCCGACCATCCCAGGTGACGTCGCGGACCGCTCCGGGCAGGTACATCTCCTCGGTGAGGCCGGCGGATGCCCACAGGTCGTCGATCCCCCGGGCGAACCCCCCGGCGGCGGCGGCGAAGGCGTGCCAGTGAGCGAGGTCGTACGGCTGGTCGAGCTCGTCGGCGGCGGTCACCAGCTCCGGGATCTGGGAGAACGGTGATCCGTGCACCTGGACCCGTAGTCCGGGATGTTCACGCTCGAACGCATCGATGACCTCGCCCACCACCGGCGCGGACGCCCAATCGTCGGCCATGACGACACGCAGCGTCGTCTGCTCGACGCTCGCGGCACCGGTGGTGCAGCCGATCAGCAGCACCGCCAGTGCAGCGAGCAGCGTCCGGCGCATAGGTGGAGGTCTCCCGGCTCCGCGTCGGTCGGTGGAACGAGGGTCGCGCGGACCGACCGGGCATGGTAGGCCAGCAGAGGAGCTTCCCGCGTGTCTCGGTGAGCGGGAGGGAACCGAAGCTCAGCCGGACAACAGCCACCATCCCACGGCCACGGTCATGCCGAGACCGATCAGGAACGCGGTACCGAGCACGACGAGCACTCGTGGTCCGGTCACGGTCCGTCCTCTCCTGCATCGGGCCCCGAGGATGCGGGGTGAGCCTAGTCATCCCCACCGCGCGACACTCACCGGGCGCTACCGTCCCCGTCGGACGACGATGACGGAGGGTGGTGATGGGGCGAGGCGGCGCACCCGCGGGCGGGCCCAACACCCCGGCGCCGGATGAACCCCTGCCCGGCGAGTGGCACCGCAAGGCCACGCTGCGCGACGGTCGCCCGATACTGCTGCGATCGATCCGCCCCTCCGATCGACAGCGCCTGGCCGAGGGGATCCGCCGTCTGTCGCCGGCCTCCCGCTACCTGCGGTTCCACGCGCCGGTCGAGCAGCTGTCCGCGACCCAGCTCGACTACCTCACCGATGTCGACCATCACGATCACGAGGCGATCGTCGCCCTCGACCTGACCGCCATCGAAGAGCCCGGGGTCGGCGTCGCACGCTACATCCGAGAGATCTACGAACCGGATGTCGCCGAGGCGGCGATCACCGTCGCGGACACCTACCACGGACAGGGCGCGGGCACCCTGCTCCTTGGCGCGCTCGCCTCGCGGGCCCGCGAGGCCGGCATCGAGGTGTTCCGGAACTACGTGCTCGACGGCAACCACGCCATGTTGGAGGTCTTCGACCATCTCGGGGCCCACCGGGAGCGCGAAGCCGACGGTCTGTGGCGGGTGGACCTGAAGGTGCCCGAGGACGAGGACGACGTCCCGTCCTCCGGCGCTGGTCGCGCGTTCCTGGAGGCGGCACGGTCCGACCGCATGCTGGCCAGCGTGCTCCCACCGATCTGGAGCCGCTGGCGCAGCCGCTTGCGGGGTGAGGAGGACGACCGCGATCTCGACGCGCTCATCGCCGAGGAGCTGGAACAGTCGCAGCGCGAACTCGACGAGTGGCTGGCGCATCGGGACGGACGATGAGACGCCCGTCAGCCACTGCCCGGCAGGGGAGCCGGGAGCACCGTCCAGCCGCCGGTGGACCCCGACGAGCCCACCACCATCGCGCCGAGTTGCGCCGTCGCCTCCCCCGCCTGCTGTTCGGCCTGGTGCTGTGCGGCCTCGGCATCGCCTCGATGGTCGCCGCAGACCTCGGTCTCGGTCCGTGGGACGTCCTCCATCAGGGCCTGTCCCGCCTCAGCGGCATCCCCATCGGGACCGTCGGCATCCTCGTCGGCCTCGGTGTGCTCGGCGCGTGGCTGCCGCTGCGGGAGCGACCCGGGCTCGGCACGGTCCTGAACGTGATCGTGATCGGTGTCGTCATCGACGTGACGCTGCTCTTCCTGAGCACGCCACAGGCATGGTGGTTCCGTGCGGCCATGATGCTCGCCGGCCCGGTCCTCTTCGCGGTGGGATCCGGCTTCTACATCGGCGCTGGCCTCGGTGCCGGACCGCGGGACGGGGTCATGACCGGGCTGGCCCGACGGGGGGTTCCGGTCGGCCTGGCCCGCGCCGCGATCGAGCTGACGGTCCTGGTGGCCGGCTGGACGCTCGGCGGGACCGTCGGTGCCGGGACGGTCGTGTTCGCGTTGGGCATCGGCCCGTTGGTGCACCTGTTCCTGCCGAGACTCGCTCTGCCGGACACCCCCGAGCCGGCACCGGGCGACCGAGGGCGGTGAGCCGCCCAGCGGATCAGCCGATCAGCACACGGGGCTGATCGTCGGCCAGGGGTTGACCCAGCTCCCACCGCTGCGGCGGCCGAGGTGGAGGTGGGGAGGGGTGCCGCGGGCGTTACCGGTGGTCCCGACCGTGCCGATCGTCTGCCCGGCCGCGACCGAGGCCCCGGGTGCGATGCCGGAGGCGACCGAGTCGAGGTGCGCGTTGTACCACTCGCTGCCATCGGCGGTCCGGTAGGTCACGGTGATCCCGCCCAGCGATGTCGGAGCGGACGGCGGGTTCCAACGCACGATCGTGGCGTCGTGGACCGCGACGACCGCCGTCCCACGACGGGCGAAGATGTCGTTGCCCTGGTGGTAGCGGCCACCGGAACGCGGGTATCCCCAGTCGTTGCTGAAGTCACGTCCCGCCACGGCCCCCTGGACCGGGCAGACGATCCCGGAGATGCCGGGACCTCCACCGGCACCGGGGGTCGACAGCCGCCCGCCGCCGGAGGACCCGCTGCCGCCGGCGGCCGCAGCAGCCTCACGCGCCTTGCGACGTTCCTCCTCGCGTTGGGCAGCCTCCTCAGCAGCCCGGGCGCGTGCCAGATCGTCACGGAGCTCGTCCGTGCGGGACTCGACGCTGGCCAGGAGCACCGACGCGTCGGCCTCCTCGCTCTCGAGTCCCCCGATCAGGACCCGCTGGGCCTCCTCGTCGGCGGCGACCTCGGCAGCCAGGGTGGCTGCCTCCTCGCGCAGCTCCTCGACGACCACCAGCGTGTCGGCCGCCTCCGCCTCGGCCTGGAGGGCTTCGCTGCGGGCGGACGCGGCTTCCTCGGCCCGCTCCTGGCGCGCCTTGCGGAGCCCGAAGACCCGCTGCACGGTGGCGTCCTGGACGTCCACGACCGTCTCCAGCTGCTTCATCCCCACCGAGAACTCGTTGGGATCCTCGGCGCGCCGAAGCATCTCCAGCGCGATGGCTCCGGCCTGGGCGCCGCTCGAACCGTGTTTGAAGGTGTGGACGAGTTGCTCGGCCAGGCGTCGTTCCTGCTCGGCCAGTTCCTCCTCGGCCTCGGTCAGGAGCTCCTCCGACCGCTCGTGCGCGGCGATCGCCTCGTCGCGCCGCTCCTCGGCCTCGGCCAGGGCGGCCTCGGCCAGATCGACCTGGCCCTCCGCAGCGACCAGCCGGTCACGCGCATCCGCCAGGCGGGCGCCGATCTGAGCCAGTTCCTCCTCGGCTGCCGTCAGGTCCGAGCGCACCGAACCGAGCTCATCGGCGATCCGATCCCGCTCGCGCTGCTGTTCGGCGAACTCGCGTTCCAGCTCCGCGCTCGATCGCTCCTGTGCCAGCCCGGCGGACAGCGTCGCACTCGGAGCGAGCAGCGGGACCGCGAGGAGCAGCGCCAGACCGATCGCGAGCAACGCCCGGCACGGGTGGACGCCCGGCGTCACCCGTCGTTCGCGCTCACCTGTGTGTCTCGGCACCCGCCTCCACCGCACCCGTCATCGCCGCCGTCACTCCTGTGTGTACCTGAGTGTGGCGCATGATGCCAGTGTTGCTGTTGTCATGAGCGCTCACAACCGCGTCGCGACCCGGCGGTACGGACGGCACACACCGACACGGCTACCCCCGCACGCCGTCGTATCGACCGACCCGGCGCCGACCTTCATCCGGGACCGGACCGTACCGGCGGCGACGCCCGAGGAACCCGCTGTGCGGGAACGATCTGCACTCCCAGGCCGGGGAGCTCCCGCGCAACCCGCTGTGCGGGAACGGATCGCACCCCACCGGCGGGCACTCGCCACCGGCCAGCCCCAAGGCTCCCACTACCGTCGCCCGCGACAGGACGACCGTCCACGTCGGAGGCTCCAGTGGCAGAGGACGAGGTGCTGCGGGTCGGCGGCGGCTCCGGCTTCTACGGCGACCGGTTCGAGGCGATGGCGGAGCTGGTCGAGGGTGGACCGCTGGATGTGCTCACCGGGGACTACCTCGCCGAGCTCACGATGCTGATCCTGTGGCGTACCCGCCGGAAGGACCCGCATGCCGGGTACGCGCGCTCGTTCCTCCGCCAGGCACGCGAGCTCCTCGTTCCCTGCCTCGACCGCGGCATCCGTATCGTCGTGAACGCCGGCGGGCTCAACCCGTCCGGCCTCGCGGATGCCCTCGGCCAGCTGGCTGGCGAGCTCGGCCGAGCTCCCCGCATCGCCCAGGTCGCCGGGGACGATCTCCTCCCGCGCCTCGACGAGCTCACCGCCGCCGGCCACGCGCCGGTGCACGCGGCGACGGGGGCGCCGCTCGCTGCGCTGGCGACCCCACCGATCACGGCGAACGCCTACCTCGGTGCTGCGGGCATCGCCCGGGCGCTGTCCGCCGGGGCCGACGTGGTCATCACCGGACGGGTCACGGATGCGAGCCTCACGGTCGGGCCCGCGATGTGGCGTTTCGGCTGGCGGCGCGACGACCACGACCGGATCGCCGGAGCCATGGTCGCCGGCCACGTGATCGAGTGCGGTGCCCAGGCGACCGGCGGGAACTACGCCTTCTTCACCGAGGTGGCGGGGCTCGAGCACGTCGGGTTCCCGATCGCCGAGCTCCACGCCGACGGGTCGTCGGTCATCACCAAGCACGACGGGACGGGCGGCATCGTCTCCGTGGGCACGGTCACCGCACAACTGCTCTACGAGGTGGAGGGGCCCCGCTACCTCGGCCCCGACGCCGTCGCACGCCTGGATCACGTCCAGCTGACCGTCGACGGCGACGATCGGGTCCGCATCTCGAACGTGCGCGGCGAGCCACCCCCGATGACGCGCAAGGTCGCGGTGAACACGCTCGGTGGCTTCCGCAACCAGGCCACCTTCCTCCTGACCGGCCTCGACATCGAGGCCAAGGCCGACCTCGTCCGACGCCAGCTCGCCCGCCGCGTCGATCTGGATGCCCTGGACCGGGTCGACGTGCAGCTCGTCCGCTCGGATCAGCCGGACGCCCCGACCAACGCCCAGGCGATCGCCACCATGACGATCACCGTCGAGCACCACGATCCCGAGACGATCTCCCGGAGACGGTTCGGCGACGCCTGCGTCGCGCTCGCGCTCGCCAGCTACCCGGGCTTCGCACTGACCGCGCCTCCACGGGATGCGGAGCCGTTCGGGCGGTACTGGCCCGGGCTGATCGCGGCAGCGCGGACCCCGGAACGTGTCACGCTGCCGGACGGGCGGGTCGAGGAGGTACCGGCGCCGGCTCCCCACCGCGGGTCCCGCAGCGAGCCCACCCTCGATCCACCCGCTCCGCCGGATCCGGGATCGCTGCCCTCGGTGCCGTCGGGGCCGCGTCTTCCACGCCCCCTGGGGCTGCTCGCCGGAGCGCGCTCCGGGGACAAGGGTGGGGACGCGAACGTCGGCCTGTGGGTCCGTGACCCGTCCCAGCTTGGTTGGCTCGTCGAGGTCGCCGGAGACCCGGAGGCCGCGAGAACCCTGCTGCCCGAGGCCGCAGGGCTCGACATCGAGGTCCACGTCCTCCCGCGGCTGTCCGCGGTGAACATCGTCGTGCGGGGCCTGTTGGGCGAGGGTGTCGCCTCGGCGGTGCGGGTGGATCCGCAGGCCAAGGGCCTCGGGGAGTACCTGCGCTCACGGATCGTCGACATCCCGTCGGTGTGGCTGCGCTCCTCCGACGAGGCGGGAGCTCACGCCGAGGCGGCGCGGTAGCGGGTCCGGTCGCCGGAGCCGGTCCGGAGGACCGCACCGGTCTCGAAGAGCCGGTCCAGTTCGGCACGGACCGCCTCCTCGTCGCGCCCGAGCGCTTCGGCGAGTGCGGCGGCGGTCACGACCCGGTGCGCCCGGAGCTCGGCCAGCAGGAGCTCCTCGTCGGCGGCTGCCGCACCGTCCCCCGCGGCCAGCCGCCAGGCTGCGGCGGCGGCGCGCTCGATCAGCGCGGCGAACGGCTCCTCGTCGTCGATCCCCGGCGGCGGACCGAGCTGGCGGAGCAGAGCGGCCGGGTCCTCGACGGGTGCCGGATGCAGGACGATGGCATCGAGGTCGCCGCGGGCCGCGGTGAACCCCTCCGAGAGGTCCAGGGCGGTCGCCGCCCCCTCGTCCGCCTCGTCGCCCCGACGCAACGCCGCGAGCAGGTCCTCGCGGTCCCTTCCACGCAGGGTGAGCAGCAGCGTCGGGTCACGATCGATCTGCACGCTGGTCAGCGTGTGGACAGCGGCAACGTGGCGACAGAGCGCGGCCCGCTCGGGGCAGGTGCAGGTGAAGGTGAGCTCGTCCAGGGTCGGCAGCAGGGCCACCCCGGCCCCCTCCAAGGTCTCCACGAGCGCGGTGGTCAACTCACCCTCGAGCAGCGCGGCGATGAAGCGGAGCTCCCGCGCGAGCGCGCGCTCCGCAGCGGCCCACGCCGCCTCGCCAGGCATCACCCACCGGATCGTGACGGCGTAGGGCCTAGCACGCTCCTCCGTGACGCTCGCGCGCACCTCGCCCGGGACGACCAGGAGATCGTCCACGGCCCCCCGCCGAGCCAGCGCCTGGCCACGCTGGACCCGTTGGGCAGCGCCGGCTCCCGCGTCGTCGAGGAGCGAGAGCACCCGCTCGCCCCACCAGCGACGGACCTCGGTGCGTACGGCCGTCGAGCTCATCCGCCACCTCCGGGCAGCGCGACCAGGCGAGGCCGGCCGGCAGGGGTGTCCTGCGCCGCCGCGTCGGGCCCGCCTCCGTCATCGAGTTCGTCCGCGTCGTCGAGGTGGTCGCTGGACAGGGCGACGAGCTCCCGGAGCTCATCGTCATCGAGTTCGGTGACCCAGGACTCCCCGCTACCGACGACGGCGTCGGCCAGGGCACGCTTGCGCTCCAGGAGGTCGGCGATGCGCTCCTCGAGGGTGCCTGCGGTCACCAGCCGGTGCACCGTGACGGTCTCGGTCTGCCCGATGCGGTGGGCACGGTCGGTGGCCTGGTCCTCGACCGCAGGGTTCCACCAGCGGTCGAAGTGGATGACGTGGTTCGCGCGGGTGAGGTTGAGTCCGGTGCCGCCGGCACGTAGTGACACGAGCAGGATCGGCGGCGCATCGTCGTCGATCTGGAAGCGCTCGACCATGTCGTCCCGCTGGGCCAAGGGGACGCCGCCGTGGAGGAACGGCACCTCCGGCAGGCCGAGTCGGTCGGCCAGGTGGGAGACGAGCAACTCCCCCATCTCGCGGAACTGCGTGAACACCAGCACGCGGTCGCCCCCGTCGACGATCTCGGTCAGGATCTCGGTCGCGCGGGCGAGCTTCCCGCTGCGACCCGGGAGCCTCCCCTCGTCACGCAGGTACTGGCGTGGGTGGTTGCAGATCTGTTTGAGCGCCGTGAGCAGCGCGAGGATGCGACCGCGGCGTTCGAACGCGGTACCGCCGAGACCCTCACTGGAGAACGCCCGCTCGACGGTGGCCTGGTAGAGGGCCGCCTGTTCCCGGGTGAGCGCACACGAGACGGTGATCTCCTGCTTGGGGGGCAGATCGACGGCGACCTCGGGATCGTCCTTGCGTCGTCGCAGCACGAACGGTGCGATCAGGCGACGCAGGCGGGTCGCGGCGGCATCGTCGTGCCAGCGTTCGACCGGCACGGCGAAACGGTCGTTGAACGCCCGCTGGCTGCCGAGCAGACCGGGGTTGGTCACGTCGATGATCGACCACAGCTCCGAGAGCCGGTTCTCGATCGGGGTACCCGTCATGGCGATCCGGCTGCGTGCGTGCAGCGACCGTGCCGCCCGGGCCCCCTTCGACGACGGGTTCTTGATCTGCTGGGCCTCGTCGAAGACGACGACATCGAAGTCCACGTCCTCGAGCATGCCGATGTCCCGGCGCAGCAACGCGTAGGAGGTCACCGCGACCTGGCCCGGTTCGAACGCGCGCGAGGTCACCGGCCGCTCGGTGCCATGGTGACGGACGATCGGGAGGTCCGGCGCGAACCGTCGGATCTCCCGCTCCCAGTTGCCGACGACCGAGGTCGGACAGACGACGAGGTGGGGCCGATCCTGGCGGGAACCGGTCATCAGGGCGATCGCCTGCAGCGTCTTCCCGAGGCCCATCTGATCGGCGAGGACGGCGCCCAGGCCGAGTTCCGTGAGCCGCTGCAGCCACGCCACCCCGCGAGCCTGGTACGGGCGCAGCTGACCCTCGATACCGACGATGCGCGCCGCTTCCGGTGCATCGCTGGCGCGGAGCCGCTCGAGCAACTGGCCGATGGTGCCGTCGGCCACCGTCTCCACCGGCCCGAGGTCCTCCACGTGGTGCTGGCCGGAGAGGGCCGCCGCCAGCGCCTCGGTCAACCCGAGAGACGCCGAGGTCCCCGCCAGCGCACGCATCCGGTCGACCTCGTCGTGGTCGACGTGTACCCACCGGCCCCGCCAGCGCACCAGGGGCTGCTGCAGCGCGACGATCCGGGAGAACTCCTCCGCGGAGATCTCGTCGTCGCCGAGGGCGATCTCGTAGCGCAGATCGGTCAGCGCGCTCGCCGACAGCCCATCGTCACCGCGCGTCCGGGGCGCACCCACGGTGTTGCTCCCGATGCGGACCCGCAACCGGAGTCGACGGCCGGAGGCATCGGCGAGCTCGGGCGGGAGCTCGACGCCGATCCCGGCGGCCACCAACCCATCGCGGGCGTCTCCGAGGAGCTGCGCCGCCTCGCCCGCCGCGAGCGCGAGGCTGGTCGGCTCCCGTTCCATCAGCGCCCGGTCGAGCGGCGGGAACAGACGAGCCGCCGCCGCCAGTCCCCGTGCGAGCGTGGCCTCGGGATCATCGAGGCGACGCTCGGCGAGGAGCAGCGGCTCGCTGCCGCGGGACCAGACCTCCTCCGCGCTCACCTGCGCCCGGGGGTCCGCGGTGGAACGCAGGCCGAACCGCAGGATCCAGGGGGCATCATCGTCCGCTGCACCGGTGGTTGGAGGACCGTTCGTCGCGGTGGCCGGCGAAGTGGGGGCCTCGAGTCGGAGCGCGAGGCGAGCGGTCGCCCGGCTGGCGGTCCCGAGCACCGGCGCGGACCAGTCCTCGACGTCGGAGGCGACGTCCTCGGCGGGCAGCCGCAGGTGGGTGACGGTCGGATCGCTCCCACCCAGCGCATCGACCCACATCTGGGACCACGGTCGTCGTGGCCCTCGTCGACGTGGGTCGAGCTCGGGCCGACGGCCCTCCCGCGCGCACGCGTCCGCGACGGCGTCGAGGAAGGCATGCAGCAACTCGACCGCCGGCCACGGTGTCCCGTTCGGGTCCCGTACCGCGTGCGCCGCCACCGGCAGGGCTGCGGCGAGCTGGGTGGGTCGGTCATCGGACCAGGCCACGGCGCGCCAGGCGGCACGACCCTCCCCCGGGGTGTCGGTCGCCTGGAAGCCCGGCAGCAGGCGACCGGCAGCGACCAACTCCAGGGCGAGCTTGGCGGCGACGCTCCACCCGAGGACCGCCGCGGACGGTCGTGCCCAGGCCGGCCAATCGCCTCCCGGCGGCAGGGTCGCCAGGATCCGGACCGCGGGCAGTACGGGGATGCGACGCGCCGGGACGTTGTCGGGCTCGAGGCCACGGTCGCCGACCCGGAACGTCCGCAGCTCGCTCGGCTCACCGCCGGGGAGACCGAGCTCTGCGCTCGCCTCGACGAGCCTGGCATGGACCAGCTCGGCGTCCTCGCCCGCGGTACCTGTCAGCCAGATCGCGAACGTGCCTCCCGCGGGCACGGGCCCCCCGGGAACGAACGTGAGCTGCGGACGAACGGTCACGTCAGGTGTCTCCGACGGGAAGAGGCGGCCCACCAGCGTAGGGGTTCGGGACGGCGACCTCGTGCGGCCGAGCTTGCGCGCGGTCGCCGCAGGTCGTGGACAAGTCGCGGGTGAGCGGGGCATCCTGTGAAGCAGCGGCACCGAAATAGGGGTACGTCGCCCCGGGTTCCCTACCCAGAGTGACACCCACGCTCCCGTCTGGCTTCCCTGTCTGGAGGCGACCGTGTCCGAGACCAACACCGCGACGGCCAACCCCGTCTCGACCAACGACCGTGCGGTCGCATGGCTCGAGGACGAGTTCCCGGGTTGGACCATCGACATCGACGAGACCGCGACCTGGGAAGGCGATCTGCGTTCCCTCTGGATCGCTCGCCGCGAGGGCCACCACCCGCAGGCTGAGCTCTCCGCCGCCAAGCTGCACAGCCGCCTGAGTGACTACCTGAAGCGCGAGGAACGTCGCCGCGCCTTCTCGAACTGACCCCCTCCCGGCAGCCGTCGCGGGTGGGACACCCGTGGTCGTCAGCGGATCCGACCCGGTCGCCTCGACCGCCGGACCGTGACATCGGAGCAGGGCGCGCATGACCCTCCTCGACCTGCTCCTCGCCCTGTTGCTCGTGGCGGCCATCCGGTCGGGGTGGCGAGCCGGACTCCTCACGCGCGTCAGCCTGTGGGTCGGCCTCGTCCTCGGGCTCCTGGTCTCCGCCTGGACCGTGCCGCTGGTGCTCGGCTGGTTGGCGGAGACCGCCTCCACCACGCGCTTCGTCGTGGCGGTCACGACGCTCGCGGCCACGGTCACCTTGGTCGCGACGATCCTCGGTCAGCTCGGCGCATCGCTCGGGCGGGTCGTGGCACGCACGCCGATGGCGAACCTGGACCGTGCCGCCGGCGCGGTCGCCGGCGCGGCCCTCGTCGTCATCGGTGCGTGGCTGGTGCTCCCGATCGCCGCCGAGGTCCCGGGCACGCTCGGTGAGCAGGCCAGCGGTTCGCGGGGCGCCCGGATCCTCGCCCAGTGGACACCGCCCGCACCGGACGTCTCGGACGGCGTCCGACGCCTGGTGGCCGGGAGCCGGTTCCCCGAGGTCATCGCCGAACTCGACCCCGTGTCCACGGCCCTGCCCCCGCCCGGCGAGATCGCCGTGGATGCCGAGGTCGTGGCGGCCGCGACGGCTGCGTCGGTACGGGTCTCGGCGAGCGGCTGTGACGCGCGCTACGACGGTTCCGGGGTGACCGTCGCAGCGAACATGGTGCTCACCAACGCGCACGTGGTCGCCGGTTCGGACGAGGTCCAGATCCGTCGTTCCGATGGCGTGCAACTCCCGGGCAGGGTCGTCGCCTTCGATCCGGACCGCGACCTCGCTCTCGTCGAGGTGGCCGAACTCGACCGGGATCCGCTCCGGCTCGGCCACGGCGAGACCCGTGACGAGGCGGTCGTCATCGGCTACCCCGGTGGCCAGCCGGACCCTCGCGTCGCGCCGGTCCGCATCGAGCAGCGACGTACGGCGCTCGGCCGCGACATCTACGGCCTCGACGAGACCGAACGGGAGGTCCTGTTCCTCGCCGCGAGCCTGCTGCCGGGGGACTCCGGCGCTCCGCTCGTCAACCAGGCCGGCGAGGTGGTCGGGCTGGTGTTCGCGGTGAACCCGGACAACGACGGGTCGGCCTACGCCCTCGACCGTGAGGAGGTCGACGCGGTCCTCGCTGCTCCGCGGGTCACCGGGGCGACGGGTCGCTGCCTGAGCACGGCCACGGTCGGCGCGGGCGACTGACCGAGCCGGCTCCGCCCCCGGCCGTGTCGCACCCCGTCCGTAAGGTCGGATCGGGTCGCCACCATGGACATGGCACCCGTTGACCCCGTGCCGGGTGAGGGAACGATGCCGATCATGCTGATGCCGATCATGCTGTTGGCCGTCGGGCCCGCGACCATCACGCGGATGCCGCTCGAGCTCCCGGTGCTGGTCGTCCTGTGGGGTCTGGCGGTGTGGTGGTTCGCCCGGCGGTTCGATCACCCCGACGGGGATCCGGTCAGCCGGCGGTCGCGGTCAGCCGATCGTGCGGCGCAGGAACCCACGCATCCCCGCGGCACCCAACAGGATGGTCGCGACGGTCAGAGCGGAGAGGAACGCCACGGGCGGCATCGTCGGGATCGATGGTGTCACCGCCGCCCTGAGGCCCTCGCTGACGTAGACGAGCGGGTTGAGGAGCACGAGCCACTGCAGCCAGGGCACCGCGTCCAGCGACGCCCACGGGTAGTACACGGCTCCGAGGAAGGTGAGCGGTAGGACGACCACGGAGAACATGAGGCCGATCTGGCGGGGGCTCACGTAGGTCCCGAGAGCGAGACCGAGCGCGCCGGAGAGCAAGGCGGACAGCACGACCACCGCCAGGAGCAGTGGGAGGGAGGTGACCTCGAGGGCGACCGGCGTGGCGGGGATCGCCGTGACCATCGGCAGCACGAGGAGGCCCGCAAGGACACTCTGCGCAGCGCCGAACAGCAGCTTCTCCAGAGCGACGACGCGCACCGGGACCGGGGCGAGGATGCGGTCCTCGATCTCCTTGGTGTCGCCGAACTCCGTGGACAACGGGAGGGCCACCGCGATGATCCCCTGGAAGATCACCGCGACCGCCACGAGGCCGGGGACGAGCACCGTGGCGAACTCGCCACCACCCCCACCGACCCCCTGCCCGATGCGCGGGAACAGGTAGGCGAACACGAACACGAACAACAGGGGCTGCATGACCGTCCGCGTCAGGAACGCGGCCGCTTCCCGGCGCAGGACCCGGAGATCCCGCAGCATGAGGCCACCGATCGCTTGCAGGCTGGTCCGCACCGGGCCGGGCTCCCCGAGCGGGCCGTCACCGGCGCCGGTGGACCCGGTCCGAGGGCCGCGGGGTTCGATGATGTCGGTGTCAGTCACGCAACTCCCTGCCCGTACGAGCGATGAAGACGGACTCCAAGGTCGCCCCCTGGGAGGAGACGTCGCGCACCCCCGCCGGTGCCGCGGCCGCCACGACCCGGGCGAGGAGTCCGTCCCCCGCGGTGGCGTGCACGCGCACCCCGGCATCGGTCCGCTCGGCGGTGTGGACACCGCTGATCGTGGACACGGCGGTGAGGAGCTGGTCGTCGGCGACCCGCTCCAGCGACAGCTCGAGCACGGTGCCCGGCCCGTGGGCCGCTTTCAACGCGGTTGGCGTGTCGCACTCCAGCACCCGCCCGTGGTCGATGATCGC
This sequence comes from Nitriliruptoraceae bacterium, assembly GCA_040904745.1. GTDB lineage: Bacteria > Actinomycetota > Nitriliruptoria > Nitriliruptorales > Nitriliruptoraceae > T1Sed10-7. Next base: position 41,273 of record JBBDSW010000186.1, read on the forward strand.
CACCCGATCGCACAGCTGATCGGCTTCCTCCATGTAGTGGGTCGTCAGGACCACGGTGAGCCCGTCGCGCCGGAGCTCCTCCACCAGTTCCCACAGGGCGATCCGGCTCTGCGGATCGAGGCCGGCGGTCGGTTCGTCGAGGAAGAGCAACCGGGGACGGTGGGCGATCGCTCGCGCCACCTGGAGGCGCTGGGCCATCCCACCGGAGATCTGGGTGGGGAAGGCGTCCGCCCGGTCCGCGAGGTGGAACCGCTCGAGGAGTGCAGCAGCACGAGCACGGGCCTCGCGCCCCGACCAACCGAAGTAGCGGTTGTGGTAGTACAGGTTCTCGGCCAGCGTGAGCGAACGATCGAGCGTGTTGTCCTGGGTGACCACGCCGATGCTCCGCTTCGCCCGGGCGCCCTCAGCGGCGATATCCAGACCGAAGATGCGGGCCTGCCCCGCCGTCGGACGGATGCGTGTCGTGCAGACCCCGACGATCGTCGACTTCCCTGCGCCGTTCGGACCGAGCAGGCCGAACATCTCCCCGGGCGGTACCTCGAGGTCGATGCCAGCGACAGCAGACACCGGCGGTGTACCCGGGTAGGTCTTGTGCAGCCCGGCGACCGCGAGGGCAGGCGTCACCGGGACGTCCTCACAGCCGTGCCAGCAGCCGTGCGAGCATCACCGCATGGACGACGACCGCGGCGATCACGAGGAGGTGGAACAGTTCGTGGTAGCCGAACCACCTCGGCGACGGGTTCGGGCGCTGCAGACCGACGATGATCGCTCCCACCGTGTAGAAGATCCCCCCGAGGAGGAGGAGGACGACGGTGCCGACCCCGGCACCGACCCACAGCCACGGCAGCAGGGCGATCGGGATCCACCCGAGCGTCAGGTAGACGGCCTGGTTGAACCCGCGCGGAGGTGCGAACGGCAACCACTCGACGACGATGCCGAGGACGGTGCCGACCAGGGACCCCGTGAGCAGCGCAACCGAGGCCCAGCCAGAGAGTCCGAGCAGCGCGATCGCGACCCCGGTCCCACCGATGGCCAGGTAGATCCCGGTGTGGTCGAGGCGGAACAGCCGCTCGTAGGTGCCCGCACCCCAGCGACGCAGGTGGAGGAGCGCACTGAAGCTGAACATGGCGGCCATGCCGAGACCGAACGCGGCGATGGCAAGCCGCCCGCCCGCCGGGGCGAGCACGGTCCACAGGACCGCGCCAAGGACCGTCACGATGGCCGCCAGCAGGTGCGAGCGCCCGCGGAGACGGGGTCGCGGCAACGTCAGGGCACGCTCGGTGTTCACCGAACGCTTCAGGATGGGGCGCTCACTCACCCTGCGAAGGTACCGGGGCCATGTGGCCGGCCCCAGCATGGTCCTGTAGCCCTCCGAGCCCTCCCGGGAGACGACCTAGGATGCCAGGCATGAGCCGACCCATCGCGACCACCGACCGCGTCGAGCGCGACGAGCTGTACGGGTTCGTCCGCGACCGCCACCACCTGATCCTCACGACCTGGCGTCGCGACGGGCGACCGCAGCTCTCGCCCGTCACCGGCGGGCTCGATGGCGATCACCTGGTCATCGCCACCTACCCCGAGCGAGCCAAGGTCAAGAACCTGCGGCGCGACCCACGGGCCAGCGTGCTCGTGTTGTCGGACGAGTTCGACGGCCCGTGGGTGCAGATCGACGGCTCGGCCGAGGTGATCGATCTCCCGGAGGCACTCGACGGCCTGGTGCGCTACTTCCAGGTCATCTCCGGCGAGCACCCCGACTGGGAGGAGTACCGCGAGGCGATGCAGGCGCAGGGCAAGTGTCTGATCTCCGTGGCGATCGGGTCCTGGGGGCCGATCGCCACCGGCGGGTTCCCACCGCGGCTCGCGGACGACTGAGCGGATGGTCGCCCAAGCGGTACCCACCCGTCTCCCCCGCCCGACGCGGATCCAGGCCAGCGGCCTCGTCATCGGCTTCATCGCCTTCCTGGTGCCCCTGGTGGTCGATGTCCCCGATCTCGACCCGGCCGGTGAGCGGATGCTCGCGATCTTCCTCCTCGCGATCGTCCTGTGGCTCACCGAGGCGATCCCGTTGGTGGCCACGGCCCTGCTCGTCCTGCTGCTGGAGGTGCTGTTACTCACCGACCAGGCGCTCGTGCCGCTGGCCGACGAGGTCCTCGTGGCCTCCGACGTGTTCGCCACCCTCGCCGACCCGGTCATCGTCCTCTTCCTCGGAGGCTTCCTGATCGCGGACGGCGCCGCGAAGTACGACCTCGACCGCAACCTGGCGGCGGTGCTGTTGCGTCCGTTCGCGGCCGGGGGGGCCCGACGCACGGCGCTCGGCCTCATGCTGATCACCGCGCTGCTCTCGATGTTCGTGTCGAACACCGCCACCACCGCCACCATGTTCGCCGTCGTGCTGCCGGTGCTGGCCGGGTTGCCGGCTGGTCGAGCGCGCACCGGCCTCGCGCTGGCGATCCCCATCGCCGCGAACGTGGGTGGGATGGGGACCCCGGTCGGCAGCCCCCCGAACGCGATCGCACTGGGTCAGCTCTCGGCCGCAGGTGGCAGCGTCTCGTTCCTCGACTGGATGCTGCTCGCCGTGCCCCTCATGCTGGCGCTCCTGTTCGGCGCATGGTTCTTCGTGACACGGCGGTTCATCCCCGCCGACACCACGCTCGATCTCGAGATGACCGCGCGCTTCAACCGGTCACCGGCCGCCATCGTGTTCACCGTCGTCGCCGGAGTCACCGTCGTGCTGTGGCTGACCGAGCCGATCCATGGCCTGTCGTCGTCGACGGTCGGGTTCCTCCCCGTGGTGGCCCTGCTGGCGACGGGTGTCCTCGGCCCGAGGGATCTCCAGGGTTTGCAGTGGCACGTCCTGTGGCTGGTCGCGGGAGGGATCGCCCTCGGTGCGGGGATCTCCGGCTCAGGGCTCGACACCTGGATCCTCGGTGCGGTGGCCTGGGACCGGATGGCGGCGGCCACGCTGCTCGGCCTGCTGGCCCTCGCAGCGCTCGCGCTGTCCAACGTGATCTCCAACTCGGCCGCGGCGAACCTGCTGGTGCCGCTGGCCCTCAGCCTGGCGACCACGGTCGCGGTCGAGCCGGCCCTGATGGCCGTGCTCGTCGGCCTGGCCTGCGCGTTGGGGATGGCGCTGCCGATCAGCACGCCCCCGAACGCGATCGCGTACGCGACCGGCGAGGTCCCGCAGCCGGCGATGGCGTCCACGGGCATCGTCATCGGGGTCGTGGGTGGAGCGGCTCTCGCCTTCGCGATGCCCCCACTGTGGACGTGGCTGGGGCTGCTGTGACCGGCTCCGGCGTACCACCCATCGCCGTCATCGTCGCCGGGCCCGAGGGCGGCAGCCGGGACGCGCTGGTCGGCGAGTTGTCCGACGGCCTGTCGGATGTCCCAACGGTGGTCCACGTCGACACCGATGCCCTACGAGCGGCCACCGCGGTCCCCACCACTGAGGACGTGGGACTCGTCGCGCTCCTCGACGACGGCACCTCGGTCGATCGGCGGGTCGCTGCGCTCGGTACCGATGCCCGTGCCCGTGCCGCCTGCACGATCCTGGTGACCGCCCGGGCTGCCCACGACGATCTCGACGCCGCGCTGGACGCCGATCGGCTGGCCGCGATCGTCGCCGACCCGTGGACCCCATCGAAGCTCGCGGCGCACGCCCGGTCCCAGCTCGCCCGCTGGCTGCGTACCCGCGATCCCGACGATCCCCGTCTCGACCAGCTCGACCGGGACGGGGTCCACGCCGAGCGCCCGACGAGCGCGCTGCTGCACGACCTGGAACTCGACGCCCCGACCCTGAGCGAGCGGCTCGTGGCTGCACTGGATCGTGCCCTGGGGCGCCGGCCGCGGCTCGAGCTGCCCGCGGGGACCCGCTTGACGCACCAGGGTGTGGCGGTGGACGGGGTCTTCGTCATCCTGTCCGGTTCGGTCGCCCTCGACCGCTCCAGTGAGGTGGGCGAGCTCCGTCTGCACCACGCCTCCACCGGGCCGGTCGTCGGACTCCTGTCCCTGACCCAGCAGCGGCAGGCGTTCTTCACCGCCCGCACCACGACCGACGTCCGGCTGGTGCACCTGAGCCTGGAGCAGCTCGACCAGGCGCTGGCTGCCGAGCCCGAGGTGAGCGCCGCGATGGCTGCCGCCGCAGCACGCGCTCTGGGCGCCCGACTGCGGCGCGCCGAGCAGCTCCAGGTCGAGAAGGTGAAGCTCAACCGCGAGCTCGATCGCGAGCGCACCCAGCTCGCCGAAGCGCTCTCGCACCTCGAAGCCGCGCGTTTGGAGCTCGTCGAGTCCGCCCGGATGGCCACGCTCGGCGAGCTCGCCGCCGGTGTCGCGCACGAGCTCAACAACCCGGTCGCGGCGCTGGAGCGTGCCGCGAGCTTCGTCACCAGCGACCTGTCCCGCCTCCTGGCAGCCCACCCCCGCGGCCGACTGCTGGCCCAGACGCTGGATGCGGCCCGCGAACGACCACCGACCGGCACCGCCGACCAGCGGGATCGGGCGCGGCAGCTGACCGACGCCCTCGGCGACGCACGCGTGGCACGACGCCTGGCCGGGGCCGGGATCGAGGCGCTCCCGGCGGCCTGGTCATCACGGGTGACCGACGACGCCGAGGCCCTCGAGGAACTCGCGACCGCCGCGGAGCTCGGCGCCGCGGTCCGCAACCTCGACCTCGGCACGAGACGGGTCACCGAGCTCGTCACGAGCCTTCGCAGCTACGCCCGTCCGAGCGACAGCCCGGTCCCCGGCGTCGACGTCCGGACCACCATCGACGACACCCTCCACCTCGTCGCCCATCGACTCGAGGGGCTGGAGATCACCCGCGATGACGCGCCGGACCTCCCGACGATCACGGGGTACCCCGGGCCGCTCGGCCAGGTCTGGACGAACCTGCTGCTGAACGCGGCCGACGCGCTCGACGGCCGTGGGCACGTGGAGATCGCGACGCGCCGGGACGGGGACGAGGTGGTGGTTACGATCACCGACGATGGACCCGGGATCGGGCCCGAGGTGCTCCCACGGTTGTTCGAGCCCCGGTTCACCACCAAGCAGGGGCAGGTCCGCTACGGCCTCGGGCTCGGGCTGGCCATCGCGAAGCGGGTGGTGGACAGCCACGGTGGCACCATCGCGATCACATCCGAACCAGGACGGACCGTCGCCACGGTCCGCCTCCCGATCGAGTGAGGGAGAGGACGCTGTGGAACTGGCCGTGCTGGTGCTGGAGGACGAACCCGAGGTCCGAGACGCGCTCGTGCGCGATCTGGAGCCCCTGGCGGACGGCGTCCGCATCGAGCCGGCCGAGGACGTCACCGATGCCCGTGCCGTGCTCGACGAGCTGGAGCGGGCCGGAGACCCGCTGGCCGTGGTCCTCGCCGATCACCGGCTCCCCGGCACCAGCGGGGTCGATCTCCTCGTCGAACTGCGAGACGACCCGATCCACGGCCGCTGTCGCAAGGTGCTGGTGACCGGACAAGCGGATCAGGACGACACGATCCGCGCGGTCAACCAGGCCGATCTCGACCACTACGTCGCCAAACCCTGGCAGGCCGACGCCCTGCGCGCGCTCGTCCGCGACCTGTTGACCACCTACGTGCTCGACCAGGGCATCGACCCGCTCCCGTTCCTGAGGATCCTCGACGCGGCGCGCGTGATGCCGTCGCTGCGCCACCGCGGTGACCGATGAGTGGCGACGCCATCGTCCATCGCGCCGGGCTCCTCGTGTTCGAGGGCTGCGACCTGCTCGACGTCGGCGGACCCTACGAAGCGCTGCTGACCGCTGATCGCCTCCTCCGACGGCGGGGGGCGAGCCACCGGATCGAGGTCGTCACGCTCGGCGTCGGGACCCCGCCACTCACCTCCTACGGCGGGCTCGGGCTCGTACCCGCCCTGCCCGCGGCCGCCAGCGGCGACCTGGATGTCCTGGTGGTGCCGGGCACGATCGACATCGACCCCGCGCTGGCCGACACCGTGCTGATCGACACGATCCGCTCGCTGGCTGCACGGGTGCCGCTGGTCACCTCCGTCTGCACGGGGAGCTTCCTGCTGGCCGCCGCCGGGCTACTGGCCGGGCGCACCGCCACCACGCACCACGAGGACATCGATGCCCTGGCGGCACGCGACGATGTCGGCGCCGTTCGTCGGGGGGTGCGGTTCGTCGGGGACGAACGGATCATCACGGCGGGCGGGCTCGCCAGCGGCCTGATGCTCGGGCTGCACCTCGTCGAACGGCTGATCAGCCGCGAACTCGCGGTCGCGACCGCAACGCAGCTCGAGTACCCGTTCGAGGAGCACGAGGGAGCGCGATCGTGACCCAGGAGCCGTCACCGCCCAGCGCCCTCGAGCGCCTCTACTCCCACCTCATCGACGACGAGGACCACGGGCGCGGGGAACTCGACGTCGAGGTGGCCGCAGCGGTCCCGGGCAACGCCGCCAAGCAGGTCACGGCCATGACCTTGCAGAAGGTCGGTGACCTGATCGTCGATGCCAAGACGGTGTTGAGTTGGCTCCTGGTCGCGGTCGGCGCTCCGGCCGTCCTCATCGGGTTGCTCGTGCCCATCCGCGAGTCCGGCTCGATGCTCCCGCAGGCCAGCCTGGTCCCGCTGGTCCGACGGATGGCGGTACGCAAGTGGCTGTGGGTCGCCGGGGCGATCCTCCAGGCGCTCGCGACGGTCGCGATGGCCGTGGTGGCCGCCACGCTGGAGGGCACGGCCGCCGGTCTCGGCATCCTCATCGCGCTCGCGGTGTTCGCGCTGGCGCGATCGCTGTCGTCGATCGCCTCGAAGGATGTGCTCGGCCGGACGCTGCCGAAGGGCACCCGCGGGCAGATCAACGGCTACGCCACGATCGGTGCCGGCATCGCAGCGATCACGGTCGGCCTGGGGCTGCGCATCCTCGGCGGCGGGACGGCCCGCCCCGCGACCTTCGCGTGGTTGCTCATCGGCGCAGCGCTCGCCTGGGTGTGCGCGTCCGTCGTCTATTCCCGGGTGAGAGAGACACCGGGCGAGCACGACCCTGATGCCGATGCCGGCGCGGCGACCGCGGCCTTGGCACTGCTGCGCGAGGACGCGCCGTTCCGTCGGTTCGTCGTCGCTCGCACGTTGCTGCTGGTCTCCGCGTTGAGCCCGCCGTTCATCGTCGCGCTGGCGACCGAGCAAGGGGGGGCAGGACTCGCCGGTCTCGGCTCCTTCGTGGCCTCCAGCGGCATCGCAGCGTTGATCGGTGGCCGTGCCTGGGGCCGGCTCGCCGACCGTTCCTCCCGTCGCGTGATGATGCTGGCCGCCGGAGGTTCGTCCCTCCTGGTGCTCGCGTTCCTGGGGGCCCTGCTGATCGATGGCGCCCGCGAACTGACGCTGCTGTACCCGGGGACCTACCTGCTGCTCACGCTCGCCCATCATGGCGCTCGCATCGGTCGCAAGACCTACGTCGTCGACCTCGCCGGCGGGAACAAACGCACCGACTACGTCGCCGTCTCCAACACCGCGATCGGCGTGCTGCTGCTCATCACCGGCGCCCTCACCTCGGCGCTGGCGGTGCTCGGCCCCGAGGTCGCCCTGGCCGCGCTCGCCGCGCTGGGACTGCTCGGCGTGGTGGTCAGCGGGTCGCTGCCGGAGGTCTCCTCCTCGGAGAAGTGATCGGCGCTGGCCACGGCGGCCGTCTCCTCGCCAGCCCGATCACCAACCCCGAACGAACACGGCGGTGGCCCAGGAGACGATCATCACGACCGCGAGGACGAGTTCGATGACGACGCCGACGCCGTAGGCCCGGAGCACGCTCAGCGCGGAGGATCGCGCTGCGGCGTGGTCACCCAGGCGCCACCACTCTCCGAGGTAGAGTCCCGCCAGTCCCCCGAGCAGGAAGCCGGCGACCGGCAGCAGGAAGAACCCGAGCAGTGCCCCGACCGCGGCGATCGCCAACGAACGTGTCGACGCGCCGGCAGCACGCCCGCGGCGGGTCGGCAGCCAGATGGTTGCCAGCGTCCCGGCGGCGAACAACACGGTCAGCCAAGCCGCCACCCACCAACCGGTGGCGTCTGCCTCCAACCACAGCAACGAACCAACGCCGACGAGCCAGATGACGACGAGTCCGGGCAGCACGGGGACGAGTACCCCGAAGAGCCCGATCAGCATGAGGAGGAGCGCGACGGTGACGATGGCGACCTCCACCAGCACCTCCCGGTGATGACCAGCTTCGAGGTGGGCCGGGCGGGACTTGAACCCGCGCCTGACGGATTATGAGTCCGCTGCTCTGACCAGCTGAGCTACCGGCCCGAAGGAGAGAGAGCCTACTGTCGGGCCGGCCGCGACCGACACCACGCCGGACCTTCGAGGAGCCGCAGATGCGCATCACCAAGTACCCACAGTCCTGCCTGGTCGTCGAGGTCGGAGGTGCCCGGTTGGCGATCGACCCGGGCACCTTCGTCACCGCACGCTACGACCTCGCGGACCTCGGACATCTCGACGCGGTGCTCTTCACCCACCGTCACGCCGACCACCTCGACGTCGAGGCGGTCGATCCCCTGCTGGAAGCGGGTGTCGCGCTGTACGGCAACGCCGACGTCGTCGACCTGCTCGGCGCCGAACGGTGCTCCCGGATCGCTGCGGGCGAGCCCTTCACCGCAGCCGGGGTCGACATCGCCCCCTACGACCTGCCCCATGTGGTGATGGTCGACGGTTCCCCCGGACCTCCCAACACCGGGTTCCTGGTGGACGGGACGCTCTTCCATCCGGGTGACGGCATCGAACTGGAGGGGCTGCGGGCCCGCGTCCTCGCGGCGCCGATCGCCGGGCCGTCGATCAGCTTCCATGCCGCCTACCGCCTCGTCGCGCGGTTCAGCCCCGAGCTCGTGATCCCCATCCACTACGACGGGTTCATCGCCTCCCCGGAGCACTTCGCCCAGGTCTGTGATCTCGCCGAGGTACGCGTGCTCGCGCACGGCATGGCGACGGAGGTCCCGACGACAGCCTGAGCCCGTGCGACGACGCGTCAGCGTCTCGTCGCGTCGTCGCAGGCAGGAGGTGTGACGTGGGGAGCCTGCTCAGCCTGCTCGCCGCGGTCGGCTTCGGTGTGTCGGACGTCACCGGGGCCGTGGCGGCACGACGCGTCTCGGCGTTGACCGTCACCTTCGGCATGCAGGTCGTCGGGCTGTTCGTCCTGCTCCCGGCGCTGGCCTTCCTCCCGGGGGAGCCGTCCGCTCCGGCCTTCGCCCTCGGCGCCCTGGGGGGCGGGACCGGGACGCTCGGCCTGGTGCTCTACCTCCGCGCGATGGCGGTCGGCCCCATGGGGGTCATCTCGCCCATCGCCGCCCTCGTGGGCGCTGCGGTGCCCGTGACCTGGGGGCTGCTGCTCGCCGGCGATCGCCTCGCCCCCCGGCAGTTGGTGGGCATCGCGCTCGGGCTGGCCGCCGTCGTCGCGGTGGCCTACGTCCCAGGGGTCTCCGTGAAGGAGAGCGGCGTTCGCGGTCCGCTCGCCGCGCTGCTGGCCGGGGGTGGGTTCGGGCTGTTCTTCGTGGCACTGGACGCGACCCCGGCCGGGAGCGGGTTGTGGCCGCTGCTCGGTGCTCGCACGGCCGCGATCGTCATCTCCGCATCCGTGGCCGTCGTGCGTGGGCGCGACCTCGTGCCCCGACGGGTCGCTGGCCTCGTCACGATCAGCGGGCTCACCGACATGGCGGCCAACGTCCTGTTCCTTGAGGCCACCAGGGTCGGACTCCTCAGCCTCGTCTCCCTCCTCACCTCGCTGTTCCCCGTGGTCGCACTGCTCACCGCCCGGTGGTGGTTGCACGAGCGCCTGACGTCGCTGCAAGCGATCGGCGTCCTGGCGGCGCTCGTTGCGACGGGCCTCTTGGTCGTCTGACCACACGGGTCACGTGGCCATCCGCCGGTGGTCGTCGTGGACACCGCATCGGACACTCGGTCCTCGATCGCTCCCTCGAGGCTCGAACCGCCGATGACCACCACGACGACCACCGCGCACGATCACGGCAGCTGGCCACGCCGTGCCGCGCGTTCCTGGCGGCGTCTGCGACGACGGGCCTTGGACGTCCTCGACCGAGCCCTGCAGGCCCGTCCGACCCGCAGGATCACGTGGGCGGGTCCGGTCCCGGTCACCTACGTGATCTGGAACGCGTTCTCGGTCGGCGGCACGGTCCGCACCGTCCTGCGGCAGGCAGAGGGCCTGCTCGACCAGGGGCATCAGGTCACGGTCGTCTCCGTCCTCCGTCACCCCAGCCAGGAACACCCGTTCTTCGACGTCGACCCACGTCTGAACCTCGAGGTGCTGGTGGACCGGCACCGGCTGGCCACGACGCGCACCCCGCTCGGGCGGCTCCGCCGCTGGCTCGATGGCAAGCCGCGCCTCACCTCGCAGTTCTCCATCGGACGTGAGCAGCAGGCGAGTCTGCTGGTCGACCTCACGCTGCTGCACAGGCTCATCCGGGCGCGAGGCGTGGTGGTCGGGACCCGCGTCGGTGTGAACCTGGCCATCGCCCGCTTCGCACACCCCCGCGCCACGAAGGTGGCCCAGGAGCACCTCCATCTGGACCACTACGAGCGTGCCGTCCGGTCGGCGCTGCTGAGGCACGCGCCGCGGCTCGACGCGATCGCCTGCCTGACCGAGGCCGACGCGAACACCTACCGCGACGCGCTGGGCGACGACGCACCCACGGTCATCGTGCTTCCCAACCCGATCCCCGATCAGCTGCCACGCCCCGCATCCCGACAGCGGCCGCGGATCGTCTCCGTGGGGCGGCTGGCGGCCAGCAAGGGCTTCGACCAGTTGATCACGGCCTTCGCGCAGGTCGCGGATGCCCATCCGGACTGGGAGCTCCGGATCGTCGGCTCCGGTCCCTGGCGTGGACGGCTCGAGGAACAGGTCCGTGGCCTCGGGCTCGAGGACAGGATCACCATCGCGCCGGAGACCAAGGACGTGGCCGGCGAGCTCGCCGCGGCCTCGGTGTTCGGCTTGAGCGCCCGACACGAGGGGTTCGGGATCGTGCTGCTCGAGGCGATGGCGGCCGGACTCCCGGTCGTGAGCATGGCCTCCCCGCAGGGGCCTCGCGAGCTCCTGCGCCATGAGCGCAACGCGCTGGTCACCCCACCAGGTGACGTGGCGGCCTTCGCTGGGCAACTGGACCGCTTGCTGCGCGACCCGGTGCTCCAGGGGCAGCTCGCGCACGCGGGGCGGCGCTTCGTCACCCGTTTCACGACCTCGACGATCACCGCGCGCTGGTCGCAACTGCTCGAGGAACTGGCCCGCGGACGGCCGTCACCGACGGTCACCCCAGCTGATCGAAGCGGCGCGCATCGGCGTCGTCCAGGAAGCCGTAGGGGTAGTCCGGTGGCGTCGGCTGGCTGACCGCGTCGAGCCGCGTGAGATCGTCGACCGTCAGATCGAGCTCGGCCGCGCCGAGGTTGTCCTGGAGCTGCGCGTCCGTGCGGACACCGAGGATCGTCGAGGTCACCCCGGGCTGGGCGCCGACCCATGCCAGCGCGACCTGGCTCATCGTCGCGTCGTGGGCCGCGGCGACCTCGGCCACGACATCGAGGACCCGGAAGGTGTGCTCGTTGGCTCGCTTGCCGTAGGCCTCGACGCCGCGCTCCGGATCCTCGCCCAGCCTGGTCGCACCGCTCGGACGCTCCTCCCGCCGGTACTTGCCCGTCAGCCAACCGCCGCCGAGCGGGGACCACGGCAGCAGCCCGACGCCCTCGTCGAGTGCGCAGGGGACGAGCTCCCACTCGATCTCGCGCGCGAGCAGGTTGTACTGCGGTTGGAGGGTGACGATCGGGCTCAGCCCGGCGGACCGGGCGGTGTCGACGATCCGCTGGAGCTGGTACCCGCGGACGTTGGAGACCCCGAGTGCACGCACCTTGCCCGCCCGGACCAGGTCATCGAGCGTGCTGAGCCACGCCTCGACCGGGGTCAGCGGGTCCCAGGCGTGGATCTGGTAGAGATCGATGTGATCGACGCCGAGCCGCGTGAGGCTCGCATCGATCGCCCGGTGGAGGTGGGCGGCGGAGAGGCCCTGGTCGTTCGGGCCGGCGTCATCGCCGACCGGGAACCGTGCCTTGGTCGCAACGACCACGTCGTCGCGAACCCGCCGGTCAGCCAGCCAGCGACCGACGATCCGCTCGCTGTCCCCACCGACGTACACGTCGGCGACATCGAGCAGGTTCCCGCCGGCTTCCCGGTAGGCATCGAGGATGTCGAACGCTTCGGCCTCCGGGGTCTCCTGTCCGAAGGTCATCGTTCCGAGCGCGAGGCTGGAGACCAGCTGCCCGCTCTCTCCCAGCGTCCTCTGTTCCATGATCGCTCCGTCCTTCGCCAGCTCGCCCCGCGTCAGGCGCGGGCGAGTTCGCCCATGATGCCGACCATCTCCACGTCATCATGGAGCTGATGCTGCAACATGAACCGGGACACGCCTGCTTGCGTGTAGGTCTGCAGTCGCTGCGCGGCCTGGTCGACGGTGCCGACCACCCACTCGCTCTTCAAGCCGTCGAGCCAGGCGTCGAGGTCGCCGCCGGCCCCGGAGCTCGCCTTGAGTCGTCCAGCACGATCACGGACCTCGGCCTCGTCGCGACCGAGCAGGCATCCGGTCATGATCGACATCGGCAGCGGCTCCCGACCAGCGTCCGCGCAGGCAGCATCGAGCTTGCGCTTGCGCTCCCGGGCGTCCTCGGGGGAGGGGAACGTGGTGTTGTACTCGTCGGCGAACCGGGCGGCCAGACGGGAGGAGCGTGGCCCCGCGGCGCCGCCGAGGATCAGGGGCACGCTCGGCGACTGGAGGGGCTTGGGGTTCGCCTCGCAACCCTCGAGCCGGTAGTGGGCACCGTGATGATCGAAACGGTCCTCGGTGAACTGCCTTCGGACGATCTCCACCTGCTCCTCGAACACCTCGTAGCGCGTCCCGAGGTCTTGGAACGGGAACCCGTAGGTGCGATGCTCGAGCTCGTGCCAGCCGGCCCCCATCCCGAGCTCGACCCGGCCGCCGGAGATGTGGTCCGCGGTGACGACGCCCTTGGCCAGCACCGACGGGTGCCGGAACGAGGTCGGTGAGACCATCGTGCCGAGCCGGATGCGCTGGGTCACCGCCGCCAGTCCCCCGAGCGTGACCCACGCATCCAACGAGGAACGTTCGGTCCTCGACGCCACCGACTGGTAGTGGTCGGATCGGAACAACCCCTCGAGCCCGGCATCCTCGACGGCCCGGCCGAGCGCGACCCACTGCTCCCAGGTCACCGACTCCTGCCCCTCGATCATCAGGTTCACACGCAACTGGCGGCTCCTCGTCGGCTGGCTCCTCACGCTAACCATCGCGCACGCTACGAGGAACCCGTCGGACGACCCTGATCCTCACGCCTCAGGCCGGATCGATCCGGTACACACCACCGTCGAGGTCGAGCACCAGCACCTCGCCGGCGGGGTCGGTCGCGAAGGAGACGACCGCGCCCGCGTCGATGCCGAGCTCGGCCTGCTCGGCCACCTGCCCGTCATCGTCGATGCGCAGGCCCCGCACCATCCCGTTGCAGGAGTCGGCGTAGAGGTAGACCCCGGTCAGCTCGGGGATCTCCTCGCCCCGGTAGACGACGCCGCCGGTGACGGCACAACCCTCCGGCCCGCGCGTCTCGTACTCGTAGATCGGCGCGACGTGGTCGTCCGGCTCGCTGCCCGCGAAGGAGCCGGTTCCCTCCATCAGGTTCCACCCGAAGTTGGCACCGCGGGCGTCCTCCAGGGCGACGCGGTTGATCTCCTCACGCGCGTCCTGTCCGACATCGCCGATCCAGAGCGCATCGGTCTCCGGATCGAAGGAGAACCGCCACGGGTTGCGGAGCCCGTAGGCGAAGATCTCCGGGGCGGCGTCCTCGACGTCGACGAACGGGTTGCTCTCGGGTACCGCATACGGGTCACCGCCCTGGGGGTCGATCCTCAGCAGCGAGCCGAGCGGGGTGGAGAGGTCCTGGCCGGCACCGAGGGGATCACCGGCGGCCCCACCATCACCGAGCCCGAGGTAGAGGAGGTCATCGGGTCCGATGCTCACGTGCCCACCGTTGTGGTTGGCATACGGCTGCTCGTGGGTGAAGACCTCCCGGCGACGCTCGCCGACGACGCGGCCATCCTCGACGGCTACCGCGAGGAGCACGGTCTCTCCGTCGGGACCGGTCAAGGAGAGGTAGAGCGCGCGCCCATCGGCGGCGAACGCGATGCCGAGCAGCCCTCGCTCGCTGTCGAGGGTGGTCTCGGCCGAGACGTCGACGACCGGGTCCCCGGGCCCTTCGGTGGTGAGCGGGTGCACGGTGCCAGCACGCTCGGCGACGTAGAGCCTCCCGTCGGGACCCACGTCAGCGGCGGTGGGTGAGTCCATCGAGGCGAGCGGTGTAAGGGTCAGGTCGACCTTCAGGTCCGGCTCGGGCGCGGCCTCCCCCGGATCGGTGGCTCGATCTCCCCCGTCCTGCCCGTCCAAGCGCCCCTCCCCGTCGCCCGTGGCATCGTCGTCATCGGGGCGCTCTTCCTCGGATCCAACGTCGTCATCCTCGCTCGCTGGGTCGGGTCCGCCATCGCCACACCCGGCCAGCGCCAGCCCCAGGGCGAGCAGGAGCGCGACGCGCGTGCCATCGCCCCGTTGCAGCCCGCGATGGTTGGTTCCGCTCATAGGAGCGAGGCTACCGAGGTGGCGACGCACGCCGACGTGGCCCCGGCGTGGGTGCAGGCGGGACACGGGCCGAGATCACGATCGGTCGGCCGCGGTCGCGCTGCGTCGCTGGCTCGGGCACCCGCAGCACCTCACCAGCCCCGGCGATGGCGTCGGCCACCCAGGCGCAGACCGCGGCATCGACCACATCGTCGGGGGCTGCCAGCTCATCTCCCGGGAACCGGTCGGGAAGCGTGACACCGTGCCGCGCGAGCAGGGCCCGACGGGTCGTGATCCCGGCCCAGGTGCGCTTGCGCGGCACGGCATCACCCGCCAGGAGCGCGTAGGCGAGCTCCGGGTGGACCTCGTGCAGTGCGTGGCCGGCCATGACGAGCGCATCCACCTCGATGATCGCGGGCAGGATGCGCCAGGTCTGCATGCTGATACCGCTGCCCGCGACCTCCTCCGCCCGCACCGTCGCGGCCCCGTGCGTCGTGAGGTCCCCAGCACGGACCTCGTCCGCAACGGTGCGGGGCGGGGCGGAGAAGACGCTGCTGGCGCGCCCCGGAAGCAGGACCCTGGCCGCCCGGTCCGCGTCCCGGGGTCCGTCGACCAAGCCGATGGGCATGTCGACCGCGACCGCATCGAACGCGCTTCCCGCCAGCGCCTCGTCGAGTTCGGTGACCACCTCCACGGTCCCGACCTCCCCGTCCACGAGGCTGACCGTGACCCAACCGGCGCGGCATCCGTCCGCGCCGAGCACCCGACGCGGCGCCATCACCGGCCCGTCCGGGAGCTGACACCGAGCTCATGGAGCATCCGGGCGAGCCTCAGTCCGTGGGCCGGTAGTGCTTCAGCTCACGGCGGGCGAGCGCCATCTCGTGCACCTCGTCGGGGCCGTCGGCCATCCGGAGCGTGCGCGCGTGCGCCCACATCATGGCCAGCGGGGTGTCATCGGTGAACCCCGCTCCCCCGTGGGTCTGGATCGCCTTGTCGAGCACCCACTCGGCCATGGACGGTGCGACGATCTTGATGGCCGCGATCTCCATCCGCGCACCGCGGTTGCCGACCGTGTCCATCAGATGGGCGGTCTTGAGCGTCAACAGGCGTGCCTGCTCGATCCGGACCCGCGCCTGAGCCACCCAGTGGTGGAGCATGCCCTGATCCGCGATCGGCTTGCCGAACGGCGTGCGCTGCCAGGCCCGTGCACACATCAGGTCGAACGCCCGCTCAGCGATGCCGATCAACCGCATGCAGTGGTGGATCCGCCCCGGACCCAGCCGTTGTTGCGCGATCGCGAACCCGTCACCCTCGCTGCCCAGGAGGTTGTCGACCGGGACGCGCACATCGGTGAACGACACCTCGGGATGGCCGCCGTGCCCGTCGTAGCGACCGAAGACGGGCAACTCCCGCACCACCTCGACGCCGGGGGTGTCCATCGGGACCAGGACCATCGACTGCTGGTGGTAGGGGTCGGCCTCGGGGTCGGTCACCCCCATCAGGATGCCCACCGCGCAGCGCGGGTCGGAAGCGCCCGATGACCACCACTTCCGACCGTCGATCACGTAGTGATCGCCGTCACGCTCGATCCGTGTGCGGATGTTGCGCGCATCGGAGGAGGCCACCGCCGGCTCGGTCATGAAGAACGCGGAGCGGATCTCCTGTTCGAGCAGTGGCTGGAGCCAGCGTTCCTGCTGGGCGGGCGTGCCGAACAGGTGCAGGACCTCCATGTTGCCCGAATCCGGTGCCGCGCCGTTGGTCACCACCGGCGCGATCAGGGGCGATCGTCCGGTGATCTCCGCGAGGTGTGCGTAGTCGAGGTTGGACAGGCCCGCACCGTGCTCCTCGTCGGGGAGGAAGAGGTTCCACAGACCCCGAGCGCGCGCTTCGTCACGGAGTTCGGTGAGGATCGGCGGATGGTGGTGGCGTTCCTCCGACGCCGCGAGCTGGGCGTGGTAGGTCACCTCGTGGGGGATGACGCGCTCGGAGACGAACGCGGTGAGCTCCTCGTGCAGCCGACGCCCTTCAGGGCTCAACCCCAGATCCACGACCACGGCTCCCTCGTCGGCTCCGACGCCAACGCTAGAGGCTCCGGTGGCGGCTCACCCCATCGGCGGGACCCGCAGGAACTAGCCGAGGTTCGGACCGTCTTCGGCCCGTGCCTCCTTGAAGCCCTCGATGGCCGACCCGGTGACGTCTCTGACGAGGTGCTTGGCCTCCGTCGTGGCGCGCGCGGCCCCGTGACGGGCCCGCTGAGCCGCGTCGCGACGAGCCTGCCGACGGCGCTCCTCGCCATGCTCGGGATCGAAGAGGTACATAGCCCCGGCTCCGGCAGCGACGCCGACGGAGAACGTGAACAGGGTCCGGATACGCACGTGCATGACCTCTCGGTGGGGGTCGTCTGGGGAGGTCTCCTGGGATCCCGGTGCCTGCGGGATGCGCGGCACCAGGTTCCGGGAGCTGGGACCGGTTCTAGCGCCTGCACCCCACCGAAGTCGAGCCGAGCAGGCTCAGTGCAGACCGAGTTGACGCGAGCAGGCAGGCCACGCACCCCAGCCGGCCGGGTGGATCTCCAGCAGGCGTTCGGCGACCGCGATCTGCTGGGTACGGCTGGCCTCGTGCGGGTAGGAGGCGTAGCGGTCACCACCTGCCCAGTCCCAGGAGTCGAGGTTGAACTGGAGCCCCCCGTAGTAGCCGTTGCCGGTGTTGATCGACCAGTCTCCGTTGGACTCGCAGGCGGCCAGATCGTCCCAGACCCCGGCCGCTGGCGCGGCGTCGTCGACCGGCTCGGGCGGGTCCTCAGCCCCGCTCACCGGCTCCTCCGGCTCGCCCGGCCCCTCCGGCACGTCCGGCACGTCCGGCGACTCCTCCTCGCCTCCGCCGAGCGCCGGGGTCTCCGCGATGAGATCCTCGACGCTCACAGAAGCGGCCACGTCCGGCACGACCGGCTCGGGCGGGTTGATCGATGGGGTCCGCACCGGCGGCTCGCTGTCGGCTCCGTCGACCCCGACGTCGAGGGGATCGACCGCGACCGCGGCGGAACCGACGACCACGATCGCGGCGGCGGCGCTCAGACGGCCGATCATCCGCCGACGACGCCGGTGGGTGTTGTAGGTGCTCAGGGACATCCAGCGCTCCGGGTCAGGGGTGTGGCCGGTCGTGAAGCGGGCGGCAGGGCGCCCATGCTCCATCCGCGGCAGGGCGTCGCCCCACCGGTGACCCCCGCGTAGCGAGCGAAGGCCTCGGCGCCACCGATCGATGAGGACGAACGGGTCCGGTGGCGACCCGAGTCACCACGGTGACCGAGTTCGCGCCCGTTGCCTAGCCCCTCCCCCTGGCCGGGTGCCGGGGGCCGACGTCGGTCCGGTATGTTGGAAGTTCCGTCCGGCCTGCCGGACGGAGCGTGGAGCGAGACACCTCGCGACCGCCATCCCCGAGCGACCCTGGTGGAGCTGCCGTGCGCACCGATGAGCCGAGCGCTCCACGCCAGCGCCTCCTGCAGACGGCGTCCGGCACCAACCTCGAGGCCTTCGGCGCCGCGGAGTGGGGGCTGCTCGCCGCGATCGCCACGATCTGGGGCTCCTCCTTCGTGCTGATCGAGATCGGTCTCCAGGCCTTCGAGCCGGGGCTGGTGTCCCTGCTGCGCATCTCCTTCGGAGCGGCGGCCCTCCTCCTGGTGCCACGCGCCCGCCGTACCCGGATCGCACGTGAGGATCGACCGAGGATCGCGCTGCTCGGCGTGGTCTGGATGGGCATCCCGTTGCTGCTCTTCCCCATCGCGCAGCAGTGGATCGACTCGTCGGTCGCCGGCATGGTCAACGGGGCGATGCCGCTGACCGTCGCGGCATGGGCCGTCGTCCTGCTCCGCCGCTCCCCCGGGAGGAGCCAAGCGTTCGGTCTGGTGGTCGGGTTCCTCGGCATCGCCGCGATCTCGGCCCCCGAGCTGCCGACCGACGCGCTCGCGGCCGCCGGCACGGCGCGCACCGCGCTCGGCACCGGCCTGGTCTTCCTCGCCGTCGTCTTCTACGGCCTGGCCGCCAACCTCGCCGTGCCACTCCAGCAGCGCTACGGCTCGCTCGCGGTGCTGCTGCGCGCCCAGCTCTTCGCCCTGATCGTCGTGGCACCGTTCGGACTGGCGGCCCTCGGGGGATCACGGTTCGCCTGGGGGCCGGCCCTGGCGATGCTGCCACTCGGGATGCTGGGCACCGGTCTGGCGTTCGTCCTCATGACGACCCTGGTCGGGCGCGTCGGAGGGCCACGTGGCTCGATCGCGATCTACTTCGTACCGGTGGTCGCCGTCGTCCTCGGCGTCGTGGCGCTCGGTGAGCGGATCCATCCGCTGGCGATCCTCGGGACCGCCCTCGTGCTGCTCGGCGCCTGGGCCACATCACGCCGCGAGGGTTGAGCGGCCCTCAACCGTCCTGCTCGTCCAGGGCGGCCTCGACCCGCTCGACCTTCGCCCGGAGCATCCCATCGTGGCCTGGTCGATGGTCGAACTTGGCCGTGACCGACACACGCGGCGCGAGCTGCTCGGCCTCCGCAAGGCATCGCTCCAGCAGATCGAACACCTCGCGCGGCGTGCCCTCGACGGTGGTGAACATCGCGGTCGTCTCGTTGGGTAGGCCACTGTCGCGCACCACCCTGACGATGCGTGCCACGGCGTCACCGACGGAGTCGCTGTCTCCGAGTGGGGTGATGGAGAACGCGGCCAGCACGGTGGCTCCTCTGCTCACGGGCGGATCATCCACGACGACCATACGGGGTGACGGCCGCGGTCAGCCACCCTCCGCGGGCTCGGCGACCCCGGCCCGGACGACCCCGTGCTCGTAGGCATAGACGACCGCTTGGGCCCGATCCCGGAGGCGGAGCTTGGCCAGGACCCGACCGACATGGGTCTTCACCGTGGTCTCCGAGACCACGAAAGACGTGGCGATCTCCGCGTTGGAGCGACCGCGGGCGAGTTGGATCAGCACCTCGCGCTCCCGGTCGGTCAAGCTGGCGAGCTCATCGGGCTCCGTGACCGCCGCCTCCGGCGCCACCCCGTCCACGAACGCGGCGACCACCCGCTGGGTGACGGTCGGGTCCAGGAGGGCATCGCCGCCCGCCACGGTACGTACGGCCTCGACCAGCGCATCCGGTGGCGTGTCCTTCAGGAGGAACCCGCTGGCACCGGCGCGCAGCGCGCCGAACACGTACTCATCGGCGTCGAAGGTCGTCAGGATGATGATACGGCTGGGGCTGCCCTCGACGACCAAACGACGGAGCGCTTCGATCCCATCGAGATGGGGCATCCGGATGTCCATGAGCACGACGTCCGGCTCGGTGCGGTGGATGACATCGAGGGCCGCGAGTCCATCAGCCGCCTCACCCACGACCTCGACGTCCGGCTCCTCGCCCAGGATCATCGAGAACCCGGCCCGGACCAGATGCTGGTCATCGACGATGACCACCCGGATCGCCATCTCAGGCACCCTCCCCGGCGAGACCCGAACCCGGCTGCAGCGGACGTGGGCATGGCAGGTGAGCACGCACCTCGAACCCTCCGGTCTCACGGGGACCGGCATGCAGGCTGCCCCCGAACAGGGCCACGCGCTCGCGCATGCCGACCAGTTTCGCTCCGGGGACACGATCGCGCTCCGCGCCATCCTCGGGGCCGTCCGGCGCCGGCGGGGGTCGGACACCTCGTCCGTCGTCGGTGATGGTCAGATCCAGCCCGTTCGCATCCTGATCGACGATCACGACCACCTCGGAGACCTTGCCAGCATGCTTGAGCACGTTGGTCAGGGACTCCTGCACGATGCGGTACGCCGATACCTCGATACCCGACGGCAGCTCGCTCGGCTGGCCGTTCAGGAGCAGACGGATCGGCACACCGGCCTCCGCCAGGCGCTGCACGAGCTCGCGGATGTCCTCCACGGTCGGCTGTGGTCCGTCGGGCCGCTCCGCTGCGGCACCGTCCCGTAGGACGGTCACCAGGCGCCGGAGCTCCGCGAGCGCCTCTCGGCCGCTGTCCTCGATGTCCTCGAGCACCGGGATCGCCGCGGACGGGTCGCGATCGGCGATGCGTCGCCCGGCGCTGGCCTGCACGACGACCACGCTGACCGCGTGCGCGACGATGTCATGGAGTTCGCGGGCGATCCGCCGCCGCTCATCGGCGGCCGCAAGCTCCCGCACCAGCTCCTGCTGTCGCTCCGCCTCCTCGGCACGCACCCGGAGCTGCTCCATGACCTGTCGGCGAGCCCGCGTCCGGTCGCCGAACGCCCAGGCGCCACCGAGGATCAGCGCGGTGACCACGGCCCCGATCGGCTCGAGCCCACCGTGGCGCACCCAGGCGACCGCGAGGCTGACGACGACGAACCCGGCGGTGATCGCCAGGGAGATCTGCGCATCGCGCCGCGTCCCGTACGCGGCGATGGAGTAGAGGGCCACCAGCAACGTCAACCCGGCGACACCGAGCTCGTAGCCGAGCATGGTGAAGAGCCCCGTCGCCGGCCCGCTGACCGCGATCGTGACCAGGGGCACCACCCGCCGCCAGGCCAACGGCGTGGCCACCACGAGCGCCAGCAGGACCCCGACCGGCACGGGGACCAGCGGGTCGACGAGCTCCGCCCGTGTCACCAGCACCGTCTCGACCACGAGCCCGAGGCCGAGGACCGCGGCCACCACGATGTCGAGGGGCGGCGGCCGTTCCGCGGTGCCCTCGCCGGCGGAGAGCCGCCGCCAGCCGGTCCGCCCGGGGATCGAGCCGAACTCCTCGTCCACGACGGCTGCCACCCGGCTAGCGTCACGGCCGAGCGTGGGCGGAGATGACCTCTCGTTCACGACCTCGACGGTAGGCGAGGTGGACCGCGCCGACGTCCTCCTGCAGGACGATGCGCTCCTGCACCGGACGGTGGAGGCCACCATCGGCACCAGGGTCCCCGGGCCCCATCGCTACGCTGGCCGCCACTGGCGGGCGGTCACCGCCAGGCGGGGCCGACACCGACACGGCACCGACGGCGAAGCTCCACGACCACGCGGCCCCCGAGCGCCCCAGGCCTGCCTGTGACCCTGTTCCACCGCTACCTCGGCGTCGTCATCGTGCTGCTGTTCGCCGTGATCATGCTCACGGGGATCGGGCTCCGCATCGCCCGACGACGTGACACCCCGACCGCTCTGTGGGTCGTCCAGCACTGGACCGAGAACCTGCTCGTCATCCAGACCGTGCTCGGCATCGTGCTCCTGGTGCTCGGCAGACGAGCCGTCGGCATGCCGCTAGCCTGGCTGCACTACTTCTACGGCTCCCTGTTCCCGCTGATCGCCGTCGTCGGCGGACGCCTCGCAGGACTGCGACGCGAGGACCGTGAATACATCGGCCTCGCCTGGGGTTCCTTCTTCGCACTGGCCCTGACCCTGCGAGCCCTCCAAACCGCGTGCGGTGAGAGCATCGAAGCACTGACACGTTGTCTGACCCCCTGATCTTGCGACCCCGCACCCCGCTCCCGAGGATCACCATGACCCGCACGTTCGCCATCACGTTCGACTACCTCTGCCCGTTCGCCCGGAACGCGAACGAGCACGTCATCGCAGGCCTTCGGGCCGGTGCTGACTGGGACGTCACCTTCGCCCCCTACAGCCTCGCCCAGGGGCACGTCGCCGAGGGTGACACGGATGTCTGGGACCAGGACGATCCGCATGCGGCCGCCGGGATCCTGGCGCTGCAGGCCGGGATCGCGGTGCGTGATCGTGACCCCGAGCGGTTCCTCGACGCGCACGAGGCCCTGTTCGCCGCCCGTCACGACCGCGGAGAGGACCTCAAGGACCCGGCGGTGGTCCGTGGCGCCCTCGAGCGCGCCGGTGTCGCCGCGGACGAGATCCTCGAGGCGATCGCTGATGGCGAGGTCCTCGACCAGTTGCGCAAGGAACACGAACGCGCGGTGACCGAACACGACGTGTGGGGCGTGCCGACCTTCATCACGGACCGTCGCGCGGTGTTCGTCCGCCTGATGGACCGGCCCGAGGGCGACGGGCAGCGTGCGGCCGAACGCATCGACGGGGTCGTGGATCTGGTCGACCACCCCCTGGAGTTGCACGAGTTCAAGCAGGTCGATCTGCCGGTCTGACCCCCACGGGGCGAACGCTCACGATCCCCCCGCCCGCAGTCGCTCGGCGTGGCGTTCCCGGGGCAGCACCACATCCACGATGGGTGCCGCCGCCACCGAGGGCGCCTGCTGCGAGGTGACCTGCAGCTCCGCCCACCAGCGACCCGTCCCGTCGGGGAGCTCGGCGTGGAGCAGCACCTTCAGATCGAACGGTGGAGCGCTCGGGGGCACGCCCGGCACCGCAGCCTCGGGCAGCACGGCGAGCACCCCACGGATCCAGTGCACGAGCAGCCGAGCGGCCAGGTCCGGTTCCAGGGCATCCAGGGGCCGGGGGCCCTCTGGCACCAGCCACAGGTCGAGCGGCCCGAGGGGCACCGGCGGGGCGACCAGCCGGACCCCGTCCCGGCTGGCGACGGTGGCCGCGTCCGTGAGCACCTCGGCGACGTTCTCGGATCGCTGCCAGCGCTGCTGGGCACTGACGATGATCGGCGGCACCGTCGTGGGTACGAGGACCTGCCCGTGGGGGTGATGCTGTGACGCGCCGGCGCTGACACCCACGGCGGTGGTCAACAGCCGCCAGGAGCGCCGTTCGGCGTGTGCCAGCTGCATCTGCACATCCAACTGCGCTGCCCAGGCGTCCTCGAGATGGGGGCCTGGATGGGCGAGCGTCGGTGCATGCGATGCGGAGACCGCGAGCGTCGCCACACCGGTGACACCCGCCAACGGCGGATAGAGGTTCCGCAGCGCGAACCAGTCCTCACGTCCCCGCTGGGCGGAGGGTGCCAGCAGTCGCGGGTCGTCTGGCGCAGGATCACAGAACGGGCAGGCCGCGGGGTCGTCGCTGAGGAACCGCGTCGCCGACCACGTCCGCGGGCGTCGCTCGCGGTCCGGGGTCCAGACGCCCAGCCGGCCGCTGATCGGGCACGTGCCGGCCCGCGCCTGTAGCGAACCGGTCACGGCTGCGTACCGAGCGGCGAGCTCACGCGTCGACGACGCCGAGGAGCTCCTTCGCGCGATCGACGTCGTCACACACGATGACGAGCTTGCTCCCGGCGGCGATGTAGGCCTGCTCGATGTTCACCCCGGCCTCCGCCAGCGTCCGACAGGCCGTGCCGAGGTGTCCTGGCTCGTCCGGGAGCGGCACCACGGCGACACGTCGTGCAGCCCGGACCTCGACGCCGGCCTCGCCGAGCACCTCGACCGCATCCTCGGCTCGGTCGACGAGCACGTGCACGACACCCTTGCCCTTGCCCGTGAACGCACTGATGCCTTCGATGTTGATGCCGGCCTCGCCGAGCACCTCCCCGAGCCGAGCGAGTTGGCCGGGCGTGTCATCGGGGACGATCACCAGATCCTTGCGCACCACACCCTCCTCAGAAGCGTCAAGGGACGTCGTGGGACGAGGCTAGTTGCCTCCCCGGCCGTGCGGGCGGTCCGGTCACGGTTGCTACACTCCGCCCCGCTCGCGGGCGCGTTCCCGCGCGTATTCCGGGGTAGCTCAGTTGGCAGAGCGTTCGACTGTTAATCGAAATGTCGCCGGTTCGAGCCCGGCCCCCGGAGCCACCTGCCGCACCGCCGAAGAGCACGCCGTCAGGGACGCAGGACCAGCTTCCCGAACAGCTGCCCGTCCTGCATGCGCTGCAGCGCTGCTGCTGCCTCGGTCAGGGGCAGGACGTCGTCGATCGGCGGCCGCACGCCGGTGATCTCCAACATGCGTGCGAGGTCGATGAGTTCGGCCCGGGTCCCCATCGTCGAGCCGAGCACCCGGAGCTGGCGGTAGTACACACGCGCCAGGTCCGCCGGGGGGTTCGGCCCGGAGGTCGCTCCGGAGACGACCACCACCCCACCCGGCTGCAAGGCCTTCAACGAGTGGGCCCAGGTGGCCTCGCCGACCGTCTCGATCACCGCGTCGACCCGTGTTGGCGTCCGCTCCCCGGTCGCCAACGTGACGTGCGCGCCCAGCTCCGCTGCCCGGGCGAGCTTGTGCTCATCACGGCTGGTGACCGTCACGTGCAGACCAGCAGCCGTGGACAGCAGGATCGCGGCCGTCGCTACGCCCCCGCTGGCACCCTGGATCAGGACCCGTTGGCCGGGACGCAGCTCAGCCTGGGTGAACAGCATCCGGTAGGCCGTCAGCCACGCGACCGGTAGGCACGCGGCCTCCTCGAACGTGAGCGCCGCCGGCTTGTCGACCAGGTTCTTCCTGGGGACCGCGACCCGCTCGGCGAAGGTCCCGTCGTGCTCTTCTGACAGGATGGAGAACGGCCCGCGCAACGCCTCGTCCGCCCCGTCCGGGTCGCCGATGACGGCATGGACGATGACCTCCCGTCCGTCCGCGGTGACCCCTGCCGCGTCGCATCCGAGGACGATCGGGAGCCGGTGCGGATCGACCCCGACACCCCGCAACGTCCACAGATCGTGGTGGTTGAGGGCCGCTGCGCGGACCTCCACCACCTCCCAGCCCTCCGGTGCGCTGGGATCGGGATGCTCACCCAGCGCGAGCGCAGCGAGCGGATCGTCGGGGCGGGCTGTGGTTGCGGTCGCGGCGAACATGGACCCGAGCCTAGTCACCACCGAAGCTTCACCCCAGCGCCAACGGCGTCCTACAGCGCTCAGAAGGCCAGGTCGAGCGAGGTGTCCGAGGGCTCGAGCGCCGCATCGATCCAGCCGGCGACCATCGTCACCCCGGATGGGTCCGCGAGTCGGACGAGCACCTCCAGCCCCGACGGATCCGATGCGCCACGCCACCGGGTCCAGCTCACCTGCTCCAAGGCGAGGCCGAGGTGATCGGCGACACGATGCCGCGCGAGGTCACCGGCGAGCTGCGGACCGACCCGCGCGATGACCCGCGCCTGGTCGGTGATCCCCGGCGCTTCCGTGCCGAGCCAGCGCAGGACACGCCCCACGACACGGAGGTCAGCGCTGCGCAGGGTGACGGCGTGCCGGTCGACGGTGGCGATGGCTGCGAGCAACCCGACACCGACGGCGAACGGCGCATCCTCCCGCAGTCGACCACGGGCACGGCTGGCCGCATCGGCCCGGGCGAGGTGGTGCGCGAGCTCCTCCTCGGTCTCATCGCTGACGGCAGGAGTCGGTGCGACCGCCTGGAGGCGGGCGGAGCTGCGACGACGACCGGTCGGCGCGACCTCCCCGACCCAGGCCGCGACCGTCAACGGATCAGCGTCGAGCTGTTCGGCGATCTCCCCGGTCGGGACCCCGGCACGGCGCAGGGCGCGGGCGCGCGCGGGACGGGTGTCACCCGGACGATCGACCCCGCCATCCGGGTCCGGCGTCGGCGCCGGGGCCGCACCGTCGCGCTGCACGAGGGTCAGATCGGGGAGCGAGTCCGGCGCGACGGCCCGCCGCGCACGTGCCGTGAGCGCGAACCCGACGGGCTCCTCCTCCGCGGCCGCGAGCACGAACGGGATGGGTTCGTCATCGTCGAGCGGCAGGAGCGGTTGCTCCGCGGGAGCGGAGTCGTGCTCCGTGGAGGAGCGGAGTGGGGGCGCGCTGTTGTCCATGCTGTGACGATACGCATGGGGTGTGACGTCGATAGGAGCTTCATCTCGCGCCGGCCCCAGGCACCACCAGAGGTCACGTATCGAGATAGCCCTCGAGCTGGTCCACATGCGAGGGATGGCGCAGTTTGGCCAGGGCCTTGGCTTCGATCTGCCGGATGCGCTCTCGCGTCAGGCCGAGCTCACCGCCGACCTGCTCGAGCGTCGATGGCTGGCCACCCACCAACCCGAAGCGTCGCTCGATCACGGTCCGCTCGCGAGGGTTGAGATCGTCGAGGACGAGGCCGATGTGTTGCCGGAGCAGGAGTTGGGCAGCCGCTTCCAAGGGCACCGTGGCGTTGCGATCCTCGATCAGCTCACCCATGGACGCATCACCGTCGTCGCCGATGGGGGCATCCAGGGACGTCGGATCGACACCGAGCCCCCGGTACTCCTCGAGCTTGTCGACCGGTATCTCGGCGGCTTCGCTGACCTCCTCGATCGTGGGCTCACGACCGAGCCGCTGCACCAGCGACCGCTCGATGCGCGTGATCCGGTTCATCGTCTCCACGAGGTGCACGGGGATCCGGATGGTGCGTGATTGATCCGCGATCGCGCGGCTGATCATCTGGCGGATCCACCAGGTCGCGTAGGTCGAGAACTTGTAGCCACGCGTGTAGTCGAACTTGTCGACCGCGCGCATGAGCCCGAGGTTGCCCTCCTGGATCAGGTCGGAGAACTGCAACCCCCGACCGACGTGCCGCTTGGCGATCGAGACGACCAGACGCAGGTTCGCCTCGATCATCTCCTGCTTCGCGCGCTGTCCGACGCGTTCGATCCGACGCATCCGTGCCCGCTCGCGCGCAGGGAGCTCCCGGTCCGAGTCGAGGACCTCCGCCGCCCCGCGGCCGGCATCGACCCTCTTCGCCAGATCGACCTCGGCCTCCGCATCGAGCAGATCGACCCGACCGATCTCGTTGAGATAGAGACGGACGGCATCGACGCTGGCGGGCGCATCCGCTGCCACCGACGAGACGCCGGCGGCGGATCCGAGGGCCTGGCGGTCATCGACCAGTGGCACGCCCGTGTCCCGGAGGCGGTTCGCCAGGGCCGGGATGGCGTCGTCGTCGAGCCCGCCCTGGTCGATGGCGATCGCCACCTCGCGGGCGGTGACGAAGCCGCGCCTGCCACCGGACTCGACGAGCTCAGCGATGGCATCACGGGCGACCCCGAGCACCAGGGTCAGGTCGTCGGGCACCAGGGGGTCACCGCTGGCACGCGTACGACGTGGCACGGACGTGGTCGACACGGATGACACCTCCCCCGGTCGCTCACCGTGCATGATGCTACGGACGGGCGCTCCCCGGGGGCCCGGTTCTCCGACGGGGCGCACCTGCCGCGCACCGCACGCGCGCTCAGGCGGGCACCGCGCACGGTGTCCGGCACCACTCCCGCCGTCAGGCCGGTTGCCCCAGGAGTGCGCGTCGGCGCTGCTGGAGACGGGCGAGCTCGCGCTGCAGATCGAGCACCCGATCCCGGTCCGTGGTGTGGTTGAGCTGCCGCAGTTCATCGCGCAGCGCGTCGGTGGTCGCCTCGATCCGGTCGATCAGGAGGCGTCGGATACGGCCCTCGACCACGGCCGGGGCGACCTCTGGATCCGCGATCTCCGGGTCGTCCTCGAGCGCGAGCGCGCGCAGGAGGTCGCGGATGCGATCGTCCTCCGCTGCGGCGACTACCTCGCTGAACGGTGCACCGGCACCGCCGCCGGCGCGGATCGCGCGAAGCACCGCACGGGCGTCCGGGTGCGTCAGATCGTCCTCGACCAGCTCGGCGGCCTCCGGTGGCAGCAGCTCCGGTTCCTGCAACAGCGCCCTGAGCGCAGAGCGTTCCAGGCGCGCCCTGGCCCGGGTCGTCCCGCTCCCCGTTGCTCCCGGTGCCGGTCGAGGACCGCTCGCCGCCACCCCCTGGTGCGCGTCCAGCTGGACGCCGAGCCGGGCCGCCGTCTCGGCGACGAAGCCGTAGGCGTAACCGATCCGCTCCGCGATCTCCGTGCGAGCCCACTCGCGCCGGAGATCGGGGTCCGGTTCCCGGCCGACGATCCCGAGGGCCTCCCTGAGCGCCGCGGTCCGACCGGCCTCCGTCGCCAGATCGGCGTCGGCCAGGTGGTGGCGGAGCACGAACGGCACCACCGGTGTGGCGTCCTCCAGCGCTGCACGCATGCCCTGGGTACCGACCTCGGCGACCAGATCCGCCGGGTCCTTGCCATCCGGCAGCACCAGCACGCGCAGATCGAGGACCGACCCCTGCCCGTCCTTGGCCAGCTCACGAGCCGCCTCCCATGCGCGCTCCGCCGCCTTCACCCCGGCCGCATCCCCGTCGAAGGCCAACACCACGCGCTGGGCGTAGCGGGCCATCATCTTGAGGTGCTCGGCGCCGACCGCCGTACCGCACGTGGCGACCGCGTTGGTCAACCCGGCCTGGTGGAGCGCCATCACGTCCGTGTAGCCCTCGCACACCAGGACCTGTTCGGCGCGGACGATGTCGGAACGGGCCTGCCGAAGCCCGTAGAGCACCCGCGTCTTCTTGTACAGCGGGGTCTCGGACGAGTTGAGGTACTTGGGCGGCTCGAACCCGCCGTAGTCGAGCCCGGGCAGGATCCGTCCACCGAAGCCGATCACGTCCCCGCCCGGGTCATGGATCGGGAACATCAACCGACCACGGAACCGGTCCCGGAGCCCCCCACGCTCGTTCCGGGCGACCAAGCCGGTCGTGATCAGATCCTCCTCCGGGATCCCGTCCGAGGCCAGCGCCCGGGCCATCGCATCGAAGCGGTTCGGCGCGAACCCGAGCTCGAAGGCCTCCGCGTCCGCGCGTGTGAAACCACGGGAGACGAGGTAGTCCCGGGCGGGCTTCCCCTCCTCGTCGTAGAGCTGGGCGACGAGGAAGTCGCGCGCTGCCGCCGTCGCCGCGACGAGTTGGCTGCGTTCCCCGAGCGCCCGACGCTCCCGTGCGCTCATCTGCTCGTAGCGGAGCGTGAAGCCGCTCCTTCTGGCCAGGGACTCCACCGCCTCGGGGAACTCGAGACCCTCGAGACGCATCAGGAAGTCGTAGATATCTCCGGACTCCCCGCAGCCGAAGCAGTTGAAGAAGTTCCCGTCCGGCGAGACCGTGAACGACGGCGTCTTCTCCGTGTGGAACGGACACAGCCCCTTGTAGGAGCGTCCCGCACGCTTCAGCGTCGTGTACTCGCCGACCACGGCGACGATGTCGGCCTGGGCACGCAGCGCGTCGATGTCGTCCTTGAGGATCCGACCGGCCACGCACGCCTCCTCTCCGACAGGGACCGGTGACGACCGTAGCGCCCGTCCCCGCCGCGGTCGGGCCAGAGCACCCCGTGATGTGGACCGGTCAGCGCTCCACGACGAGGTCGTCGTCCCAGTCGGGGTCGAGATCGCGGAGGAAGGCGTCGATGCGCGCCACCTCGTCGACCTCGGCGATCTCCCGAGCGGCCGCCCGGAGCCGTACCAGGGCGGTCAGGAACGCACGGTTGGCCGGTGTCGACCAACGCACGTACCCCCGGCCGCCCCACCCCGCGCCGCGCAGCGCGTCCATACCGCGGTGGTAGCCGACCCGCGCGTAGGCGTAGCGCTCCACCGGATCGCGACCCTCGGCCGCCAGCGCGGCCCACCCGGCGATCGACGTCGGGTGGGCGGCGACGACCTCCGCGATGGCCGCGCGACGACCCGCCGGGTCGCTGGCCAACGCCGCATCGAACGCGCCCTGTGCCGCCGGATCGGGGTCGGGCATCCTCGTCTCGTGTCGGTCGGCCATCGGAAGGTCAGCCACTACAACCACCTCGCGGTCCACATCCCCGGTCCGGGTGACCATGGGGAGGCCGCGAAGGTAGCCGGGGGTGCCTGGGTAGCCTCCCGGGCGGACGTGGCGGTCCCCCGCATCGCCCGTCGACCAGCAGCCGAGGTATCCGCGTGCCCGAGAAGATCCGCTACCACGTCGATCTCACCCACCGGCTGCACCATCTGGTGCAGGTCCACGTCACGGTGCCGAGCGACCTCTCCGACGGCGGACGGCTCGTCCTGCCGGTCTGGACCCCCGGGAGCTACGTCGTCCGGGACTACTCGCGGCACGTCCAGACCATCACCGCACACGATGCCAACGGCACCGAGATCGCACTGATCCGGGACGGAACCACCGCCTGGCGGCTGCCGGACGCCACTGCAGGACCGGTCGAGGTGACCCTCGAGCTCTACGCCGACGATCTGAGCGTGCGCACGAACCACGTCGACGACCATCATGCCCTGCTCATCCCGGCCGCGACGTTCCCCTACGTCGAAGGTGGGGAGGAGCGGCCGCACGAGGTCCACCTGCCCCCCGTCCCGGCAGAGCACACGGTCTTCTCCCTGCTCCCGCACGGCGATGGTCCGCACACCTACCTGGCCGAGGACCGCGACCACCTCGTCGACAGCGCCTTCGAGGTGGGCGACCTGCCCTCGGTGTCCTACGAGGTCGCCGGCGTCCCGCATGCCTTCGTCTGGGCAGGGCACGGCGGCGCACCCGACCTCGAGCGCATCGCCGCCGATGCGGCCGCGATCGGTGAGGCCTGCGTAGAGCTCTTCGGCGGCGAGCTCCCGGTCACGCGGTACACGTTCCTGTGCGCAGGCTGGGACGAGGGCGGCGGCGGCCTCGAGCACCGTGACGGGGCCGTCCTCCAGATGCCGGTGCGGACGTTCCAGGACGAGGAGCTCACGGCCCGGTTCCAGTCGCTGCTCGCCCACGAGTACCTGCACCTGTGGCACGTCAAGCGGCTCGTGCCGGCGGCCCTGGTCCGGCCGGTCTACGACCGACCGACCCACTCGGAGTCCCTATGGGTCGCCGAGGGCTGGACCGCCTACTACGACGAGCTGCTCCCCACCCGCGCCGGGGTGTGGCGTCCGCGCCGGCTGCTGGACACGTTGCAGGACACCTGGCAGCGCAACCGTGGCACGCCGGGGGTCTACCGCCAGAGCCTGAGACAGGCCTCCCACGAGGCATGGATCAAGCACTACGTGCGCGACCACAACGCCCCGAACGTGATGACCGACTACTACGGCCACGGCTCGCTGGTCGCCTTCGAGCTGGATCTCCGGCTCCGGCATCGCGCCCCCGACGGCCGCGGCCTGGACGCGGTCCTCCAGCTGCTGTGGGACCGGCACGCGCACAGCCCGGCGGGGTTCACCGAGCGGGATGTCCTGGACGCGATCGCGAGCGTCGGCGATGACGAGCTCGCCGCCCTCGTCGAGCGTCGGGTCGCCACACCGAGCCTGCCGGAGCTCGACGATGCCGTCAGCGCGGTCGGGCTCAGATGGAAGCACGCCGACGGGCCGACGAGCCCCCACCTCGGCGTCCAGTTGCGTGAGACCGACGGCGAGGTGGTGTTCGCCTCCGTCCTGCGCGACGGGCCGGCCTGGCGTGGCGGCCTGACGGGTGGCGACCGCCTGGTGGCCATCGAGGGGCGGACCGTCGGCAGGGGTCAGCTCCCGACGACGTTGCGTGCGCATGCCCCCGGGGAGACCGTCGCGGTGACCGTGACGCGCGGCCCCCGGCTGCTGACCCGGTCCGTCACGCTCGGCGAGCCGGTTCCCCCGCTGCGCCTGACCGGAGACCCCGACGCCACCGACTCCGCGCGGGAGGCGTTCGGTCGCTGGTGCGGCTCCGCGCTCGATGACGTGACCGAGTGATGCAGCCACCCCCGAGAGCACGCCCGATCCACGTGATCGAGCTCGACCGCCGTGAGCGGTTCGCGGCCGACCCCGACGAGGTGTGGTCGTGGATGAGCCAGACGGAGCGGTTCCCGAGCTGGTGGCGGTGGTTGCGGGAGTTCGAGTCGGAGGGTCAGGGCCTGGAGAGCGGCGGGGTGCTCAGAGGCCTGGTCGTCCCGCCGATCCCCTACCGGTTCCGTGTCGACATCCACCTCGACGAGGTCCGGCCGGCGGCGGCGATCACCGCCCGGCTCACCGGCGACCTGTGCGGTCCGGCGGCGTTGACCCTGAGCCCGGTCGGCGGCGGGTGCGAGCTGGCGATCCGGTGGCGCGTCGAGATGCGCAAGCCGGCGATGCGGGCCGCGGCCCGCTACGCGCGGGGGCTGCTGGTGTGGGGGCACGACCAGGTCATCGACGTCACGGTCCGGCACTTCCGTGAGGTCGTCGACGGCCCGGAGCGCTGACAGCGTCCCGACCGGATCAGCGCAGCAGCCGGGCGACGACGTTGAGCACGAGCGTCGCGACGACCGACAGCACGATCATCGAGGTGACCGGGATGAAGACCCGCGTCGACCCCGTCTCGATCCGGATGTCCCCGGGCAGGCGCCCGAACCAGCCGAACGCGCCCATCCACGTCAGCGCCCCGACGGCCACCAGCCCGATGCCGAGGACGACGAGGAGCGTGCCGACGTTGCGTTCCACCGGCCCCACCTCCCCGGTCGACATGCGAGGATAACCGGCGACGATGCGCCCACCGCCCTCGCGGCCGGTCGGACTCGACGGTGGACGAGGACGGACGAGGGACGAGGACGGACCAGGGACGAGCGGAGGATGGCATGACGGCACAGGAGCGGACCTACACCTGGGAGGACCCGGCGACACTGGCCGCGACGGGTCGCGACATGGCCGGCAGGGACTACCTCGAGGCCATGCTGGCCGGTGATCTCCCCTCACCGCCGATCTGTGCCACGATCGGGTTCCGCTTCGTCGCGATCGAGGACGGTGTCGCCGTCATGGAGCTGTCACCGGGCGAGCACCAGTACAACACGATCGGGAGCGTGCACGGCGGGGTGATCGTGACCCTGCTCGACTCGGTGGCCGGCAGCGCGGTGCACTCGACCCTGCCGGCAGGGATCGGCTACACGACCGTGGGGATCACGACCTCGTTCCTCCGTACGGTCCGTGCCGACACGGGCCTGCTCCGTGCCGAGGGCCGGGTGATCAAGGCCGGTCGTCGGGTCGCGCTGGCGGAGGCCACGTTGACCGACGAGGCGGGTTCCCTCTACGCACACGCGACCGCCAACTGCCTCATCATCGCGGACTGAACGACGATGGGCGACGAGGACCCGCTGTCCGACGCATCCGAGCGCGACGGCTACCACCCGGTCGCCAAGGTGCTGCACTGGTCGATGGTGATCGCGCTCACGCTCCAGTTCGTCGTGGGCTACGCCATCGACCGGGCGGACGACCTGCTCGAGTGGGTCGTCGAGGCCTGGCTCGGCGGGGTCGAGGATCGCCTCGTCCTCGTCCACGCCGGGCTCGGCCTGCTCATCCTGGCCCTGGCGTGCAGCCGGCTCGCATGGCGCCGCATCGTCGGCCTGCCCCCGTGGGCGCCGGGACTCTCGGACGGCGAACGCCGGGTCGCCCACCGGGTCGAACAGGTGCTCTACCTCCTGCTGTTCCTCCTACCGTTGTCCGGTCTCGCCCTGCTGTTCCTCTCCGGGGAGGACTGGGACCTCGGCGGCGGCCGCCGGTTGCGGTCCCCGGTCGAGGTGATCGACGACGACGTGTTGCTCGGCGCGCACATCGCCACCCAACTCGCCTTCTTCGCCGCCCTGGTCGTGCATGTCGGGCTGGTGCTCAAGCACCAGTTGACCGATCGTGATGGGCTGCTGCGGCGCATGCTGTGACCACGGCGGGCGGCGGCGATCGGGCGGCGGTCGGGCGGCCGGGCCGGACGGGGGCCGGGCCGGACGTGTCGGACGTCGGTCGGGGGCCGGGCCGGACGGGGGCCGGGCCGGGGTGACCCGGGCGAGCTGTCGAGAACCTGCCGACACCTCGCAGCTTCTCGTCACGTCTGCCATGCCGCCCCCGGCTGACCGAAGCCAGCGGTACAGAACCTGCCGACACCTCGCAGGTTCTCGCGTTCCGGGTTCATGGCGGCGGGAGGGATGGCCACCGCTCGGCAGCGGCCAGGGCGTGCCAGCGGGCACCGACGCCGGCGACCACGGCCCTGCCGTCGCCGAGTACCTCGGCGGCGACCCGGCCCCCCGTTACGGGTAGGTACGCGACCCGGCCGGGCGTGAGCTCGACCTCGTCCGCCCCGACCCGTACCCGCAACGTCCCTTCGAGTGCCAACACCAGGCGCGGCGCGCCCTTGACACCGAGCGACCAGGGGCCGTGCCCTGGGCCCAGCACCTCCAGGCGGAAGGCGGTCTCGCCGACGTCGAACACCTCGACCCGCCCACCATCGCGCGCGGCCGCAGGCTCACCGCCGGTCGGGAGGACCCGGTGGTCCGCGCCCGGCCGCGGATCCAGGTGTCGGACGAAGGCCGCCGTCGCGGTCGGTTTCTCGGTCAACCCAGCCCGGAGCACGTTGTCACTGGTGGCCATCACCTCGACACCGGCACCCTGGAGGTAGGCGTGCGGGATCCCCGGCGGGACGTGCAGCGCCTCGCCCGGTTCCAGGTGCACGTACTGGAGCAGGAGCGCGGCCAACACCGCGGGATCGTCCGGATGCTGCGCCGCCAGGTGGACGATCCACGGCCCGGCCCCTGCACCCAGCGCTCCCCCGTGCTCGGCGAGGGCGCGGGTGGCGCCCCGGACCTCGCCTACCGGCATCCGCAGGATGCGCTCGAGCGCAACGCGGTACGCGGCCGGGCCCCCGTCGAGCCCATCCGCGACCAGGTCCACCGAGGCAGCCGGGATCCGGGCGAGCCGCTCACGGACGGTATCCGGCGAAGCGAGCCCGCAGAACGCCTCGAACGGGCTGATGGCGAACAGGAGCTCGGGCTTCGGCCACGGGTCGACGAAGTGCCGACCCGCCGCCGAACGCGGGATCCCGGCCGCTTCCTCGGCAGCGAACCCGGCCGCTGCCTGGTCAGCGTCGGGGTGGAGCTGCAGGGACAGCGGACGCGCGACCGCGAGCAGCTTGAGGAGGAACGGCAGGTGCACGGTGCCGTCGACCTGATCGCCGAGGTGCGCGCCCGGGGCCGTGGCGATCGCGCGATCGAGCGTGACCTGACGGTCGGCGAGGTGGAGCGTGGCCGGCGCATCGGGATGGGTTCCGAACCAACGCTCCGCCTCGGGTTCCTCGGTCGGCGCCGGGCGTCCCTCGAGTCGGGCGAGCAACTCGTGCGAGCCCCACGCGGAGCGACGCAGGGAGCCCGACAGCAGCAGGACCCCCGGCAGCGCCCTGGGCGCGGCCCGGACCCCCGGTATCACGGCTCTCTCCGTCACCGATCGCTCCAACGCTGTACATCCCCGGACACCGGTCCGCGCAGGCGGAGGCGGGCTCGCCGCTTTCGACCGACCACCGGGACGGCGCAGCGTAGTGGGCGGTGGCCCCCCGCCCTCCGGTCTGCCACCCTGTGCCCATGGATCGCATCCCTGCTCCCCGTGAACTCCACATCGCCGCTCGTGCGAGCAGCATGCTGGCCTACATCGCCGGCCTCGGCGGCATCGCCGGCGGCACGTTCCTCCTACGCGACGGCGAGGTCGCGATGGCGATCGTGCTGTGGCTGGTCACCTTCGCGGTCGGCGCCACCTTGATGGGGATCTCCCTGCTGATCCGTGCGCTCTCCGGCGTGGCCCTCCAGCTGACACGGCTCGAAGCCGATGTGCGAGCCCTGGCTGACGAGCGTGCACGCGGAGCCGGCGGTCCCGCCGCCCCGGAGCGTGACCCGTGGCTGCGGCACTGATCACCGGGCGCCCTGCTCCCCGGCATCGGTGACGAGCCGGCGGAGGGCCGTCACCGCAGGTCAACAGCCCGGGAGGCGTTCACCGAGGTAGGCGACCAGCCGGTCGATGGCGATGCGCTCCTGGACCATCGTGTCGCGGTCGCGGACCGTGACGGCGTCGTCGTCCAGCGTGTCGAAGTCGACGGTGACGCAGTACGGCGTCCCGATCTCGTCCTGCCGGCGGTAGCGACGCCCGATCGACTGCGTCTCGTCGTACTCACACATCCATCGACCCTTGAGCAGGTCGAACACCTTGCGCGCGGTCGGTGTCAGCGTGTCTTTCTTCGACAGGGGCAGCACCGCGACCTTGTAGGGCGACAGACGCGGGTCGAGCTTCAGCACGACGCGTTCCTGGAGCTTGCCGTCGGCGTCGGGTGCCTGCTCGACACGGTAGGCGTCGAAGAGGAACGCCAGCGTGGCTCGGGTGGCGCCCGCGGCCGGCTCGATCACGTAGGGGTGGTAGCGCCGGTCGTTCGGCTGGTCGTAGTAGGTGAGGTCCTGCCCGGAGGCTTCCTGATGGGCCTTGAGGTCGAAATCGGTCCGGTTCGCCAGTCCTTCGAGCTCCGACCAACCCATCGACGGATCCGGGAAGTAGTAGTCGATGTCGACCGTCCGCTTGGCGTAGTGGGACAGCTCCTGCTCATCGTGCTCGCGGATGCGGAGGTTCTCCCGTCGGATGCCCAGCTCGACGTACCAGTCGGTGCGCGCGTCGATCCAGTACTGGTGCCACTCCTCGTCGGTACCCGGCTCGACGAAGTACTCCATCTCCATCTGCTCGAACTCACGGGTGCGGAAGACGAAGTTGCCCGGGGTGATCTCGTTGCGGAAGGACTTGCCCATCTGGGCGATACCGAAGGGCGGCTTCTTGCGGGTCGTGCGCTGGATCGTCGCGAAGTCGACGAACATCCCCTGCGCGGTCTCGGGGCGCAACCACACCGTCGAGCCGGCCGCCTCCACCGGGCCCATGTTGGTCTTGAACATGAGGTTGAAGCTGCGAGGATCGCCGAGCGTGGCCTCCTTGCAGGTCGGACAGGCGAGGTCGCCCTCGGCGGTCTCGGAGCCGAGCTGCGCCTCGCGGAGGTGGTCTTCGCGGAAGCGTTGGTGGCACTTGGCGCACTCGACGAGCGGGTCGGAGAAGTTGGCGAGATGGCCGGAAGCCTGCCAGACCTCGGTGGGACCCAGGATCGCCTGCTCCATGCCGACGACCTCGTCGCGCAGCTGGACCATGGAACGCCACCACTGCCGCTTGACGTTCTCCTTGAGTTCCACGCCGAGCGGGCCGTAGTCCCACATGGAGCGGACCCCGCCGTAGATCTCCGCGGTCGGGAAGATGATGCCGCGGGCCTTGCAGAG
The DNA here is from genome assembly GCA_040904745.1 of Nitriliruptoraceae bacterium. Lineage (GTDB taxonomy): Bacteria > Actinomycetota > Nitriliruptoria > Nitriliruptorales > Nitriliruptoraceae > T1Sed10-7. Next base: position 78,539 of record JBBDSW010000186.1, read on the forward strand.
CTCGACGATCGTCTTGAGCTCGACGGTCACGCTCGGCTCGGACGGGACCTCTGCGTGGCCTGGGGGCTCGGTCTGGGGCTCGCTCACGGTGTGCTCGTTGCTCGACGTCGGGCCCCGCCACTGGCGGTGGGGGGCGGTGGTGATCCCGGGCCGACGGTGCTGGCCCGCCGGTACGGCCGCGGGGGGGGGGGGGGGGGGGGGGGGGGGGGGGGGGGGGGGGGGGGGGGGG
>JBBDSW010000187.1:0-17124 GCA_040904745.1 Nitriliruptoraceae bacterium
TTCACATCCGACTTACATGGCCGCCTACATGCGCTTTACGCCCAATAATTCCGGACAACGCTCGGACCCTACGTATTACCGCGGCTGCTGGCACGTAGTTGGCCGGTCCTTCTTCTGGAGGTACCGTCACTCTCGCTTCTTCCCTCCTGAAAGCGGTTTACGACCCGAAGGCCTTCTTCCCGCACGCGGCGTGGCTGCATCAGGCTTTCGCCCATTGTGCAAGATTCTCCACTGCTGCCTCCCGTAGGAGTCTGGGCCGTGTCTCAGTCCCAGTGTGGCTGTTCGAGCTCTCACTCCAGCTACGCGTCGTCGCCTTGGTGAGCCGTTACCTCACCAACTAGCTGATACGCCGCGAGACCCTCCAGTACCGCCTGAGCTTTCCCACGCCGACCATGCGATCAGCGTGGAGCATCCGGTATTAGCCACGGTTTCCCGCGGTTATCCCGGAGTAAAGGGTAGGTTCCTCACGTGTTACTCACCCGTTCGCCGGTTTCAGCCTCCCGAAGGAGGTTTCGACCCTCGACTTGCATGTGTTAGACCCGCCGCCAGCGTTCGTCCTGAGCCAGGATCAAACTCTCCGTTGAGAGATCAAGGACGGCGACCCGAAGGTCGCTGCCAAGACCAGAACAACGAAGGTTCGGCGGTCACCCGGAGGTGACCGTGATCCTTCATCGAAATGGGGTTACTACTTCATTATTCACTCACCTGTTGACCGCGCCCACCAGATGGTGGTCGCGATCGACGGGGTTCGTGATCCTCCCTTGACCGAGGTCATGGGAGGCTCACTGGCTTTTGGCACCCTGTGCAGTTCTCAAGGAGCGGATCGCGGCTCAGCGGGTTCTCGCCCCGGAGGGCAGAGCTTCCGATGAGTGCACCGCTTGTCCTGCGCAGCAGACCGCCGCGCCGAGCGTCAGACGCTATCAGGCGGTGGTCACGCTGTCCAACCGGCGGCCGTGGGCGTCGGTGCGGAGATCCGCATCCGGGTCGGGCTCCTCCTGAAGGAGTGGAGCCGTGGCCTGCGTGGCTGGAGCGCGGAAGTTACCCCGCGCGGTCGTTCTCTGTCAATCCGGGCCCCGTCTGCGCGGGAAGCGCTTCTGGGGAACCGGGCCGCCGGGCGGAGGTGCTGCCCGTGCGGCGATGTGCGCAACGTACGCGGTCGTCCCGGTGAGCGCGAATCGACGCGACAGGAACGGGCGTCGACCGCGCGCCGACGGGGTGGTCACCGTTGGTCGACGTCCGCGCGAGGTGATCTCCGGTAGCGGCTCACGCCGGCGATCCCGGCGAGGTGGAAGCGCCACGGGCGATCGGCCGCCAGGGAAACCCCGACCCGGGGACCGCGCACGATCGCCTCGGATCCCGGCTCCCAACCATCGGTGCCGAGCCACAGCCCGCCGGCCGGATCGAGCAGGTCCATCCCGTCCTCCTCGCGGGTGATCCCGAGCCCGGCGGCCAGGCACCCGGGACCCCGCAGCAGCCCGTGGTCGTCGCGGGCCGTCGGTCGTCGGGCCCGCACCGGTTCGGCCCCTGCGAGGACACTCGCCCCCCGCAGCAGCACCGCCGCACCGGTTCCGGCCGCCTCCGCGCTGACGTTCAGCATCCAGTGGACGCCGTAGGAGCGGTAGACGTAGGCCGTCCCCGCGCGGGCGAACATCGCGGCGACCCGCGCGCTGTTGCCTCGGTAGCTGTGGCTCGCGGGATCGTCCTGGCGGTAGCCCTCGGCTTCGACGATCCGGGCGACGACCCGCACGCCGTCGAGCTCGCGGACCAGCACCGCACCGAGCAACGAGCGTGCCGCCTGGTCCGCCGCACGCTCGAGACGGTCGACCGTCAGCGCGACCGGATCCCCGTGCAGCCGCTCGGCCTCCGCAGCACTACCGGTCATGCCGAGCGCACGGCGTCGATCCAGTCCCGGAACCGCTGGTGCGGCCACGTGTTGGCGACCCGGTCCCGCGCCAGCCGTGCCCGCCTGGCCTGCGCGGCACCGAACCGGGCGCGCTCGAGGTCCGCGGCGGCGTGGGCATCGGTGGAGATCACGAAGGTGCAGCCGCGCCGCTCGCCCTCACGGATCACCTCGACCGAGGCGTCCAGGCGTTGCAGGGCCGCGTTGATCTCGATCGCCGTCCCGGTCTCGGCGGCCGCGTCCAGGACCGCTTCCAGGTCCAGGGCGATGCCCTGCCGCTTCCCGATCAGACGCCCCGTGAGATGCCCGATCGCGGTCACACTCGGCTGGCGGATCGCGGCGATGACCCGAGCGGTCTGCTCCTCGACGCTGCGGTCGAAGTGGCTGTGCACGGAGGCGACCAGCCAGTCGAACCCGGCGAGGAAGTCCTCGTCGTAGTCGAGGCCACCGTCGGGACCGATGTTGAGTTCCGCGCCGTGCAGGAGCGCGATGTCGCCCCGGCGCTCCTCGAGCGAGCGGAGCTCCTCGCGCTGGGTGAGCATCGTCTCGCGGGAGACGCCGTTGATGCGCAGGTCCTCCGCGTGGTCGGTGATGGCGAGGTACTCGAGCCCCCGGGCGACCGCAGCGTCCACCAGCGTCTCGAGCGGGTCGTGGCCATCGCCGGAGCGGTCGGTGTGGTCGTGGAGGTCGCCGCGCAGGTCCTCGACGCGGACCAGATCGGGCAGGTCGAAGGCCTCGGCGAGCTCCAGCTCACCGTCGTCCTCACGCACCTCCGGCGGCATGGGGGCGAGTTCCAGCGCCTCGTAGATCTCGTCCTCGGTGGCACGCGCCACGACCTCTCCGGCGTGGCCGTCCTCGTCCGCGACGGCCAGCGCGTACTCGTTCAGGGTCCAACCCCGATCGATCGCCCGTTGCCGCAGACGGATGTTGTGCGCCTTGGAGCCGGTGAAGTACAGCAGGGCCGCACCGAAGCTCTCCGGCGGGACCACCCGGAGGTCGACCTGGACCTCGTCGCGGGTGATCACCGACGTCTTGGTCTCCCCGGAGCCGATCGTGCGCTCGACCTCGTCGAGGGCGAGGAACGTCTCGTGGACGACGCCGGCATCCTCGGTGGCGACGAGGATGTCCACGTCGCCGATGTCCTCGCGGAACCGGCGGAGGCTCCCGGCGTAGGCCGCATCGACGACGCCATCCACCTCGGCCAGTGCGGCGACGATGCGCTCGGCCACCGGCAGGGCCGTGGCGATCGGGATGCGGGTGTCCTTGGAGGTGAGGCCGAGCGTCTCGATGCCGCGCCGCATGTTCTCGGCCGTCTTCTCTCCGAGGCCCTCCAGGCCCGCGACCGAGCCGTCCTCGAGCCCTGCGGAGAGCGCCTCCAGCGAGGTGATGCCGAGCTCGGTCTCGAGCAGGCGCACCGTCTTGGGCCCGACCCCGGGGACCTGCAGGAGCTTCAGCTTCTCCTTGGGGTGCTCGTCCCGGAGACCGTCGAGCTTGGCGATCCGCCCCTCCTCGACGTACTCCCGGATCTTCGCGGCGATGCTCTTGCCGATGCCCTTGACCTTGGCGAGCTCGGTGGCCGACATCCCGGAGACGTCCTCGCCGAGGCCCTTCACCGCCCGTTCGGCGTTCTGGTAGGCGCGCACCCGGAACGAGTTCGGGTCGCCCTCGTCGAGCTCCGTCAGCGTCGCGAGCTCATCCAGCAGCCGCGCCACCTCCTCGTTGGTCCGTGCCACCGGTGCGCTCCTCTCCTGCTCACGGGGCCAGGGCCCCTGATCTCACTCACTGCCGGCGGCGGCGTGCGAGCGGTTGGCAGCGGCGGCTGCCCGTGCCCGCTCCAGCTGCGCGGCCACCGACCTCGTCGCGGTGCCGTTGACGGCATCCCGACGGTCGATCGCCTGCTGGGCGTCGAACCGGGCGGCGACGCCCGCGTCCAGTGCCGGGTGGATCCCGGCCAGCTCGTCCGCATCGAGCCCGTCGAGGTCGACGCCGCGTTCCTCGGCGAGGCGGACGACCGCACCGACGATCTCGTGTGCCTCGCGGAAGGCGACCCCGCGGGTGACGAGCTCCTCGGCCAGGTCGGTGGCCAGGGCGAACCCGCCGACCGACGCCTCGGCCAGCCGGTCGCGGTCGAAGGTCAGCGAGGCGACCGTCCCGGTGATCGCGGGGAGGACGAGCCGGAGGGTCTCCACGGCGTCGAAGACCGGCTCCTTGTCCTCCTGGAGGTCACGGTCGTAGGCCAGCGGGAGGGCCTTGACCGTCGTGAGCAACCCGACCAGGTCCCCGATGATGCGGCCGGCCTTGCCGCGCACGAGCTCGGCGACGTCCGGGTTGCGCTTCTGCGGCATGATCGAGCTACCGGTGGAGAACGCGTCCCCGACGCGAGCGAAGGCGAACTCCGCGCTCGCCCACAGCACGATCTCCTCCCCCAGCCGTGACAGGGTGACCGCGAGGATCGCGCAGGCGGAGAGCACCTCGAGGGCGAAGTCGCGTGAGGCGACCGCGTCGATCGAGTTGGGCGCGACCCGGGCGAAGCCGAGGTGGTCGGCGTAGGCCTGCGGATCGAGCCCGAGCGTCTGCCCGGCGAGTGCCCCCGAGCCCAGCGTCGACTCGTCCAGTCGGGCGCGGGCATCCCGGAGCCGGCCTGCGTCCCGGTCGAGCATCCACACGTAGGCCAGCAGGTGGTGGCTGAGCAGCACGGGCTGGCCGCGCTGCAGGTGGGTGTAGCCGGGGGCGTGCCAGCCGAGGTGGGCCTCGGCCTGGTCGACGAAGGCCTCCTGCAGGCCACCGACGAGGCCGATCAGCCCGTCGCAGGCGTCCCGGCACCACAGGCGCAGGTCGGAGGCGATCTGGTCGTTGCGGGAGCGGCCGGCGCGCAGCTTGCCTCCGAGGGCGCCGAGCTCCTCGACCAGCCACCGCTCGATCGCCCCGTGGACATCCTCGTCGGTGGGCAGGAACTCGAACGTGCCATCGGCGAACAGCTGCCCGCACCGCTCCAGCGCCGCGAGGAGGCGGTCACGCTCGTCCGCGCCCAGCACGCCGATGCGGTGCAGTTCGTGGACGTGCGCCCGGGACCCCGCGAGATCCTGCCGCCACAGGTGGCGGTCGAAGGCGGTGGAGACCCCGAGCGCCCAGGCGGCCTCGTCGGGGCCGGCGGTGAACCGCCCGCCCCACAGCCGCCCCGCGTCCCGTGCGTCGTCGCCGTCGGTCACTGCCCGTCCTCGCCGTCGCTGTCCGCGACGATAGCGGCGCCGGTCTGCCCGCCCGTCCGGGCGCTCAGAGCGTGTCGCCGTGCTCCTGCGCCCGGGCGGCCCAGGTCTTCAGCGGCAGGCCCCACAGCTTGACGAAGCCCTCGGCCAGGGTCTGGTCGAACTGGTCCCCGGTGTCGTAGGTCGCCATCTCGTAGGTGTAGAGCCCGTACTCGTCGCTGCGGCGGCCGACGACCGTGGCCGAGCCCTTGAACAGCTGGACGCGGACCTCGCCGTTGACGTAGCGGTTGGCCTCGTCGATGAAGGCGTCGATGGCCTTCTTGAGCGGACCCCACCACAGCCCGTTGTAGATCAGCTGGGCGTAGCGCCCCTCCTCGACCCGTTTGTGATCGGCCAGTTCCTGTTCGAGGCAGAGATCCTCGAGGTCGCGGTGGGCGGTGATCAGGGTGATCGCGGCGGGGCACTCGTAGATCTCGCGGCTCTTGATGCCGACGAGGCGGTCCTCGATCATGTCGATGCGTCCGACCCCGTGCGCGCCGGCGCGGGCATCCAGTTCCGCGACCAGCTCACCCAGCGGCAGCCGGCGTCCGTCGAGGCTCACGGGCAGGCCGTTCTCGAAGGCGATCACGACCTCCTCGGGCTCGTCCGGCGCGTCCTGGGCGCTGACCGTGCGCTCGTAGACGTCCTCGGGCGGCGCGGCCCACGGGTCCTCGAGGATCCCGCACTCGGCGGTGCGGCCCCAGGCGTTCTCGTCGATCGAGTAGGGGCTCTTCTTGGTCATGGCCGGGATCGGGATACCCCGCTCGGCGGCGTAGTCGATGGCCGCGTCGCGGGACAGGCCCCACTCGCGGATCGGGGCCATGGTCTCCAGATCGGGAGCCAGGCACATCGTGCCCACCTCGAAGCGGACCTGGTCGTTGCCCTTGCCGGTCGAGCCGTGGGCGACACCGGCGGCGCCGGTCTCGCGCGCCACCTGGACCAGGTGCTTGACGATCAGCGGACGCGACAGGGCGGAGACCAGCGGGTACTTGCTCATGTACATCGCGTTGGCCTTGAGCGCCGGGGCGATGAAGTCGCGGGCGAACTCGGCACGGGCGTCGACGACGACGGCCTCCACGGCACCGCAGTCCAGCGCGCGCTGCTTGATCTCATCCAGGTCGTCGATGCCCTGGCCGACGTCGACGGCGCAGGCCACCACCTCGACGTCCTTGTGTTCCTTCATCCACTCGATGGCCACGGAGGTGTCGAGGCCGCCGGAGTAGGCGAGGACGATGCGGGGCTTGCTCATGTGGGAGCTCCTCAGGTCGGATCAGGGTCGTGGACGTTGCTGGTCAAAGGCGTTGGTGGTCAAGGGGGGTCACCGCAGGCCGGCACGGGTGCGCAGTTCCTCGGCGAGGCTCTGACCGCTGGTGCCTTCCTCGGCGACGACCAGGACGGTGTCGTCGCCGGAGACGGTGGCCACGACCCGCTCGAGCTCGGCGAGGTCGATGGCGGAGGCGACGGGGTGGGCACAGGCCGGGGGCGTGCGCAGGACGGCGAGGTTGCCGCTGGAGGTCACCGACGCCACGAACCGCTGCAACGTCTCATCGAGGCGCTGCCGGGCGGAGGACGGGCCGGGATCGGCGGCCAAGCGGTAGACGAGCGTGCCGTCGGCCGCCCGCACCTTGACCGCGCCGACCTCGCCGAGGTCGCGGCTGACGGTGGCTTCGTGGACGTCGATGTCCTCGGCGGCCAACGCGGCGACGACCTCCGCCTGCGAACGCAGGTGGCGGTCGGTCAGCAGCTGGCGGAGCCGCTGCTGGCGGTGTGCCTTGTCGGCCATGGGAGGGGTCCTCGCGGTGGATCTGCGGTGATCGATCGGGGTGGTCAGCGCGCGGCGAGCAGCCGGACGAGCAGGGCCTTCTGGGCGTGGAGGCGGTTCTCGGCCTGGTCGAAGACCCGCGAGGCCTGGGAGTCCATCACCTCGGCGGCGACCTCCTCCCCGCGGTGGGCGGGCAGGCAGTGCAGGAAGATGGCGTCGTCGGCGGCGTGGGCGAAGAGCTCCGGGGTCACCCGGTACGGGACGAAGATCTCCTGGCGGGCATCCGCTTCGGCCTCCTGGCCCATCGACGCCCAGACGTCGGTGTAGACCGCGTGCGCGCCGGTGACCGCGGCCACCGCGTCGGTGGTGACGACCGGCTCGGCTCCGGAGGCCGCGGCCAGCTCGCTCGCGCGGGCGACGATGGCCGGGTCCGGCGCGTAGCCCTCCGGGTGGGCGATGCGCACCTCGACCCCGGCCAGGGCGCCGGCGAGCAGCAACGAGTGGGCGACGTTGTTGCCGTCGCCGACGTAGGTCAGGACGCTGCCGATCAGCGACCCTCCGCGGGCCTCGCGGAGGGTCTGCAGGTCGGCGAGCGCCTGGCACGGGTGCTCGAGGTCGGTCAGGGCGTTGATGACCGGCACGTCGGCCGCGGCCGCGAGCTCGTCCAGCCGGTCCTGCCCGAAGGTCCGGACCACGATGCCGTGCACGTAGCGGGCCAGGACGGCCCCGGTGTCGGCGATCGTCTCGCCACGCCCGAGCTGCAGCTCCGCGGAGGACAGCGGCAGCGGGTCGCCGCCGAGCTCGGTGACCGCGACCTGGAACGACACCCGGGTGCGGGTGGACGGTTTCTCGAACACCAGCGCCACGGTGCGGCCGGCCAGCGCGTCGGCGTGGGCGGCCGGGGTGTCGGTGCCGCGGGCGGCCTTGAGCTGATCGGCCAGCGCGAGCAGATCGGCCAGCTGTTCGGCGTCGAGGTCGTCGATGGAGAGGAGGTCGTCGGGGAAGGATGCCACGGGGTACCTCACGGGTCGGTGGTGGGGGCTCAGGCCTCGCCGCGGGCAGCGGCCACCGCGGCCAGTGCCTCGGAGAGCCCGGTGACCGCGAGGTCGATCTCCTCGCGGCTGACCGTCAGCGGTGGGGCGAGGCGGATCACGTCCGGCCGGACGGCGTTGACCAGCAGGAAGCGCTCCCGGCAGGCGGCCTCCACCTCGGCGGCCACGGGGGCATCGAGCTCCAGGCCGACCAGCAGACCGCGGCCCCGCACCCCGGCGGCGTAGGGCACCTCGCCGGTGAGCGCCTCCAGGGCGCCGGACAGCCGGCGTGCGCGGGTGGCGGCACGCTCGAGCAGCCCGTCGCGCTCGATCGTGTCGAGCACGGCCAGCGCCGCGGCACAGGTCACCGGGTTGCCGCCGAAGGTGGTGGCGTGGTCGCCGGGCTCGAACACCTCGGCTGCCTTCCCGCGGGCGATGCAGGCGCCGATCGGCAGCCCGTTGGCCAGCGCCTTGGCGACCGTGATGACATCCGGCACGACGCCCGAGTCCTGGAAGGCGAACCAGGGGCCGGTGCGGCCGATGCCGGTCTGGATCTCGTCGATGAGCAGCAGGGCGCCGTGGGCGTCGCACGCGTCGCGGGCCGCCACGAGCATGTCCTCCGAGAGCGCCACGACCCCGCCCTCCCCCTGCACGACCTCGAGCAGGACGGCGCAGGTCTCGTCCGTCACCGCCGCGGTGAGTGCCCCGGGGTCGTCCGCGGGGACGTGGTCGACGAAGCCGGCCAGCGGTTCGAACGGCACGTGCTTCTCGAGCTGTCCGGTGGCCTCCAGGGTGGCCAGCGTGCGGCCGTGGAAGGAGCCCTCCAGGGCGACGACCCGGACCTTGTCGGGATGGGTGCGCTTGCCGTGCTTGCGGGCGAGCTTGAGCGCCGCCTCGTTGGCGGTGGCGCCGCACTGGGCGAAGAACACCTTCGCGTCGTCCCACCCGGTGATCTCGGCGAGCTTCTCGGCGAGCGCGATAGCCGGCTCGGTGAGGTAGAGGTTCGAGGTGTGGACCAGCGTCGCGGCCTGCCGGCTGACGGCCTCGGTGACGGCCGGGTGGGCGTGTCCGAGGCTGGTGACCGCCAGGCCACACAGGAAGTCGAGCCAGGCGTTGCCGTCGGCGTCGAACAGGGCGGTCCCCTGCCCGCGGACGAACGCGGCCTTGGGCGGGCCGTAGGAGCGCATCACGTGGGCGTCGGCGCGCGAGGCGAGCTCGGCGGGGACGGGTGTCGCGGTGCTCATGCGCCACCTGCCGGACGCGCCATCGCCGCACCGGAGCGGGCCGGAATCGACGAGGTGACCATGGTCCCGACCCCTTCGTCGGTGAAGATCTCGATCAGGACGGCGTGCAGGACCCGGCCGTCGAGGATGTGGGCCTGCGGCACGCCGGCCCGGACCGCCGCGACGATCGAGCGGACCTTCGGCCGCATGCCCTCGTGCAGTTCGTCGTCCTCGAGCATGGCGGCGAGCCGGTCGACGCCGACCTCGCTGACCAGCGCCTGCTTCTCCTGGTCGCCGAAGTCGAGGTAGAGGCCCGGGACGTCGGTGAGGTAGACGAGCTTGGTCGCCCCGAGCGCCGCGGCGATCGCCCCGGCCGCGAGGTCCGCGTTGACGTTGCGCTCGATGCCGTCGGCATCGCGGCCGATCGTGGCCACGACGGGCAGGAACCCGTCGTCGAGCAACTCGTCGAGGTAGCGGGTGTCGACCCGCTCCACCTCGCCGACCAGTCCGAGGTCCTCGCCGCCCGCTCCCTTGGCCGGGCTCACCTGCAACAGCCCCGCGTCGGTACCTGCCACCCCGACCGCCCGACCGCCGGCGTCCGCGACCAGCGAGACGACCTCCGGATTCACCTTGCCGAGCAGCGCCATCCGGACCACGTCCATCATGGGACCGTCGGTCACGCGGAGCCCCCCGACGAAGCGGGACGGGACGTCGAGCGCGGCGGCCAGCTCGCTGATCTGCGGCCCCCCGCCGTGGACGATCACGGGCTTGAGCCCGACGAAGTGCAGCAGGGCGACGTCCGCGGCGAAGGAGCGCTTCAGCTCGTCGTCGACCATGGCGTTGCCGCCGTACTTGATGACGATGGTCTGCCCGTGGAACCGGGTGATCCACGGCAGCGCCTCACGCAGCACCGCGGCCTTCTCCTGGGCGACCTCGACCCGTTCGGTCGAGACGTCGTCGGCGGTGGTGATGCGCCGGCCCCCGAGCCTCGGGCTCAGGTGCTGGCTGCCGGACGGCGGGGTGGCGGGCACGTCGGCCTGTTCGTTCGTCATGTCGTGTACTCGGCGTTGAAGCGGACGTACTCGGGGGTGAGGTCGCAGGTCAGCATCGTGGCGTGGGCGTCCCCGGAGGCGACGTTGGCGACGATCTCGACGACCGGGTGGTCCATCGCGGCGGCGGCCTGGCCACGGTCGAAGCTGGTGGCCACCCCGAACCGGCACACCGTCACGCCGGCGCAGGTCACGCTGACCCGGCGCGGGTCGAACTCGACCCCGGCGGTGCCCATCGCCATCAGGATCCGACCCCAGTTCGGGTCGGCGCCGTGGATCGCAGCCCGCACGAGCAGCGAGGTGGCGATGGCCCGGGCGAGCGCCTCGGCCTCGGCCTCGGTGGCGGCGCCGGTGACCGTGACCGCGGCGACGCGGCTGGCGCCCTCCCCGTCGGCCACGACCTGCTCGGCGAGGTCCGCGCAGACGGCATGCAGCGCGCGGCCGACCACCTCGAGGCTCGGGGGGGTGGTGGCCTGGCCGCTGGCCAAGAGCGCGACCGTGTCGCTGGTGGAGCCATCGCCGTCGATGCTGATGCGGTTGAAGGTCTGCCTGACCGCGCCGGTGAGCATGCGGCGTTGCAGCGGCGCCTGGAGCGGTGCGTCGGTGGTCAGCACGACGAGCAGGGTGGCCATGTTCGGCTCGATCATGCCGACCCCCTTGGCCATCCCGGCGACCACGCAGCGGCCACCGGCCTCGTCGACCACCTCGAAGGCGACCTGCTTGGCGTGGGTGTCGGTGGTGAGCATCGCCTCGGCCGCCTTCGCGCCGCCGTCGGGGCTCAGGTGCTCGAACAGCGCCGGGAGTGCGGTCGTGATGCGGTCCAGCGGCAGCGGGACGCCGATGACCCCGGTCGACATGACCAGGATGTCGCTCGCGTCGGCCCCGAGCTGTTCGGCGGCCCCGGCGGCCATCGCGAGCGTGTGCTCCTCGCCGTGGGGGGTGCAGACGTTGGCGTTGCCGCTGTTGATCAGGACGGCACGAGCGGTGCCGCCGGCGGCGTGGCGTTCGGTCAAGGTGCAGGACGGGGCCTTGACGAGGTTGGTGGTGGTCACCACCGCGACCGACGCGGGCTCGTCGGCCACGACCGCGGCGAGGTCGGGCTTGCCGGAGGGCTTCACGCCGCTGACCACACCGGAGGCGGTGAAGCCGGCCGGCGCGGTCACCCCACCGTCGATCGGGGTCAGTCCGGACCGGTCGTCCGGTCCCCAGCCGGCGATCACGGGTAGACCCCGATCGCAGACAGCCCGAGCGTCTCGTCCTCGCCGAGCAGCAGGTTGGCGTTCTGCAGCGCCTGCCCGGCGGCCCCCTTGCCGAGGTTGTCGATCGCCGCGGTGACGGTCACCCGCGAGGTCCGCTCGTCCACGACCGCGCTGACCTGGCAGCCGTTGGATCCGGCGAGCGCCTTGGTGTGGGGGAAGGTGCCCGGCGGCAGGAGGTGGACGAACGGCTCGTCGCGGTAGGCGTCGTCCAGGGCGTCCTGCACCTGCTCGGCCGTGGTGCCGTCCCGCAGCGTCCCGTAGGCGGTGGCCAGCAGCCCGCGGCTCATCGGCACCAGGTGCGGGGTGAAGGTGACCGCGCCCAGTCCCCCGGGCAACCACCGCTCGATCTCGCCGGTGTGGCGGTGGCTGGGAGCGCCGTAGGCGACCAGGTCCCCGTGGACGTGGGAGAAGTGGAGGTGGTCCTTGGCCGCGCGCCCCGCGCCGGAGGTCCCGCTCTTGGCGTCCACGATGATCGAGCCCGGCTCGAGCAGCGAACTCACGGGCGCCAGCGCCAGCAGGCTGGCCGTCGGGTAGCAGCCGGGGTTGGCGACCAGCGTCGCGCCGACCACCAGGTCGCGGTACAGCTCCGGGAGGCCGTAGGCGACGTCGGGAGCGGCGTCCTCGTCGCCGGCGGCCAGGTCCGGCCGGGGGTGGGACTCGCCGTACCAGGTCTGGAACCCCTCGGCGCTCAGGCGGAAAGCGGCCGAGAGGTCGATGACCGGCGTGCCGCCGTCGTAGAGCGCCGCGCCGAGCTCGAGCGCCGGACCGTGCGGGGTCGCCAGCACGACGACGTCCAGCTCCCCCAGTTCGTCGAGGTCGACGGTGTCGAAGGTGCGTACGCCCGCGAGGTTGGGGAACAGCTCGGCGACCCTTTGCCCCGCCTGCGAGTGGGCCGCGACCACCTCGACGTCGATCGTGGGATGGCCGGCCAAGAGCCGCAGCAGCTCCCCGCCCCCGTACCCGGAGGCGCCGACGATGCCGAGACGGTGGTTCACAACGGGCTCCGGACGGGGTGGTCGATCCTGATGAACGCGCAGGATGCAGGAAGTTGCAGGATTATGCAAACCGGCGTGTTCCGGGTGCCTGCGGCGCCACTACCGTCACGCCAGATGCGGGTCGCCGCCCGCGACCACCGACCGGAGCCGATGCACCGTGACCACCCCGCCCGACGCCTCCTCCCCCGCCGACGACACCGAGGCCGCACCCGCATCGGGTGCCGCCGCGGAGCTGGAGCGGATGCTGGCCTCGCCGCGGCTGTCGGGGCTCGCGGCCGCCCCCGGACGGCTCGCTGTTGGCCGTGGCCGTGGCGACCCCGAGCCCGGACGACAAGCGCTACCGCTCGGCCATCTGGGGGCTCGACCCGACCGGCGAGCAGGAGCCCCGCCGCCTCACACGGGCCGCGCCGGGCGAGAACGGCGCGACCTTCCTCGCGAGCGGCGACCTCCTGTTCACCTCGGCACGCCCGGACCCTGACGCCAAGGACACCCCCGACGATCCCCCGACCGCCCTGTGGCGCCTGCCCCGCGCTGGCGGCGAGGCGGAGCTGCTCGTCGCACCGAAGGCCGGCGTTGGCGGGGTCGTCGCGGCCAGGGACGCCGAGGTGGCGGTGTTCACCGCCGAGCTGCATCGTGGCGTCGACACGCTGGCCGCGGACGAGGACCAGGACGAGGCACGGCGTGACGCCGGTGTGACCGCCCAGCTCTACGACCGTGGCGAGTACCCGATCCGGTTCTGGGACCACTGGATCGGCCCCCGCGAACCCGCGCTGTGGGTCCTCGACCCGTCGCGTTCCGGCCCGAACGCCGTCCGGCTGCTTGCCCGCGGCCCGGGGCTGCAGGGGGCCAGCTTCGCGCTCACCCCGGACGGCGCCACGGTCGTGACCAGCTGGCGACGGACCGGTGCGCGGCAGCAGCCGGGCGACCTCGCCAGCGACCTGGTCGCGATCGACGTGGCTTCCGGCGAGCGGCGGATCCTGCTCGCCGACGGGCGTGACCACGACAGCCCGGATGTCTCCGCCGACGGCCGATCGGTGGTGTGCGTCGCCAGCGACATCGGTGCCCCGGACCGTGTGGAGGAGGACACGCTGGTCGTCGTCGACCTGCGCGAGGGCACGAGCCAGGAGATCGCCCCGCACCTGGACCGCTGGCCGTCGGCTCCGAAGTGGCTACCGACCGGCGACGCCGTCGTCTGCGCAACCGACGATCACGGACACCGACCGCTCCTGCGCATCGACGTAGCCGACGACCGGGTGACGCGCCTGACCGCCGATGGTGCCCACACCGACGCCGTGATCGCCCGGGACGGGACGCTGCACGCCCTGCGTTCGGCGGTCGACGCCCCGCCCCGTCCGGTCCGCATCGCCACCGACCGCGAGGTGCAGGAACCGCGAGCCCTGCCCTCCCCCGCCGGCGAGGACCCTGCGGTCGCCCGCGTGGAGCGGCTGGTCACCACCGCCGACGACGGGGTGGGAGTCGGCTCGTGGCTGCTCACCCCGAACGACGTGGAGGAGTCGGGACCGGTGCCGCTGGTGGTGATGGTCCACGGCGGCCCACTGTCGTCGTGGAACGGCTGGCACTGGCGGTGGAACCCGCACGTGCTGGTCGCCGCCGGCTACGCGGTGCTGCTGCCGGACCCGGCACTCTCGACCGGTTACGGCCGCGCGTTCATCGAGCGTGGCTGGGGCCGGTGGTACGACGCGCCCTACACCGATGTCATGGCCACGGTCGAGGACGCGGCCTCGCGCGCCGAGATCGACGCCGACCGGGTCGCGGTCGCCGGTGGCTCGTTCGGCGGCTACCTCGTCAACTGGATCGCCGGACAGACCGACCGGTTCCGCGCGATCGTCACCCACGCGTCCCTGTGGTCGCTCCCCGGCTTCCACGGCACGACCGACGCAGGACTCCTCTGGGAGCGCGAGTTCGGTGACCCGTACGAGGATCCGCGCCGGTACGTGGAGAACTCCCCCGACCGCCACGTCGCGAACATCACGACCCCGATGCTGGTGATCCACGGGGAGAAGGACCTCCGCGTCCCGATCAGCGAGGGGCTGACGCTGTGGCCCGACCTGGTCCGCCACGACGTGGAGGCCCGGTTCCTGTACTTCCCGGATGAGAACCACTGGGTGCTGAAACCCCAGCACGCCCGGCTCTGGTACCAGACGGTGCTCGCGTTCCTGGCCGAGCACCTGGACGGTGAGCCGTTCGAGAGGCCGGAGCTGCTGTGACGCTCCGGCGTCAGAGGCGGGTGCCGGGGTCTGGCGGCGCGCACCGGCTCAGGTGGCCGGCGGCGGGTTCTTGCGGAGCCGCTTGATCTCCCCGCGGTGCTTCTTGTGCTTCAGCCGGCGTTCCTTCGATCCCCTGGTCGGCCGGGTCCGCCGGCGCTGGCGTGGGGGTTCCAGCGCCTCTCCCACGATCGACTCGAACCGGGAGAGCACGGCCTCGCGGTTGCGGTGCTGGCTCTTGTGCTCGGAGCCGGTGAGGATCAGCACCCCGTCCTGGGTCAGACGTGAGGACAGGCGGTCGAGCAAGCGGTCGCGCTGCGTGTCGTTCAGTGCCGACGAGGTGGAGACGTCCCACCGCAGTTCCACCTTGGAATCGGTGGTGTTGACGCTCTGGCCGCCGGGCCCGCTAGAGCGGGCCGCACGCAGCTCGAGCTCGGTCTCGGGGACCGAGACGCCGTAGGGCAGTTTGACCGAAGACATGCCGCCAGCGTACGGGCGCAGAACGCAGACGGTCGCTCCCTGCGTAGACGATCCGACACGCAGTCCAGGAAGCCGTAGGGACTTTGGTCCTCGATCGGTCCCGAGCCATCACGCGGTCACACCGCCCGGTTAGGTTCGAGATCGAGGTCGGGGACGGGAACCCGGCCACGGGGTGTGAGGCACCGATCCGTACGGCGGCAGATGGTCGTCGAGCCGCACGGGGAGCCAGCGACGAAACCGGCACACCTTCCCACCAACCGACGTGCCAGGCGCACGTCAGGGAAGGAACGCACGATGAAGAAGACATTCCTAGTGATGGCGATGGTCATCGCCCTTGCGATGAGCGCGATGGCGCCAGCTATGGCGAACGGCAAGTGGGACAACCAGGTCACCGGAGGTGGCGAGTTCGCCTACGGCAGTGATGGCACCTTCGATCTTGCGGTCTCCAGCCGGACCGCAGCTGACGGGACCACGAAGGGCATGTTCCAGTACACGCAGGATGACCGCGCGTTCCACGGCGTCGTCGACTGCTTGCACGTCGATGCGGAAGGCGACGTCACCATGTCCGGTGACGTGAAGAACCAGGAAGGCTTCTGGGTGGAGTACGGCGCGGTGACCATCAACGCTGAGGGCACGAAGGTCAGGGTCCACGATGTCTCGCCTGACGAAAAAACCTGTGGACACTCCGAGACTTACGGGGCGACGTTGATCGACGGTTCATTCAACATCAAGTAGCACTCGGTTCGCACGACAGCGACGCCCCGGCCGTGACGGTCGGGGCGTCGCTGCGTGCAGATCCTCGCTGGCGACGGTGCGGCCGCAAACCTCCGGTCCCGCACCTGGCGCTGAGGCACGGGTCAGTGCCGAACGCGAAGTGCTGCCTCATGTCCGGCAAGCAGCGGCTGGCGGGACGGGGATCCTGCAGCCCCCATGTCCGAGGACATACCGTCAGTCCACTGCCGCAGAACGCAGGCGGTCGATCCGTGTGGCGGGAGTTGGTCGCCGAGCCGCACGGGCCTCCAGCGGCGACACCGACACACGTTCCTCGGAGCCGCCGGTTCACCGCCGGAGCGTCGCGCCAACCCCTTCGGCAGCGGCGGCCACCGCATCGATCACCTGCTCGGCGTCCGCGTCCGTGAGCTGCCGTTCCGGGTCCTGGAGGCGTAGGCGCATCGCCACGCTGCGCCGCCCCTCGCCCAGCTGCTCGCCGCGGTACTCGTCGAAGAACCACAGCTCATCGAGCAGCGGACCCGCACCCGAGCGCACGGCCTGCTTGAGCGTCGCGTAGCTCACCTCGTCGTCGGCGACCAGCGCGACGTCGACCGTCATCGCCGGATGGCGGACCAGATGCCGAGCGGCAACCGGCGGGTGCCCGCCGTCCGGGATCACCGCCAGGAACGGCTCCAACAGCAGCTCCCCCGCCACCACCGGCTCCGGCAAATCCCGGCGCTCGGCCTCCTCCGGATGCAGCTGGCCGACCATCCCGATCTCGGTCCCACGGAGCCTCAACGACGCGGTCCGCCCCGGATGGAAGCCGTCCCGCTCGATCGCCACCCGCTCCAGCTGCCAGCCTGGATCGTCCGGCGGTGCCAGCCAACGCGCAACCCGGTCCAGGACGTCCAGCACGTCCCACACCGACCACGTGTCGTCCACGTCCAGCCAGCCCTCGCCGACCTTCCGACCCTGGGCCGCCAGCGCGATCACGCGTGGCTGCAACGGGATCGGTGCGCCGTCCGGATCGGTCCACCGCCAGTCCGTGCCGATCACCGCATCCAGCGCGATCCCCAGCGGGTCGTCCACCGGGCGGAAGCAGCGGCCCAGCTCCGCCAGCGCGACACCGGGACGGCCCTGCCCGTGGTTGCGGCGGACCGCCTGCAAGAGGCCCTCGAGCAGCGACGGACGCATCGCCGCCGCGTCCTGTGCCAACGGGTTCGCCAGGCGGACCCGACCGTCGG
>JBBDSW010000188.1:0-2711 GCA_040904745.1 Nitriliruptoraceae bacterium
GGCAGCGGGTGTGACCGGCCCCCGGCCTAGCCCGCCATCCCCAGAAACACCAGCATGGCCCGGTTCAGGCGGACGATGTCCTCGTCCCCGAGGCGACCCACGCGTGCTCCGAGGCGTGCCCTGGGCACCGTGACCAGCTTGTCGACCATGAGACGGCTCGGTGTGCGGAGCCCGTTCTGCTCGTCGGGCTCCACGAGCAGCCGCAGGATCGGGGCCTCCGTCGCGTCGCTGGTGAAGACGCAAAGCGTGACCGAGGCCGTTCCGTCGAACAGGTCGTCCTGGACGAGGACGGCCGGGCGGGGCTTCCCGGCATCGCCTGTGCTCGAGACCGTCCAGATCTCGCCACGCCTCACGCGTCGTCGAAGCTCGAGACGGCGTCGATGAAGGCCTGGTCCTCGGACTCGTGTGGGCTCCGGGCCACCACCCGTGCCTGACGCCGCGCTTCCTCCTGGAATTCCGGGTCCCGGGTGTCGGGCACCCAGATCTGCACGGGCCGGAGTCCTTCTTCCCTCAAGCGCGCGCGGTACGCCGCGACGCGCTCGCGCACCGTCAAACCCTTCTTCGAGTCGCCCACGGCCACCCCTTCGAGTCGTTACATGTCACGTAACATGTAACACGGCCCCTTACCTCGTCAACACGATGATCACCGTCGCGACGGACCCCGTCACCGCCACCAGGTCCGTGATCAGCCCGCGCCAGTTGAACCGGTCCGCGGGGTCCTCGGTCGGCACGGTCACCACGCTGCCGGGTCCGGGCGCCGGGTAGCTCGACCAGAACAGGAACTTGTCGCGCAGCTCCGCGCGGCCGTTCGCGTAGCGCACCGCGGTGCGGCCCTCGTCGGCGTCGCGGCGGAAGCCTCCGGCGCTCTCGATGTAGTAGTCGAGCCCCTGGCCCTCACGGTAGAGCACGGTCGACGGTGAGTTCACCGCGCCCTGGACGACCACGGTCGGCGAGTAGACCGGGACGTGCAGCGAGTCGCCGGGCGCGAGCGCGATGTTGTGAGCGCTCGACGCGTCGGCGAGGGCCTGCGGGAGCTCGATGTCGACACGGCCCAACTCTTCCCCGTTCCGGAACAGACGCGCGCCCTCCGCGTACGCCGTCGGAAGCAGCCCGCCCGAGCGTCCCACCAGATCGGCCAGCCGGTCGGCCTTGCTGAGGAGGGTATAGCTTCCCGGCACCGACACCTCGCCGGTGATCGCCACGTCACGCTGGAGCTGGAAGTCGGGCTGCAGCAGGATGGTCACCTGGTCGAACGGCTCGAGCTCGAAGTCGGGCGCGGTCCCGGCCGGAGGGAACGGCACGCCGGCGGGACCCCGGAACAGCTGACCGGGCCCGGCGAGATCGAGGTAGCTCGAGTCGAGCGGCACGCGCATGAGCTCGGCGAGCTCCCCGGCCTGCCGGTCGTCAGGAAGCCGGGCCACTTCGCCCTCCCGCAGGTCCGCGCCGACGACCGGCCCCCGGGCGAGCTCGACCAGGTCGCGCAGCGTCATGCCGTCCTGCCATGGAAAGCGTCCGGGCGACTGCACGCGCCCGCGGACGCTGACGTAATAGGCGTCCGCCAGAGCGGGCACGCTGTCCACCACGACCGAGTCGCCGTGCTGGAGGCCGACCGGCGGCACCACCACGCCACCCAGATACCTCGGATCGGACGGGTCGTTCGACGACGCGAGCGCGAGGTCGATCGCCGCGCGGTCCGTCAGCCCCGGACCCCGGGCGCCCGGCTCGAGCACCCGGTGGATGGTGATGCGGCTCCGGCGCGCGTCCGGGCCGAAGCCCCCCGCGGCGCGGAGCATGTCGTAGAGGTCCTCGTCCGGTGCCGGCTCGTAGAACGCGGGGCGCGTGACCGACCCGTGCAACGACACCTGGCGCTCCCGCACGGGCACGAACACGATGTCGCCCTGCTCGAGAATCTCGTCGTTCTCGGTGGCCCCTTCGAGCAGGTAACGGTACAGATCGAGCGTCACCGTCTCGCCCGTCCGGCGGCGGAGCTGGATCTGGCGCAGCGACCCGAGGTCCGTCGGGCCGTCGGCGGCGTAGAGCGCGTTCAGGACCGTGGCGACCGACGACAGCTGATACGCGCCGGGCTGGCGCACCTCGCCCATCACGTAGATCTGGTTGGTGCGCAGCTGCGAGACCGTGAGGTCGAAGGTGGTCGTCCCCCGCTCGATGCCCGAGTAGGAGCGGCCCAGGCGCTCACGGAGCAGCGTCCGGAGCCCGTCCATGGTCAGGTTCGAGACCGCGATCTGCCCCACGTTCGGAATGACGATGAAGCCCTCGCGGGTGACCTCGAGCTCATGCGCGATCTGCACGTCGCCGGTGAGCACCAACACCATCCGGTCGCCCGGCCCGATGCGGTAGTTGCTCGGCACGGGGCCCGACAGGAGCGGCTGGAACTGCGTGGTCGCGCGCCGGAACTGGCTCACGCCGAAGATGGGCAAGCCGGTGGCGGTGTCGGCAGCCTCGGCCCCGCGAAGCTGCAGCCCCGTCTCGAGCGGCACCGCGGTCAGCCCGTCCGGCGCGATCGAGATCCCGAGCAGCTCCATCGCCCGCGTGACGTCCGCACCCGCGACCGCACCCGGCTCGACCGGCCCACCCCCGAGGAACTGGTCGAGCGCGTTCGTCGGCATGCCGGCCGCCCCCAGCTGCGCCCGGATCTCGCTGTCGCTCAGCCCCGACTGCCGCAGGCGCTGGCGGACCAGCTCCGGGTTCTG
>JBBDSW010000189.1:0-2684 GCA_040904745.1 Nitriliruptoraceae bacterium
TCCTTGCGCAGCCGCGTCTGGGACGTGGCGCCGGTGAAGCCGTAGTGCTCGTCGATGAGCTGGACACGACCTTCTTCGGCCAGGTCGCGCAGGTGATCGAGCGGGAAGACCGTGTTGATGTCGCGTTGGGCGCTTCGCGCGTCGTAGCCCGGGTGCCGGGCGGTCAGCCGTTCGGTTCGGGTGTCGCGCGGGATGCTCGACAGGGTCGGTGTCCCGCGCAGGTAGTCGGTGATCAGCGCGAGCGCTTCCTGCTGGGTCGGTGCGTCGGGACCCATCGGGTCGTCGTCGGTGACGAACACCCCGCCGGCCGAGATCAGCGCGAGCCGTTGGTCCGACAGTGGACCGCTCAGGGGGGTGAACGGGGCGTCGTCGACCTCCGGCACCGCCGGCTCGTCAGGGGTGTAGGCGGCCGTTTGGGCTTCGAGCGCCGCCCGCCGCAGGGGCGCGAGGTCACCGGTGTCGAATGCTTCGCCGAGCAGTTCGAGCAACGCGGCGATGGTGTCGCCGGCGGCACCGTCCGAGAGCTTCGCGAGATACTTGAACTGCATGTCGGCATGGTCGCCGTAGTAGAACGAGCGCTTGAACTCCTCGAAGCGGATTCCCTCCGGCTTCGGGCCGGTGCTCGTCATGGCGTGACCTTCGGGTCGATGTCCGCGGGCGTCAACGGCTCTCGTCCAGCACGGTGCAGCACCCGACCGCCGCGAGGTTGTCGGTCAAGAACTCGCGCGCCATCGCGATGAACTGTTCGGCCCGTGGTTCGAGGATGCGGTAGGCGACGGTGCGTCCGGCACGCTCGGCGGTGACGAGCCCGCACCAGGCGAGGCAGTTGAGGTGTTCCGACACGCGTGGCTGAGGGGCGCCCACGGCCGCGACGAGCTCGCGCTGCGTCGTCTCGCCCCGCTCGAGCAGGATCTCGAGCAGACGCAGGCGAGTGGCGTCACCCAAGGTCCGGAACACGCGAGCGAGCAGTTCGTGTTCCGGCAATGCGACCGGTTCGGCCGTGACGATGCCTGGACGACCCACGGTGACTCCTCCAGCGGTCGACGGCGACAGACGGCGCGCAGCATATCGCCACAAGCGATCGATGGATTGAGATATGCGGCTATGCCGATAGCACGGTGCGGTGGCCGCGGAGCGTGGGAAAGGCGTTCGACGAAGGAAACGACGTTTCAAGAGCCGACGATGCGGAGCACACCGCCCGCGCGAAGCGCGTCACACGCGAGAGCGCAGATCCTCATCGGGGCCGGTCGGTCCGGGGACGGTCACCGAGGAGCTTCCAGCCGGTCTCGATCACGGCGGCCAGCGCCAGCCCGAACACCGATGGACAAGGGGCTCTTCCTTTCTCGCTTGATCGGCGACCGCTGCCGATTCAGGCAGCCTCGACCACCAGCTCGCGGATCGCCTCCGCGATGACCTGCGGATGGTCCTCGGGGGTGAAGTGCTTTCCTCCGCGGATACCGGTCGCGCGGGCGGAGAGGTCGCGGGCCAGCCGCTGGCCGTAGCTGGCCTTCTGGAACTGGTCGGCCAGTCCCCACACGATCCGGCTGGGAACGCCGAGGCCCGGCAGGTCTCCGGCAACCTGCAACGTGTCCCGGACGTCGAGGGCCGAGACCTGACGAGCGAGCGCCGCGGCCCCGTCGTGGGCGGCGTAGTGCGAGAAGTGAACCTCGAGGGATTCGCGGGCCACGGCCGGGTCGTCGTGGCCCCGGGCGAGCAGCATCCCGAGGGTCGCCTTCAGCAGCCGCTTCGGCATTCGGGCAACTACCGGGGCGGCGGCGCGCATCGCCTTGACGCTGGGGATGGGCCACGAGTCGTAGGCGATGGCGTTGGTGAGCAGCAGGCCGGCACATCGTTCCCGACGTCGGACGGCGGCGATCTGGGCGACCCCACCACCGAGGTCGTGGCCCACGAGGATGACCCGATCGAGCCCGAGGTGGTCGAGCCAGGCATCGAGGTGGCGCGCCTGGGCGGCGACCGAGATGTCACGGTCGACCCCGGCGGGGATGCTCTGGCCGTAGCCGACCATCTCGAAAGCCAACACCCGTAGCCCGCCCAGCTGTGGCGTGACGTGACGCCACAGCGCAGGGCTGGTCGGGATGCCGTGGATCAGCACAACCGGTGTGTCGCCCTCGCCATCCTGCTCCTCCCACCGGATCGGGATGTCGGCGATCGTCGCGCTGTGGCTGTCCATGGTTGCTCCCGTCGTTCACACGGAACGAGCATGACGGCCGGGCCCACGGGGTGGAGCAGCCGCACCTGACCGTCGGGTCGGTACGACCGGTTCGGTCGTGGGCCCCGACGCCGGGGGTGCGGCGGGGCCCACGCGGGCGCAGATGGCGCCCAGCCCGTCCGGGCCGGGAGAAAACCCGGCGGGCCCGGTGGGTCAGGCTGGAGCGCGGCCGGGTGTCACACCGCTCGCGCTGGATCCCGTTCTCGCGCGGTCATGCCGCGATAGGCGGCGCCCAGCACGATCCCGAAGACCACATGACCGACCAGGCTCAAGACCTGATCCTGACCGACCACGAAGACCATCTCCGACATGCCCAGCCACATCGGCATGATCACCAAGGCGCCGACGACCCAGGCAATGACGCCATAGACGGCACCCAAGGCGACACCCCGGCCATAGCTCTGCGTCAACGCTCCGAGCGCCAACGCGTACAGCACTCCGAAGATCGCCGAGA
>JBBDSW010000190.1:0-6752 GCA_040904745.1 Nitriliruptoraceae bacterium
GGCTCTGAAGGCAGAACCTGACGAGGACGTCCTCGAGTTGGCCCCGCACTACTACGGCGGCCAGGCGGTCATCGAGGGCGTGATGATGCGCGGCTCCGATCGCTGGGCGGTCGCGGTGCGCCAGCCGGAGGGCGACATCTGGCTCGAGTGTCACCCCACCTCGACGCTGCCGAGGCGCAAGCCCTGGCTCAAGTGGCCGATGATCCGTGGCTGCTACGCGCTGGTGGACTCGCTGACGATCGGGATGAAGGCGCTCGGGATCTCGGCGACACGGTCGATGCCCGAGGACGAGGACGAGGAGGAGCTCTCCAGCGCGGCGATGGGCGTCTCGATGCTGCTCGCCGGCCTGCTGTTCGTCGGGGTCTTCATCTTCCTCCCGTCGGCGAGCACCAAGGGCATCGACGCGCTCATCGGCAACGTCATGGGCGACGGGCTGTGGTTCCACCTGGTCGAGTCCGCCATCCGGATCGTGATCTTCCTCGCCTACCTGTGGTCCATCTCGCTGCTCTCCGACATCCGGCGGGTGTTCCAGTACCACGGGGCGGAACACAAGACCATCGCAGCGTGGGAACACGGCGAGGTGCTGGAGCCCGCCAACGTCGACCGCTACTCGACGCTGCACGTGCGCTGCGGGACCAACTTCCTCATCCTGGTGATGCTGCTGGCCGTGGTGATCTACACCGCCGGTGGCCTGCTGGTGCCGCCTCCGGAAGGCATCGCCTGGTGGGGGGCGGTCCTCTACCACGTGCTGCTTCGGATCGTGCTCCTGCCGGTCGTGGCCGGTGCGGCCTACGAGGGCCTGCGCCTCGGGGCGGCCAAGGGGGACAACCTCCTGGTGCGGGCCATCATGAAGCCCGGTCTGTGGCTCCAGCTCATCACGACCAAGCCGCCCGACCAGGACCAGATCGAGGTCGCCATCCGCTCGTTCGAGGCCGTGGTGCCCGCCGAGAGCCGCACCGGCCGGGTCCCGACCACCCTGGACAGCACGGTCGTGCTGGCCCACGACAGCCTCGAGGTGGTGCTGGAATCGGCCGAGGTCCGCGTCGCCGACGCCGACGGCAAGGTCGCAAGCGACGACGTCGAGCCGCAGGCGGAGGGCGCGACCGCGGACCCCGATCGGGGCGCGTGAGGTGTTCGAGAAGCTCGCGCAGCTCGAGGATCGGCACCAGGACCTCGAGGCACAGCTCGCCGATCCGGAGGTCGCCGCCGACGGGGAGCGCTATACGACGCTGGCCAAGCAGCACGCCGAGCTGAGCGAGGTCGTCGGCCTGTACCGCCGGTGGCGCGAGGTCGTCGCGGACCTCGAGGCCGCCCGGGAGATGGCGGCCGAGTCCACCGGGGACGACGCGGCGGCGATGACGGCCGAAGCCGAGGAGCTCGCGGCCCGCCGCGACGCGCTGGCGGCTGAGCTGCAACTGGCCCTGGTCCCGAAGGACCCCAAGGACGACCGCGACGTCATCATGGAGATCCGCGCCGCCGCTGGTGGGGACGAGGCGGGGCTGTTCGCCGGTGAGCTCGAGGAGATGTACCAGCGCTACGCCCAACGGCAGGGGTGGAGGACGCGCGTGCTCGACCGCTCGCCACAGGGCATCGGCGGCATCAAGGAGGCGATCGTGGAGATCATCGGTCGCGGTGCCTACGCCCACCTCAAGCACGAGTCGGGGGTGCACCGCGTCCAGCGGGTGCCGCAGACCGAGTCCCAGGGACGGATCCACACCTCGACCGCCTCGGTCGCCGTGCTGCCGGCCGCCGAGGAGATCGACGTCGAGGTGGACCCGGGCGACCTGCGCATCGACGTCTTCCGGTCCTCCGGCCCGGGTGGACAGAGCGTGAACACCACCGACTCCGCGGTGCGCATCACCCACCTGCCGACCGGCCTGGTGATCTCCTGCCAGGACGAGAAGTCCCAGCACCAGAACCGGGACAAGGCGCTCAGGATCCTGCGTGCGCGCCTGTTGCAGGCCGAGGAGGACCGTGCGGCCCAGGAGCGCGCCGATGCCCGCAAGGGCCAGATCGGCTCGGGCGACCGGTCGGAGAAGATCCGGACCTACAACATCCCGCAGTCGCGGATCACCGACCATCGCATCGGGCTGAGCGTCCACGACGTCGAGGCGGTGCTCGACGGGGAGCTGGACGAGCTGGTCTCCGGCCTGCGCAGCGCCGAGCAGCAGGCGCGGCTCGAGGGGCTCGACGATGACCCGCACCCGACGCTGGGGGTCTGAGGAGCATGGACGTCGAGGTGGCTGAGCGCGACGTGCGGGGAGCGATCATCGGCCGTCTCGAGGCGGCCGGCGTGCCCGCTCCCGCGGCCGATGCCCGGTGGCTGCTGGCGCATGCGAACGCCGGCGGCACCCTCGATCACGACCAGCTCGAGGCCCTGGTGGTGCGGCGTGAGCACCACGAGCCGCTCCAGCTCATCCTCGGCAGCTGGCCGTTTCGGACCGTGGAGCTGTCCCTGGACGCCGGCGTGTTCCTCCCGCGCCCCGAGACCGAGGTGGTCGCGGGTGTGGCGATCGACCACGCCCTGCGGCTCGGGCCGGGGGCGGTGGTGGCCGAGCCCTGCACCGGCAGCGGCGCGATCGCGTGCAGCCTGCTCGCCGAGGTCCCCGGGGTCCGCGTGATCGCCACCGACCTGGACCCCACGGCGGTGGCCCTCGCTCGGCGGAACCTCGCCACGGTCGACCCGCATGGGGACGCTCAGGTCCTGACCGGCGACCTCCTCGAACCGCTCCCGGCGGCCCTCCGAGGACACCTCGACGTCCTGGTCGCCAACCCCCCGTACCTGCCGTCGGACGAGCGGGGACAGCTGCCCCGCGAGGTCGTCGAGCACGATCCGCAGACGGCGCTGTTCGGCGGTGAGGACGGCCACGAGGTGGTCGATGCCCTGCTCGCTGCAGCGGCCGGTTGGCTGCGGCCGGGTGGCGTCGTGATCCTGGAACTGGACGAGCGGCGAGGAGCGGATGCCGTGGAGGTGGCCAGGAGGCTGGGGCTCGCCGAGGTGCAGCTCATCCCGGACCTCGCGGGGCGGGACCGAGCCATCGTGGCGAGCATCCCGGCGGTGCCCGTGTGCCCATAGGCTGGCGTGTGCGGTGCCCACCCACCGCGGTGACGTGCGGTGAAGGAGGTCCCGGGTGAGCGAGGTGCTCGACGCCACCGGTGATGGGCGCGAGGCGGCGATCGCTCGGGCGGCCGAGCTGTTGCGTGGTGGGAAGCTCGTCGTCGTGCCGACCGACACCGTCTACGGCCTCGCGGCCGATGCGTTCGATGTCGATGCGACCACGGCGCTGTTCGCACTGAAGGGTCGCGACCGTTCCGTCCCGTTGCCCGTGCTGATCCGCACGCCGAAGCAGCTTGCCGGACTCGCGCGCAACGTGCCGCCGGCGGCCGACCACCTCGTCGCGGCGTTCTGGCCCGGGCCGATCACCCTCGTGCTGGAGGCACAGGACCGGCCGCGGTGGGATCTGGGGGAGACCGAGGGGACGATCTCGATCCGGATGCCGCTCGACGACGTCGCGCTCGAGGTGATCCGGTCGGTAGGGCCACTCGCGGTGACCTCTGCGGGGGCGTCGGTCGAAGCGCCGCCACGCACGGTCGCTGAAGCCGAGGAGGCGCTCGGCGACCGTGTCGATGCCTACCTCGACGCGGGGCCGCGGGGGGACGGTGTGCCATCGACGATCGTGGATCTGACGCGTTCCCGTCCGCACGTCCTGCGAGACGGGGTCGTGCCCACCGTGCTGGCGCTGGACGTCGCCGAGGGGCTCATCGATCCCGTCGACGCCGCGACGCAGCTCGCCGGAGGCCCGGGGGAGGGGTCCGGGGAGGGATCCGGGGAGCCGAGAGGTGACGGGCCGGAGGAGGTGGCCGGACCGGGACACGGCGGCGGCAGGGACGAGTAGCCTGGGGGCGCGCGTCCCGCCGGCGCGTGGACAACGCACACGCCGCCGATGGAGGCACAGGTGACGACGTTCTGGGGTCCTGACTTCGACCAGCTCCGCGACACGGATCCGGAGGTGGCCGAGGGGTTGCTCGGTGAGCTCGATCGGCAACGGAGCGGTCTCCAGTTGATCGCCAGCGAGAACTTCGCGTCACCGGCGGTGCTGGCCGCGCAGGGCTCCGTCCTCACCAACAAGTACGCCGAGGGGTACCCCGGCCGGCGGTACTACGGCGGCTGCGAGGAGGTCATCGACCCGCTCGAGGAGCTGGCCATCGACCGCGCCAAGCGGCTGTTCGGCGCGGATCACGCGAACGTCCAGCCGCACTCGGGTGCTTCGGCCAACATCGCGGCCTACTTCGCGACCGTCGCACCGGGGGACAAGGTGCTCGCGATGTCCCTGCCGCACGGCGGGCATCTCACGCACGGCATGTCGCTCAACTTCTCCGGCAAGTGGTTCGACGTCGTCTCCTACGGGGTCCGCGAGGACACCGAGGTCATCGACATGGACCAGGTGCGGTCGCTGGCCCTCGAACACCGCCCGAAGCTCATCATCGCCGGATGGTCCGCCTACTCGCGTCAGCTCGACTTCGAGGCGTTCCGCGCCATCGCCGACGAGGTCGACGCCGTGCTGCTGTGCGACGCGGCCCACTTCATCGGGCTGGTCGCCGGCGGTGTGCACACGAACCCGGTGCCCTACTGCGACATCGTCACCTTCACCACCCACAAGACCCTGCGTGGTCCGCGAGGCGCCATCATCCTGGCGAACGAGCGCTGGGCGAAGGCGATCGACAAGGCGGTGTTCCCCGGGACGCAGGGTGGCCCGCTGGAGCACGTCATCGCGGCCAAGGCCGTGGCGCTGAAGGAGGCCATGGAGCCCTCGTTCAAGACCTACGCACAGCGGATCCTCGACGACATCCGGGCGCTGGCCGTGGGGCTCGCCGACCGTGGCCACCGCATCATCTCCGGAGGCACCGACACGCATCTGCTGCTGGCCGACGTCACGGGCAAGGGGTTGACCGGTGCGGAGGCCGAGGCGCGCTGCGATGCCGCCGGCATCGTGCTGAACAAGAACGCGATCCCCTTCGACCAGCACCCGCCGGCGGTGGCCTCCGGCATCCGTGTCGGGACCTCCGGTGTCGCCACCCAGGGCATGGGGCCGGACGAGTTGACGCAGGTGGCTGCGC
The DNA here is from genome assembly GCA_040904745.1 of Nitriliruptoraceae bacterium. Taxonomy (GTDB): domain Bacteria; phylum Actinomycetota; class Nitriliruptoria; order Nitriliruptorales; family Nitriliruptoraceae; genus T1Sed10-7. Next base: position 5,119 of record JBBDSW010000190.1, read on the forward strand.
TCATCGACACGGCGCTGACCGGGACCGACGACGATCGCACCCGGGTGCGTGGCGAGGTCCGTGACCTCGTCTCGCGGTTCCCGGCCTACCCCGAGGCGGGCCCGTTGCCACCGGACGGGGGCGCCTGAGATGCTCGCGCATCTGGTCGTCGCCCTGGTCGCTGCGGTCGTCACCGCGGTGGCCTGCCCGGTGGCGGCTCGACTGGCGCGAGGCGCCGATGCCATGGCCCACCCGCCGGACACCGGGCAGGAGCGACCACCTCCGCGGGTTCCGACCCTCGGAGGGATCGCGATGGCGCTCGGTGTGCTCGCCGCGCTCGGGACCGCCTCCCTGCTCCCGAGCTTCGGCCCCCTGTTCACGACGACCTCCGAGCCGATCGCGCTGCTCGCCGGCGTGCTCGTCATCGTCGCGATCGGGATCGTGGACGACCTGCGTTCTCTCCCGCCCACGGTCAAGCTCGCGGGTCAGATCGTGGCGGCACTCGGCGTGGTCGTCTTCGGTGTCCAATTGGTGCACTTCTGGATCCCGGGCCTCGAGGTGATCGTGTTGTCCCGGGACCTCGGGCTCCCGCTGACCGTGCTCGCGTTGGTCGCCATGATCAACGCGGTGAACCTGATCGACGGCTTGGACGGGCTCGCCGCCGGGGTCTCGACGATCGCCGCCGTGGCCTTCTTCCTGTTCGCCGTGCGCAGCCAGCCGAGCGGGCTGGTCGATGCCGTGCCCACCTCGGCGACGCTGGTCGTCGCCCTGGTAGCGGGCGCCAGCCTGGGGTTCCTGATCCACAACTGGCATCCGGCCCGGCTCTACATGGGTGACACCGGGTCGATGTTGCTCGGTCTGCTGCTCGGCGTCGCGGGCGTGTCATACGTCGGCCGCACCACCGCTCCCTCCAACGCGGACTTCTACGGCGCGATCCCGCTGCTCGTGCCCGTGCTGGTGCTCGCCGTCCCGTTCGCGGACACGGCCTTCGCCGTCGTCAGACGCCTCGTCAGGCGTCGACCCGTCACGGGCGGCGACCTCGGACACCTCCACCACCTGCTGTTGGCGTTCGGTCACTCCCACCGGCGCGCCGTGCTGATCCTCTACTACTGGTCCGCCGTGCTCGCGTTCGGCTCGGTCGCTCCGTCGTTCCTGCCCCTGGGGGAACTGGTGCCCTGGATGGCGGTCGCCGGCGCGATCGGGGTGGTCCTCACCGTGCTCGGCACCCGCGTGGGCACGCCGGAAGCCAGCGGGCAGGAGCGGAGCGAGGTCGCCGAGGTGCCGGGACGCTCGGTCGGCGACCCCTGAGTCCGGCAAGCTCCGGATGACGTTCGCACCGTGCACGGCACGCCTGCCTGCCCGTGGTCCCTTTGGCGCTCCCAGACCCACCTTGCTAGCGTCCGCGCCCGGATGCGGCCGGTGGTGATGTTCCGCTGGTCCCCGCACCCGTTCAAACCGGCCGCACGCGCTCATGCCACGGACCCGACGGCGCGTCGGTTGCGATCTCGACCAGGGAGCCCCCTCCATGTCGCCTGCCGGAAGCTCCACGCCCGCGGTCGCCCGCCGCGCGGTCACGGGAGCGGCTGCGGCGCTTCGTGCGGACGCGGAGCCGCAGGGGACCCAGGGGAACCCGGAGCCGACGGGGAACCCGGAGC
>JBBDSW010000190.1:6852-22780 GCA_040904745.1 Nitriliruptoraceae bacterium
GACGCGGAGCCGCAGGGGACCCAGGGGAACCCGGAGCCGACGGGGAACCCGGAGCTGTGGCGGGGGATCGACCAGGCACACATCATGGGCGTCGAGTTGATCGTCGCGGTGCTGCTCTGGAGCGGGATCGGGTACCTGATCGACGGGTGGCTCGGCTCGATGCCCTGGTTCACCGTGTTCGGTGCCCTACTCGGCAACGTCGCCGGCCTCTACCTGATCTACCTCCGGAGCCAGCGGATCGACGCGCTGGCGAGCGCTCCGATCGCTCCAGCCGAAAGCGATCAGGCGTCGGGACCGGGAGGCCACGTCCGTGGTTCCTGACCCCCTCCCCGCCGGCGTCCGCACGGCTCGACCAGGCATGGCAGAGCGCCGCCTCGTCGTCGGCGCCGTGGCCACGTTGGCCCTGCTGTCGGTCCCCGTGACTGCCGTCGCGTGGGCCCTGATCGGGCCCGCCGCTGCCCTGAGTGCCCTGATCGGTCTGGGCTTCGTGCTGGTGCTGTTCGGCGCCTCCGCGGGGCTCCTGGCCTGGGTCGCCTCCCGCGAGGCCGGGAGCGGTGTCTGGGTCCTGACCGGCGGCGTCGCCATCCGGCTCCCGCTCTACATCCTCGCGCTCACCCTGCTCAGCCGGGTGCCCTGGGTCCACGGTCGCAGCCTCGCGGTGGCGACCGCGATCGCGATCGTGGTGACCCTGGCCGCGGAACTGCGCTTGATCGCGCGCACACCACGCCTGTTCTGGGTCGACGCCACGGCCACACGGCCGTCGGCGCCCGCGAACGACACACGGAGCTGACCGCCGTGATCAACGTCCTAGCCGCAGCCGAATGGGGTGGTGAGTTCGAGGGGGTCCTCGACCCCATCAACTCCCTGTTCGACTTCCCGCCCATCTTCGAGTTCGGGCTGTTCGGCCTCGACCTCTCGATCAACCGAACGGTGCTGATCGCCTGGTTCATGATGGCGCTGGTGGGTGGGATCTTCGCGCTCGCCGTGCGGTCCCCCCAGGTGGTACCGGGCAAGCTGCAGGCGTTCGCCGAGATGGTCGTGGACTTCATCCGCACGATCGCCTCGGAGATCATCGGACCCCGGGGAACGCGGTTCGTTCCCCTGCTCACGACCATCTTCGTCGGGATCTTCGCGCTGAACATCGCGAAGATCACCCCGTTCCTGATGCTGCCACCGACGTCGCGGATCGCCTGGCCGCTGTTCCTGGCCGCGATCTCCTGGCTCGTCTTCGTCGGCGTGGGGATCAAGGAGCACGGGTTCGTCGGCTACCTCGGCAGCATCCTCTTCCCGCCGGGGGTCCCGAAGCCGCTCTACGTGATCCTCACCCCGATCGAGTTCCTCTCGAACCTGGTCCTCCGACCGTTCACGCTGGCGGTGCGGTTGTTCGCGAACATGGTGGCCGGACACATCCTCGTGGTCATCACCCTCGTCACGATCCACGTCTTCCTCCCCTCCATGCCGGTCGGCTGGATGGTGGGGGTATTCGGACTGGTCGCCGCGCCGATCGTGTTCGGCTTCGAGCTGTTCATCATCGGCCTGCAGGCCTACATCTTCACCATGCTGACGGCCGTCTACATCAGCTCCTCGCTCGAAGGGCACTGACCACCGCCCCCGACGCAGCACGGCACGCCCCCTACGTCCCTGGAACCACCCGACGCAGAACCGCGGCACCACAGGTGCCGCTCCCAGGAGGGAACACATGGAAGGCTCTATCAACGTCCTCGGCTACGCCTTGGCCACGGCCGGTCCCGGTATCGGACTCGGGCTGGTCATCGCGAAGGCGATCGAGTCGATGGCCCGCCAGCCCGAGGCTGCCGGCATGGTCCGTACCACCATGTTCATCGGTGTGGCCGTGATCGAGGCCCTCGCGCTGCTGGCCTTCGTGCTCGCGTTCGCGCTCTAGCACCCACGACCCGCCGGACCCGCGAAGCGAGGGACCATCATGTTGCAGTCGATCACACTGCTCGCCGCCGAGGAAGGGGGCATCGAGCTCTTCCCAGAGACCCCGGAGCTGATCTGGGGCCTGGTCGCCTTCCTCCTCCTGATGGCCGCGATGATGAAGTTCGTCTTCCCGCGCCTCAACGAGACGCTGGAGGAACGTGCCGCGGCGATCCAGGGCAAGGTCGAGGAGGCCGACGCCAAGCTGCAGGAGGCGGAAGCCTCCAAGCGCGACTACGAGGCGTCCATCGCCGACGCCCGGGGCGAAGCCGACCGCATCCTCGAGGAGGCCCGCACCGCGGCCGAGGCGCTGCGCGAGGAAGCGCGCAACCGGGCCGAGGCCGAGGCCACGCAGATCATCGAGCGTGCGCAGGCCTCCGTCGCCAGTGAGCGCGATCGGGTCCTGCAGGAGCTGCGTGGCCAGGTCGGCTCCCTGTCGGTCGAGTTGGCCGCCAAGATCGTCGAGCGCGAGCTCGATGCGTCCACACACACCGACCTGGTCGATGAGTACATCGAGCGGCTGACCAGCCAGAACTGAGGCCAGACGTGAACGATGCTGACACCCGCGCCTACGCCTCGGCCGTGCTCGCCGTGCTCGAGGCGGAGGGTGCCGTGGAGGCCGCGGAGCCGGAGTTGCGCTCCCTCGCCCGCGCCATCGACGGCAACGACGAGCTCCGCGCCAGCTTGACCGACCAGCAGCTGCCGCTCGGGCGGCGGCTCGGCTTCGTGGAGAGCGAGGTGCTCGAGGCCGCGCATCCCGCCACCCGGACCGTGCTCGCCATGCTGATCGCCGCGGAACGGATCGGTGCGCTCGCGGCGATCCTCGAGGCCATCGCCGAGCGGGTCGCCGAGCAGCGGGACCGCGTGGTGGCCGAGGTGACCGTCGCGGTCGAGCTCGACCAGCAGCGACGCGACGCGCTGAAGACCGCGCTGGAGCGAGCGACCGGGCAGACGCTCGACGTGCGCTTCACCGTCGACCCGGAGGTGGTGGGCGGCGTTCGTGCGCGCGTCGGCGACACCGTGATCGATGGTTCGCTGCTCAGACGTCTGACCGATCTGCGTACCCGGGTCGGCCTGTGACCCGCCACCCGGCCGAAGCGACGACGAGGAAGAACAACGATGGCTGATCTGGAGATCCGCTCGGAGGACATCTCCGACGCGGTTCGACGCATGCTCGAGGGCTACGAGCCCGATCTCAGCACCGAGCAGGTCGGACGCGTGATCGACACCGGCGACGGCATCGCCCGCATCAGCGGGCTGCCGGGGACGTTGGCGAACGAGCTGCTCGACTTCGGGGACGGGGTGTTCGGCACCGCGATGAACCTCGACGAGCGTGAGATCGGCGCCGCGGTGTTCGCCGACTCCTCCCGCATCCGCGAGGGCCAGACGGTCCGGCGGACCCAGCGGGTGCTCTCGGTGCCGATCGGCGACGCTCTCCTCGGCCGGGTGGTGGACCCGCTCGGTCGGCCGATCGATGGCAAGGGGGCGCTGGAGCAGTCGAAGGTCGACGGCGAGCGTGCGCTCGAGGTGCAGGCCCCCGGTGTGGTCGACCGCCAGCCCGTCGACCAGCCGCTGCAGACCGGCATCAAGGTGATCGACGTCATGACGCCGATCGGCCGGGGCCAGCGCGAGCTGATCATCGGCGACCGCCAGACGGGGAAGACGGCGATCGCCATCGACACGATCATCAACCAGAAGGAGCTGTGGGGCACCGACGAGGCCGTCAAGTGCATCTACGTGGCGATCGGGCAGAAGGGCTCCACGGTCGCTGCGGTCGTGAACACGCTCGAGCAGCACGGTGCGATGGAGTACACCACCGTCGTCTCCGCCCCGGCCTCCTCGCCGGCTCCGTTCCAGTACATCGCGCCGTACGCCGGCGCCGCCATCGGTGCGAACTGGATGTACCAGGGCGACCACGCCCTGATCATCTACGACGACCTTTCGAAGCAGGCCGATGCCTACCGGCAGCTCTCCCTGCTGCTCCGCCGCCCACCGGGTCGTGAGGCCTACCCGGGTGACGTCTTCTACCTCCACTCCCGCCTGCTGGAGCGTGCCGCGAAGCTGAACGACGAGCTCGGGGGCGGTTCGATGACGGCGCTGCCGATCGTCGAGACCAAGGCCAACGACGTCTCCGCGTTCATCCCGACCAACGTGATCTCCATCACCGACGGGCAGATCTTCCTGGAGACCGACCTCTTCTACCAGGGTGTCCGGCCGGCGATGAACGCCGGTATCTCGGTCTCCCGTGTCGGCGGCGCCGCGCAGCGACCGGCGATGAAGAAGGTGTCGGGAACGGTGCGACTGGAGCTCGCGCAGTACCGCGAGCTCGAGGCGTTCGCCCAGTTCGGCTCCGATCTCGACAAGGCATCCCAGCGGCAGATCACCCGTGGGCAACGCGTCGTGGAGATCCTGAAGCAGCCGCAGTACCAGCCGCTGTCGGTCGCGTACCAGGTCGCCTCCGTCGTGGCCGTCACCTCCGGGGTGCTCGACGAGCTGCCCGTGGGCGATGTCGGCCGCTTCGAGTCGGAGTTGCACCGCTTCCTCCAGGAGCGGCACGCATCACTGTTGACCGAGCTCGCGACCGAGAAGCTCTCCGACGAGGTGCGTGAGCAGCTGGACGAGGCCATCGCGGACTTCGCCGCCTCGTTCACCCCATCGGTGGTCGAGGAGGCCGAGGAGGAGTCCGAGGGCTGGGAGGCCATGTCCGCCAGCAGCGAATCCGTCGAGTGACCCCGCGGTGCGGGCGCGCAGTCGCGCCGCTCGCACCGCAGCAGCCCGGCCAGGGACTGCGAGGAGGACCAGGTGGCAGGTAGCGGCCAGATCCGGCAACTGAAGCGGCGGATCCGCTCCGTGCAGAGCACGCAGAAGATCACGCGTGCCATGGAGATGATCGCTGCCTCGCGCATCCTCAAGGCGCAGGCCCGGGTGCGCGCGGCTCGACCGTACGCCGAGCAGATCCACGACATCATCCGCGGGCTCGCGGTCTCCAACGAGGTGCGCGCCCATCCCCTGCTCACCCAGCGCGAGGTGCAGCGTGTGGCGGTCATCGTCAACACCTCCGACCGTGGGCTGGCCGGTGCCTACAACACCAACGTGCTGAAGGTCGCCGAGCGGACGCTGCGTGAGGAGGAAGGCGCGGACCGTCAGGTCGACCTGTACGTCGTCGGGAAGAAGGGTGGCGGCTACTTCGCCTACCGGGGTCGCCGGGCCGCCGAACGCTGGGATGGGGTCTCCGACGCGCCGACGATCGACGATGCCTCCGATATCGCCGAGACCGTGATGGCGCGCTTCCGCCGTGGCGAGCTCGACCGTGTCTGGCTGGTCTACACCGATTTCAAGTCGTCTCTGACCCAGTCACCGGTGCGCATGGAGCTCCTGCCGGTCAAGCCCGCCGAGTTCGAGGGCGGGCGGGAGATCGACCCGCAGTTCATCTTCGAGCCCGACCAGGGCCAGCTCCTCGAACGGCTGATCCCGCGCTACGTGGAGGCGAAGGTCTTCCACAGCCTGCTGGAGTCCTCCGCGTCGGAGCATGCGAGCCGGCAGCGGGCCATGAAGTCGGCCACCGACAACGCCAAGGAGGTCGCAGGCAACCTGTCGCGCATCATGAACCAGGCCCGACAGGAGCAGATCACCTCCGAGCTCTCCGAGATCGTCGGTGGCGCTGAGGCACTCGACGACTGACACCGCACGACAGACACCGTCATCTCCGCAACCACCCCGACAGCACGCACCGCACCACGAGCGCCCGTCAGCCACGGCAGGTGGCGCGGCGCTGACGCCCAAGGAGCCGAGCATGGCCACCCCATCCGCCGACGGACGCATCATCCGGGTCATCGGCCCGGTCGTCGACGTCGAGTTCCCCCCCGGGGACCTGCCCGACATCTACACCGCCGTCACCTTCGAGCGCGAGTACCAGGGTGAGCGCTCCACCATCACCGCTGAGGTCGCTCAGCACCTCGGTGACCGGCGCGTGCGTGCGGTCTGCATGCAGCCGACCGACGGCGTGGTCCGGGGGAGCGGCGTGGTCAACACCGGCCAGCCGATCACCGTCCCGGTCGGCCCGGGCACGCTCGGCCACATCTACAACGTGCTCGGCGAATCCCTCGACGTGGACCCGAGCGAGATCGACGCGGACACCCGGTGGGCGATCCACCGCGATCCGCCGCCGTTCGACGAGCTCGAGCCCCAGTCGGTCATGTTCGAGACCGGCATCAAGATCGTCGACCTGATCGAGCCGTACGTGCAGGGCGGCAAGATCGGGATGTTCGGTGGTGCCGGGGTCGGCAAGACCGTCGTCATCCAGGAGATGATCAACCGCGTCGCCCAGCAGCACGGCGGTGTGTCGGTGTTCGCCGGGGTCGGTGAGCGCACCCGCGAGGGCACCGACCTCAAGCTCGAGATGGAGGAGTCCGGGGTCCTCGAGAAGGCGGCGCTGGTCTACGGGCAGATGGACGAGCCACCGGGTGTGCGCCTGAGGGTCGCCCTGTCCGCGCTGACGATGGCGGAGTACTTCCGCGACGAGATGCGTCAGGACGTCCTCCTCTTCATCGACAACATCTTCCGCTTCGTCCAGGCCGGCTCGGAGGTCTCCACCCTCCTCGGGCGCATGCCGTCCGCCGTGGGCTACCAGCCGACCCTGACCAACGAGATGGGCCAGCTCCAGGAGCGGATCACCTCCACCAAGGGCCGTTCCATCACCTCGCTCCAGGCCGTCTACGTCCCGGCCGACGACATCACGGACCCGGCGCCGCACACCACCTTCGCCCACCTCGATGCGCAGACGGTGCTCTCCCGTGATATCGCTTCGCTCGGCATCTACCCGGCCGTCGACCCGCTCGACTCCACCTCGCGGATCCTCGACCCGGCGATCGTCGGGCAGGAGCACTACGACGTGGCGACCCGGGTACAGGAGGTCCTGCAGCGCTACAAGGACCTGCAGGACATCATCGCCATCCTCGGTATCGATGAGCTGTCCGAGGACGACAAGGTCGTGGTCGCCCGCGCCCGCAAGGCGCAGCGGTTCTTCAGCCAGAACTTCTACGTCGCCGAGCAGTTCACCGGGAACCCCGGGGTCTACGTCGGCGTGAAGGAGACGATCGAGGGCTTCAAGGCCCTGGTCGATGGCGGCCTCGACGAGATCCCCGAGCAGGCGTTCCTCTACGCCGGTGACGTCGACGACGTCCAGCGTCGCGCGTCGGAGATGGCCAGCTGATGTCGGATGCGACCATGCCCGTCGAGGTGGTCTCCGCCGAGAGCCACGTGCTCTCCGGTGAGGCCAGAGAGCTGTACGCGCGCGGCATCGAGGGCGAGATCGGGATCCTGCCGGGCCACGCCCCGGCGCTGGTCGCGCTCGGTGTGGGACCGGTGCGGCTCGTGATGGCCGACGGCTCTCACGAGCGCATCGCTGTCCACCGAGGGGTCCTGTTCGTGGGCGACGATGGCAGGGCGATCGTGCTCGCTGACATCGCTGAGCGGGCGGATGACATCGACACCGACCGTGCGGCAGCCAAGGCCGAGCGCATCCGGCAACGCCTCTCGTCCGGCTCGGTGGAAAACGAGGAGGTCCAGCGCATCTCGCTGCGCAAGCAGGAGCTCAGGATCGCGGTCGCCGAAGGCACCGGTGCCGCGGCCGACGTGTCACACACCTAGTTCCTCCGGCCCGTTCGACCACCCCCGCCTCCGCCGGGGCTGGGCCGGTCGAGGGCTACGCTCTGCTCCATGCTGGATACCACGAGGCCGCGAGAGCTCTTCCGGGTGCGCGGTGGCGCACCGTTGCAGGGCACGGTGCGCCTGTCCGGGGCGAAGAACTCCGCACTGAAGCTGATGGCGGCCTCCCTGCTGACCGATGAGCCGCTCGATCTGCGGGAGATCCCGGCGATCGCGGACGTGCCGGTGATGGCCGACGTCCTCCGCGGCCTCGGCGTCGAGGTCGAACTCGATCTCGACCAGCACGCCTGTCACCTCCACGCGCGCGAGCCGGCCTGGCATGCGCCGGCCGATGCGGTCGCCCGGATCCGGGCGTCGCTGTCGATCCTCGGGCCGCTGGTCGGTCGGGTCCGGCGCGCCCGCCTGGCGTTGCCGGGCGGCGACAGGATCGGCGCCCGCTCGATCGACCTCCACCTGCGTGGGTTGCAGGCCATGGGCGCGGAGGTCTCCGAGCACGACGGCGAGGTCGAGGTGATCGCCCGCGAGCTGCACGGCGCGATGATCACGCTGGACTTCCCCTCGGTCGGCGCGACCGAGAACCTGATCATGGCGGCGGTGCTCGCGGACGGCACCACGGTCATCGAGAACGCCGCCCGGGAGCCGGAGATCCAGGATCTGTGCCGGATGCTCGAGGCCATGGGCGCGCGCTTGGACGGCATCGGCTTGCCGACCCTGGAGATCGAAGGGGTGGACCGGCTCCGCGGCGTCGCGTGGGAGACCTGCCCCGACCGCATCGAGGCCGGCACCTACGCGATGGCGGCTGCGTTGACCGGGGGTGATGTCGTCATCGAACGCGTCCGTGCCACGGACATGACCCTTCCCCTGATCAAGTTGCGGGCGGTCGGCGTCGTCGTCGAGGAGGGGGCGTCCTCGCTCAGGATCAAGGCGGACGGGCTCGAGGCCGTCGACGTCGTCACCCTGCCCTATCCCGGCTTCCCGACCGACCTGCAACCGCAGATGATGGTCCTGCTCAGCCAGGCACACGGCACCAGCCGCTGCACGGAGAACGTCTTCGAGTCGCGGTTCTCCTTCGTTCGGGAGCTCGCCCGCATGGGTGCGGACGTCGATATCGACGGGCATCACGCGATGATCCGAGGCCCTTCGCCACTGCACGGCGCGACCCTGGCTGGGCTCGACGTCCGGGCCGGAGCGGCCGGGGTGATGGCGGGGCTGGTCGCTTCCGGCGAGACGATCGTCCGCGACGTCCACCACATCGATCGTGGCTACGCGGAGTTCATCCCCCGTCTGCGTGCACTCGGCGCGGACGTCGAACGCATCCCGGTCGCGAGCTTCGATGCCTGAGAACCCCTCGGTGTTCCCGCCGCGGTGGGCGACCGGCGTGGTGCTGCTCGCGGCCATGCTCGTGACGGCGCCCCCGCCCTCGCTGGCCGCCGCAACCCCTCAGGGGTCGCTGGTAGAAGGCCCGGTCCACTTCCGGGCCGCCGATGGCGATCTGCTCGAGGTCGCCGGAACGCGTTACCACGACACGATCGAGGTGACCGCCGAAGGACGCGTGGTCAACGAACTCGATCTCGAGCGCTACGTCGAAGGTGTCGCGGAGATGCCAAGCCGGTGGCCGGTGGAGGCGCTGAAGGCGCAGGCCGTCGCCGCGCGGACCTACGTGTGGTGGTCCGCCGAGCACTCGTCGCAGCCGGAGGCCGATATCTGTGCCAGTACGGCTTGCCAGGTCTTCCGCGGTGCCGAGCCCGTCCTCGACGGCGGCGAGCGGTGGGCGGAGGCGGTCGCGAGCACCGCGGGCGAGGTGCTACTGGAGGACGACGGCGGTCCGATCCTCGCGCGCTACTTCTCCACATCGGGGGGGCGCACCTCCGCCAACGAGGACATCTTCCCGGAGACCGGCCCCCGCGACTACCTCGTGGCGATCGAGGATCCCTTCGATGCTGCTTCCCCCTACCACCGCTGGGAGGTGCCGTTCAGCCGCGCAGAGTTCGAGGACGTGCTCTCGCGTGGCGAGCGCCTCGCCGCCGCGGTCCCGGTCGCCGAGGTGACGAGGACCGGTGCGGTGGACGACCCCGGCGCCGGCTTCGTGGTGGTCGGGCAGGACGGCACGGAGGTCTCGGTCGGTGCCGTGGAGCTGCGTGATCTCCTCAACCAGGTCGCGCCGAGCCGGTTCCCCGATCGCTTCCCCACCCGTCGGTCCGACCGCTTGCGTCCGCTGCCGACCACCGTGCCGTCCTCGCGGTTCACGGTCACGGTGGAGGGCAACGAGGTCCTCTTGGCCGGCCGCGGCTGGGGGCACGGGGTCGGGATGGGCCAGTACGGCGCACGCGGACGCGCAGCCGACGGGGCCGATCACACCGCGATCCTCGCCGCCTACTACGGCGGGCTCGTTCCCACCGTCAGCGAGGAGCTGCCTGAGCGGGTGCGGGTGGCCTTGGGCCGGCTCGGGGACGGCGAGGAGCGTCGTGTGGCCGGCGACGGTCCGGTGCAGATCATCGATCGCGACGGCGAGGTGATCGTCGAGCGGGCCATCGGTGGCTGGTCCGTGCGTCGGACCGATGGCCAGTGGGAGCTGCGGCCGCCGCCCGGCACCGACCGGCAGCTCGAGGTGACACCGACCCGCGAGGTGGCGACCCTGTCCCGCGCAGGCGACGCCGTCACGGTGGAGACCGAGGTCAACAAGCCGACGCTGCTCGAGCTCGAGGTGACGGCCGAGGACGGGACGCAGGTGTTCACCCGGTCGCTCGGCGTCGCCGAGCCGGGCGTCCACGCCGCCACGTGGCGCTACGAGACCGACGCGGGGGAGTCGGTGCCGACCGGCACCTACGAGGTGGTGCTCGTCGCCGAGGATGCGTTGGGTGAACGGGCCGGCTCCCCCCTCGCGGTCGAGATCAGCTCCGCGGACCCGCAGGGCACCGTCGATGGAGGGGATGCGGATGCGACGCGGCGCTCCACGCCGGGCATCCTCCTCACCGCGGGGGCCGTCCTGTCGGTCGCCCTGCTGCTGCTCGTCGTCTTCCTCGCCCGCCTCGACCGGAGATCGTCCACGTGAGCCAGACACCACCGACCCCGCCACCCGGCGGGCCGCCGCCTCCACCGCCGCCGCGATCCGCGGATCCGGGTGGTGGTCGCCGGACACGGACGCGGCAGCGCACGTCGCTCAGCCGGGTCCCGTCCCCGTACGGGTTGTGGATCGCGCTGTTCTCGGTGCTCATCTTCATCGCGCCCAACCTCGTGGTGCTGGGGATCGCCGGGACGGCGGCGCTGGAGACCGTCGCCCAGGAGTCCACGTCCCTGATCGTGGTGAACCTGCTGTTCGGTCTGATCCTGCAGCTGGTCGTCTTCGGACTCGCCCTGCTGCCGGTGCTGTTCGCCGGTCGACCGTTCTCTCGCCTGCTGGGCCCGACCAGGACCACGCCGGCGATGGTCGGTATCGGGCTGGCGACCGGCTTCGTGGTCGCGTTCGCCTCGTACACGGTCAACGCGATCGCCGTCCTGATCAGCGGGTCGACCGAGCCGGTCGAACAGCAGCTGCTCCAGGACGCGCTCGCGGGGGGTGTCCCTCTGATCCTGGTGACGCTGCTCGCGATCGTCGTGGCCCCCCTGGCCGAGGAGGTCATCTTCCGTGGCGTGCTCTTCCGTGCGCTGGCCGGGCGACTCACCGTGACCGTGGGCGCCCTGCTCTCCGCGATCGTGTTCGCCGTGATCCACTTCGAGGTGGTCTTCTCCCAGCCGGTGGCACTGCTCGGCCTGTTCACGATCGGCCTCCTGCTGGCAGTGGCCTACCACCTCACCGGCAACCTGCTGGTCCCGATCATCGCGCATGGGGTCTTCAACGCGATCTCGATCGGTCTCACCGTGCTGGTCGAGCGGCTCGACCTCGAGGAACTGGTCGAGGTCGCTGCGTTGGTTGGCCTCCCCGTCCCCCTGTGAGGTGACCGGCCGTACGACTACCGTCGGTGGCGGGAGCCGTCTCGGCGACCGCGGTCAGCGGCAGGGGAGGTCAAGGTGGGGCGAAGCGTCCGTGTCGGCGTGCCGAGCGAGATCAAGGATCGCGAGCGGCGGGTCGCTGTGACACCCTCTGCCGCGCACCTCTTGATCGAACGGGGCCATGACGTCGTCGTCCAGGCGGGCGCCGGCACCGGTGCCGGGTTCGACGACGAACGCTTCCGGGAGGCGGGCGCCCGCATCGCCGAGGGCGCGGACGAGGTCTGGGCCAGCGACGTCGTCGTGAAGGTGAAGGAGCCGCAGCCTTCGGAGTACCGCTACCTGCGCGGTGGACTGACCCTGTTCGGCTACCTGCATCTGGCAGCCGAACGGGAGCTCACGGCCGCCTTGTGCGAGAGCGGGGTCCGCGCGTACGCGTTCGAGACCCTGACCGACCGGCACGGGTTGCCCCTCCTCGCACCGATGTCGGAGGTCGCCGGTCGCACCGCCGCGATCGTCGGGGCCGCGCACCTGTCCGCCCCCAGCGGGGGCTCCGGCACCCTGATGGGTGGCGCCGCGGGTGTGCCCCCGGCCAAGGTCGTGGTCATCGGCCTGGGCGTCGCCGGCGCCATGGCCGCCCGCGGGGCCCGGGGGCTCGGCGCGCACGTGACCGGTGTCGACATCGACCTCGAACGGTTGCAGCGGTTCCGGCTCGACGGGACGGTGGACGCCACCCAGTCCAGCGAACCGGCACTGGTCGCCGTCCACGTCGCCGAGGCGGACCTGGTGATCGGTGCGGCGTTGGTGCCGGGGGCGCGGGCCCCCATCGTCGTGACCGAGCAGATGGTCGCCTCGATGCGTCCCGGTTCCGTGGTCGTCGACCTCGCCATCGACCAGGGGGGGTGTGTCGCGACCTCCCGGGCCACCACGCTGTCGGACCCGACCTACCTCGATCACCAGGTCGTGCACTACTGCGTCACGAACGTGCCCGGCCAGTTCCCCCGGACCGCGTCCGCGGCCCTCTCAGCGGCGGTGATCGGGAAGCTGACGGTCCTCGTCGAAGAGGTCGCAAGCGGCCGGGCCGGCGGACCGGACGAGGCCCCCGTGCTCACCGGAGCACTGAACGTGCAGGACGGCGAGGTCGTACACCCGGTGGTCGCAGAGGCGCTCGGGGACGGGTGAGCCCGGTCGAGGCGGTACCTTGACAGGGATCCGCCAGGACGAGGTGGGTCACGCGAACCAGGGGAGCGCGGCGACCGGCACACGCGGCGACGACGCGCCCACGGTCACGAGGAGCGACCACGTGCGACGCACGCTCATGAAGTCGAAGATCCACCGCGCCACCGTCACGGGTGCCGACCTCCACTACGTGGGATCGATCACGATCGACGTGGACCTGATGGCCGCGGCCGACCTCCTGCCCAACGAGAAGGTGCAGGTCGTCGACATCGACAACGGTGCCCGGCTCGAGACCTACGTCATCCCCGGGGAGCCCGGCAGCGGTGATATCTGCCTCAACGGTGCCGCGGCCCGGCTCGTACAGCCCGGCGATCTGGTGATCGTGGTCAGCTACGCCGACCTCGAGGACGCCGAGGCCCGGGTCTTCGAGCCGACGGTGGTCATGGTGGACGCCGACAACCGGATCACCGAGCTCACCACCACCGAACCGCCGCGCACGAGGCGTTGAGCCCGGGTCGTTCGCGTCCCGACCGGAAAGGCCCGCTGGTGCCCGCGCCCGAGGAGCAGCGAGCCGTGCGCTGGCCGGAGCCGATCGATCCCATGCTCCCGCAGTTGGTGGGCTTCACCGTCCGGCGCGTCCCCGGCTACCAGGCCCGCAAGCACTACGCCTGCCCCTCCTGCCACGATGACATCCCCTCGGGTGTCGGGCACGTCGTGGTCTGGCCCGAGGCCGAGCCCGAGGAACGTCGGCACTGGCACGTCCACTGCTGGCGGATCGCGGTCAGGCGGGGACGTCCCACCTGACCGGGTCGCTGCGAGGTTTGCTGCGTCCCGATGCCGGTGGTTCGCCACCTGGCCGCCGGGCGGGCACCCTCTCGCTCCACCCCGCCCACCCCGACATGGCTCAGCCACGAGGTCACCGTGAGTTCTGGCTCCAAGCGCTCCGACCGCGGCAACTCCCGCTTCGATCGCCGGGCGGCGCGCAACCGCAAGGTCATCATCGTCATGGCGGCGCTGATGGGGCTGTCGGTCGTCGCCGTCCCGTTGGGACTGGCGATCAGCGGTCAGGACGACCCCGTAGCCGAGGACGAGGAGGATCCCTTCGCCGCGCCCGAGGAGCCGGAGGAGCCGGAGGAGCCGGAGGAGACCGCGGGCCCC
Source organism: Nitriliruptoraceae bacterium (assembly GCA_040904745.1). GTDB lineage: Bacteria > Actinomycetota > Nitriliruptoria > Nitriliruptorales > Nitriliruptoraceae > T1Sed10-7. The sequence goes on from JBBDSW010000190.1 coordinate 20,722, forward strand.
TGTGGCCCGACGCCGGACGACGTTCCCGAGGTCACGGCCACCCGCTACGACGAGCCGTTCCCGCGGACGATCGAAGAGGGCGTCACCTACGAGCTGACCTTGGAGACGACCTGTGGTGACGTCGTGCTCGCGCTCGATGCCGAGGGTGCCCCGACGGCGGTGAACAACCTGGTCAACCTGGCTGAGGACGGCTACTACGACGGCGTCGTCTTCCACCGGGTCGCCAGCAACCCCCCGGTCATCCAGGGTGGTGATCCGGCCGGCACCGGCTGTGGCCGTGACGATTGCAGCGCGGCTGCCGCCGAGGACGAGCCGGCCTACCCGGGCTACACCATCGAGGACGAGCTCGAGACCGCTGAGGAGATGGGCGAACGGCTCGGCGAGGACCTCCTCCCCCGTCTGCGCGAGGAGCTCGATGCGCTCATCGAGGAGGGCATCGACCCGGAGGAGCTCGGTCTCCCGGCCGATCCGAGCGACGACGATCTCCGCGCACTGATCCCCGGCGGCTACGAGCGGGGGACGGTGGCGATGGCCAACGCGGGACCGGATACCGCCGGCTCCCAGTTCTTCATCGTGTACGAGGACGCGGCGCTGCCGCCGCTCTACACGATCGTCGGCACGGTCATCGAAGGCATGGACGTGGTCGACGACATCGCCCGGTCACCGACCGAGGTGTCCACCGACACCCCCGATCGACCCTACGAGCCCGTCGTGATCCGGTCGGCCACCCTGGAAGAGGAGTGAGCACGCGACGACGCCTACGCTGACCGCTCGGCGAACGCCGCCGTTCGGCGACCGACCAACACCGACCAACCCGGAAAGGCCCCTCCGTGGCACAGCAATGGAGCTCCCCGCCCGCCCTGACGATCGATGCCTCGACGTCGTACGAGGCGACGATCAGGACCAGCAAGGGTGATATCACCGCGGATCTGTTCGCCGGCGAGTCGCCGACGACGGTGAACAACTTCGTCTTCCTCGCACGGGAGGGGTTCTACAACGGGATCACCTTCCATCGGGTCATCCCCGGGTTCATGATCCAGGGCGGCGACCCCACCGGGACCGGCACCGGCGGTCCGGGTTACCGCTTCCGCGACGAGCTCGAGGCCGCGCAGAAGCACGGCTACGACCGCGGCACGCTGGCGATGGCCAACGCCGGGCCGAACACGAACGGCTCGCAGTTCTTCATCACCCACGTCGACGCGCCGCTCCCGCCGCAGTACGCCGTGTTCGGGCGCACGATCGACGGCCACGACGTGATCGATGCCGTCGCTGCGGTCCAGATCGGCCCCGGAGACAAGCCGGTCGAGCCCGTCACGATCTCCACGGTCGAGATCCGCGAGGGCTGATCGTCGCGCCGCAGCCCCTCCGGCCGCGCCGCGCTGTGCGAACGGCTCACGGTGCGGGCGGGGGCGGCGGGCCCTCTGGATCGTCATCCTCGGGCCCGTCGGCATCGCCGGGCCCGTCGGCATCGCCGGGCCCGTCGTCCGGGTCTTCGCCGTCGAACCGCTCGACCGGTGGGATCTCCTCCAGCGGGGGCGGTGGTGGCCCGTCGGGGTCCGCGGAGCCGGTGTCGCCCGGCCACGGTGGCATCTCGGAGAGCTCCACCGGACGGGGCGCACGGCCCTGGTCGTAGTCGCGCATCCGCTTCGGATACCCGACCTTGCGGGCGTCGTAGAGCGGGATGTTGAGGTCCTTGCACAGCGACACGGCCTTGCTGCGGTCGGGGATCGGCCGGCGCAGGTACTCACCGGTGTCGGCGATCAGCAGGACCGTGATCGAGTAGATCGTGGTCTTCGGTTCGAGGTAGGCCTCGACGCCGGTCCGGCTGCGTGCGAAGCGTTCGAGCTCTGTGGTCGCACCCTTGGAGGCCTCGGAGGTCGAAGGGCTCGGGGCAGCCCGTTTCGATCCTCCCTTCAACCAGGAGCGGAGCCGATCGGAGAAACCCACGTGAAGCCTCGTCTGGACGGGAGGGATCCGCCCCGCAGGCTACCGACCTCGCTCCTCGCGCTCGTCCGGGGTGGGTTCGTCCGCGATGAGTTCGACGAGGACGCCTCCGGTG
>JBBDSW010000190.1:22880-53812 GCA_040904745.1 Nitriliruptoraceae bacterium
GCGCTCGTCCGGGGTGGGTTCGTCCGCGATGAGTTCGACGAGGACGCCTCCGGTGCCCTTCGGGTGCACGAAGGCGATGTCGTGCCCGCCACCGCCGCGCCGGGGCTCCTGGTCGATCAGCCGGACGTCCTCGGCCCGCAGGTGGTCGAGCGCAGCGCTCAGCGAGGACACCCCGAAGCCGAGGTGGTGGAGCCCCGGGCCGTGGCGCGCCAGGTAGCGGGCGATCGGGGAGTCCTCGTGGGTCGGTGCCAGCAGTTGGATGGCGACGTCGCCGACGTGGAGCATGGCCTCCTCGACCCCGTCGGCCTCCACCCGCTCCCGTGACGTGAGGTGCAACCCGAACGCCCGCTCGTAGAAGGAGATCGCCGCGTCGAGATCCTCGACCGCGATGGCGATCTGATCGATGCGGGTCACGTCCATGCTGCCTCCTCGCCGCGCGTGGTCACCTCCCGGTCACCGGCCGCGAGGATACGGACCCCACGGACCCGGGAGGGGCTCGGACGGCTCCGACGTCGCCAGTAGGCTCGTGCCACACCGAACGAGGGGAGCATCGTGTCGGACGTCGTGGTCGTCGGCTACGCGCGCACACCCGTGGGACGGTTCGGAGGTGGCCTGGCGGACCTGTCGGCCACCGAACTGGGCGCACGCGCGATCGCCGGAGCGCTGGCGCGAGCCGGCCTCGATGCCGACGCGGTCGAGTACACGGTGATGGGCCACGTCCTCCAGGCCGGCCAGGGCCAGATCACCGCCCGGCAGGCCGCCGTCGCCGCGGGCATCGGCATGGACGTCGCCGCGGAGACGATGAACAAGGTCTGCCTGTCGGGCATGACCGCCATCGCGCGTGCCCGCGACCTCATCCGGGTGGGCGATTTCGACGTCGTGGTGGCCGGCGGTATGGAGTCGATGTCCCGCGCCCCCTACGTGCTGGACCGTGCCCGGTTCGGCTACCGGCTCGGTGACGGCACGCTCACGGACGTGCTGATGCACGATGGACTCACGTGCGCGTTCGACGCCTGCGAGATGGGGTTGGCCACCGACCGGTACCAGGACTCCAAGGGTCTCGCGATCACCCGCGAGGACCAGGACGCCTGGTCGGCGCGTTCGCACGCCCGTGCCGCGGCGGCCTGGGGGTCGGGTGCGTTCGACGACGAGGTGGTGCCCGTCGAGGTGCCGCAACGTCGCGGCGATCCCGTGGTCGTCGCCCGCGATGAGGGCATCCGGGCGGACACGACGGTGGACACCCTGGCCGCGCTCCGCCCCGCCTTCCAGCCCGAGGGGACCATCACCGCCGGGAACGCCTCCCAGATCTCCGACGGTGCGGCCGCGCTCGTGCTCGCCAGTCGCGAGGCTGCGGAACGCCTCGGCCTCGAGGTCCGTGCGACGATCACCTCCTGGGGGACCGTCGCCGGCCCCGATGCCTCGCTCCACCACCAGCCGGCGGGTGCGATCCGTGACGCGGCCCGCCGCGCCGGCGCCGATCCCGCCGGCTACGACCTGTACGAGATCAACGAGGCGTTCGCCTCGGTCGCGATCGCCTCGGTGCGCGATCTCACCCTGGACGAGGACCGGGTGAACGTCCACGGTGGCGGCGTCGCCCTCGGTCACCCCATCGGCTGCTCCGGTGCGCGGATCGTCATCACCTTGCTGGAGGCGCTCAGGCGGCGAGGTGGAGGACGTGGTGCTGCGGCCCTGTGTGGGGGCGGCGGGCAGGGGGATGCCCTCACCGTGCAGGTGTGAGCGTGGCCGTCGATATCGCCACGTTGGTCGCTGGCCTCTCCCGCGGGGAACGGCGCCCGCTCGCCCGCCTGTTGACCCTGGTCGAGGACGGCACCCCGGAGCAGCTCCGCGAGGTGGTCGCCGCCCTGCACCCGCAGGCCGGCAACGCCCGGGTGCTCGGCATCAGTGGGTCCCCCGGAGTGGGGAAGTCGACCCTGACCGACGGGATGGCCAGAGCCCTGCGAGCGGCCGGGCGCACCGTCGCGGTGCTCGCGGTGGACCCGTCCTCACCGTTCAGTGGCGGGGCACTGCTCGGCGATCGCGTCCGTATGCAGGGCCACCACGCCGATGCCGGCGTCTTCATCCGTTCCATGGCCTCGCGCGGACACCTCGGCGGCCTGTCCTTCGCCACCCCGCAGGCCGTGCTCGTCCTCGACGCAGCCGGGTTCGACGACGTCATCATCGAGACGGTCGGTGTCGGGCAGTCGGAGGTCGAGATCGCCGCCACCGCCGACACCACGGTCATCATCCTGGCACCCGGGATGGGCGATGGGATCCAGGCCGCCAAGGCCGGCATCCTGGAGGTCGCCGACGTGTTCGTGATCAACAAGGCGGACGCCGTCGGGGCCGGGAAGCTCGAGTCGGAGCTGCGCGGCATGCTGGAGCTCGGCCACGCGAGCGCCGGAGCGCACGACGATCCCGGGTGGTCCCCACCGATCGTGCGGACGGTGGCGGTCCGTGCGGAGGGCATCCCGGAGCTCCTCGCCGCGATCGGCGCGCACGGCCAGCACCTCGCACAGACCGGGGCCGGGGCCGAGCGGCGCCTGGCCCGCGCACGGCATCTGGTCCGCGAACTGGCGCTCGAGTCGACGCGCCGCACCTTCGCCCAGCTCGAGGCGGGGGAGGACGGGCTCCTCGACGACCTGGCGGGCCGGGTGGTCGCCCGCGAACTCGACCCGTACCACGCCGCGGACGACCTGCTGGCGGCGACCCGGGCGGCGCGCGACTGAGGGCGCCTCCTGCCGCCACCCGCGGCTCCGTCGCCACCTCGTCGCCACCTCGTCGCCGTCGCGACCCCGATCGCAGTCTCGGCCGCTGCCCCTTCGAACGACCACGCCCGCCCGTGTCGATGCTTCCGAACGCCACTACAGTCCAGGGACGAGCGCGGTCAACGCACGCCAGTACGCACACCACGAAGACCGCCTCTGCTCGATGACCGACCGCACCGGAGACGGAGGTCCACGTGGGTTCACCGACCCGTCAGCGCGCGAGCATCCAGCGGGTGCGGCCGAGCGTCCTCGCAGGGCGCTATCCGGCCAAGGGCACCGTCGGTCGGCCCGTCGAGGTCACCGCGGACATCGTCGGCGACTCCCACGATCTGCTGGCTGCGGTCGTGCAGTACCAGCTGTCCGGGGAGCAGCGATGGGAGGAGTCTTCGCTCTCCCTGGTGGGCAACGACGCGTGGTCCGGGTCGTTCACACCCGGCACGCTCGGACGCCACCGCTTCCGCCTGGTCGCCTGGATCGATCACGTCACGACCTGGCAGCGCGATACCCGGATCAAGGCGGATGCGGGCACGCTCGAGGAGGTGGATCTGGCGATCGGCGCCGGGCTGTTCACGAGCCTCGCGAGGCGCGCGAAGGGAGGCGACAAGGACCGCCTGCGCGAGCTCGCGGGGGTGCTCACGGACACGGCTCTCGACCGTCGCGCCCGGGCCGAGCGGGGGACCTCCCCGGGGGTCTCGGCCCTGGCGAGAGCGCACGATGCACGCAGCCACGCGGTGCGCTCGGCGACCTTCGAGCTCGACATCGACCGCGAGCGGGCGGCGTTCTCCACCTGGTACGAGCTGTTCCCGCGCTCCGCATCGACCACACCCGGGACGCACGGGACCTTCCGGGACGTGATCGAACGCCTCGATCACGTGCAGGCCATGGGCTTCGATGTCCTCTACCTGCCGCCGATCCACCCGATCGGCCGCGTCCACCGCAAGGGCCGCAACAACGCGGTGACGGCCGAAGAGGACGACCCCGGTTCGCCGTGGGCCGTCGGGGGGCCCGAGGGTGGCCATCTCGACATCCATCCCGAGCTCGGGACCCGCGAGGACCTCCGGGCGCTCGTCGCGGCCTGCGAGGACCGCGGGATGGAGCTCGCGCTCGACATCGCGTTCCAGTGCGCGCCCGACCACCCCTGGGTGAGCGAACATCCCGAGTGGTTCCAGCAGCGGCCCGACGGCTCGATCCAGTACGCCGAGAACCCGCCGAAGAAGTACCAGGACATCTACCCCCTGGACTTCGAGACCAGCGACGTCGACGGGCTGTGGAACGCCCTGAAGGGGGTGTTCGAGCACTGGATCGACGAGGGGATCCGCATCTTCCGGGTCGACAACCCGCACACGAAGTCGTTCCCGTTCTGGGAGTGGTGCCTCGGTCAGCTGCGGGCCGAGCATCCCGACTGCATCTTCCTCGCGGAGGCCTTCACGCAGCCGAAGGTGATGTACGAGCTCGCCATGCGCGGCTTCAACCACTCCTATACCTACTTCACGTGGCGCCGACACAAGGCCGAGATCGAGGCCTACTACACCGAGCTGTTCCACACCGAGGTGGCCGACTTCTTCCGCCCCAACTCCTGGCCGAACACGCCGGACATCCTCACCGACCAGCTCCAATCCGGCAGCCGTGCGATGTACGTCCAGCGTCTGGTGCTGGCCGCGACGCTCACGGCCAACTACGGGATGTACGGGCCGGCGTTCGAGCTGCTGTGGTCGGCCGCGCGTCCGGGTTCCGAGGAGTACCTCGACAACGAGAAGTACGAGATCAAGACCTGGGACGCCGACCAGCCACACTCCCTGGCCGAGGTCATCGCGCTGGTCAACCGGATCCGGCACACCCACCCCGCGTTGCAGCAGGACCGCACGCTGACCTTCCACACGGTCCACAACGATCAGTTGCTGGCGTATTCCAAGACCGATGCCGCCGGTCGGGACACCGTCCTCGTGATCGTCAACCTCGACCCCCATCACACCCAGTCGGCCATGACCTGGCTCGACCTCGAAGCGCTCGGGCTCGACCATGACACGCCCTTCGAGCTCCACGATGTGTTCGGCGGAGGCGCCTACCACTGGCACGGTGCGGAGAACTACGTCGAGCTCGACCCACACGTCACGCCGGCGCACGTCTTCTCGGTGCGTCGCCCGCACCGCGACGAGCACGACCACGCCCGTGGCGCCTGAGCCCTCGCCGCACGACGACCGCAGACGACCCGGAGAGCGACGCTTGCTGACCCCGGACGACCGCACCAGCGCCGATGACCCCACCTGGTACAAGGACGCGGTCATCTACGAGCTGCACGTCCGTGCGTTCTTCGACTCGGACGGTGACGGGATCGGGGACTTCGCCGGGCTGACCTCCAAGCTCGACTACCTCCAGGATCTCGGCGTCACGGCCCTGTGGCTGTTGCCGTTCTACCCCTCGCCGGGACGGGACGACGGCTACGACATCGCGGACTACACCGCGATCAACCGTGACTACGGGACGATGCGGCAGTTCAAGCGCTTCGTACAGGAGGCCCATGCGCGGGGGCTCAAGGTCATCACCGAACTCGTGATCAACCACACCTCCGACCAGCACGCCTGGTTCAAACGGGCCGTCAAGGCGCCCAAGGGCAGCCCGGAGCGCGACTTCTACGTCTGGAGCGACACCCCGGAGAAGTGGCAGGACGTCCGCATCATCTTCGAGGACTTCGAGGCCTCGAACTGGCAGTGGCACGCCGAGGCCGGTCAGTACTACTGGCACCGCTTCTTCCACCACCAGCCGGACCTGAACTTCGACAACCCGGCGGTGCAGGAGGCCGTCAAGGAGGTCCTCGACTTCTGGGCGGAGACCGGTGTCGACGGGATGCGCCTGGACGCGATCCCGTACCTGTTCGTGCGTGACGGCACCAACGGCGAGAACCTCCCGGAGACGCACGCGTTCCTGAAGGACCTGCGCACCCACCTCGACCGGCACCCGGGCCGGATGTTCCTGGCCGAGGCCAACCAGTGGCCGGAGGACGCGGCCGCCTACTTCGGCGACGGCGACGAGTGCCAGATGAACTTCCACTTCCCGCTCATGCCGCGTCTGTTCATGGCGGTGGCCCAGGAGGACCGGTTCCCGATCGTCGACATCATGCAGCAGACCCCGCAGATCCCGGAGGAGTCCCAGTGGGGGATCTTCCTGCGCAACCACGACGAGCTCACGCTCGAGATGGTCACCGACGAGGAACGTGACTACATGTACCGCGCCTACGCGCGCGAGCACGACATGCGGGTCAACCTCGGGATCCGGCGTCGGCTCGCGCCGCTGCTGGGCAACGACCGACGCCTGATCGAGCTCATGAACTCGCTGTTGTTCAGCCTCCCGGGTACGCCGATCCTCTACTACGGCGACGAGATCGGGATGGGCGACAACGTCTACCTCGGTGATCGCAACGGTGTGCGGACCCCGATGCAGTGGTCGAGCGACCGCAACGGTGGTTTCAGCCGAGCCAACCCGCAGCGCCTCTACCTGCCGACCATCATCGATCCCGAGTACCACGTCGAGTCGATCAACGTCGAGGCGCAGCAGAACAACCCGCGCAGCCTCCTGTGGTCCATGAAGCGCATGATCGCCCTGCGCAGGCGCCACCGGGTGTTCGGCCGCGGCGAGCTGACCATGCTCACCCCGGACAACGCCAAGGTGCTGGCCTTCGTGCGGTCGTGGACCGATCCGGAGACGGGGAACCAGGAACAGGTGCTCGTCGTCGCGAACCTCTCCCGGTACGCCCAGGCCTGCGAGGTGGACCTGTCCGACTACACCGGTCGCTTCCCGGTCGAGCTCCTGGGGCGGTCCACGTTCCCCCGGGTCGGTGAGCAGCCCTACCTGCTCACCCTCGGCCCCTACCAGTACCTGTGGCTCTCGCTCGAGCACGACCCGGCGACCGTGACCCTGTCCAAGCTGCCCGAGTTCGCCTCCGACGTCCACGCCGACGAGGACATCGCATTGCCGAGCGTGACCGTCTCCGGGGAGTGGACCGCGCTGCTGAAGGGCCCGGGCCGCGGCCGGCTGGAGACGATCCTGCCCGACGTCCTCGCCCGGCAGCGCTGGTTCGGTGGGAAGGCGCGGACGGTACGTGGCACCAGCGTCACGCACACGATCCCCCTGGGCGACCCCGAGGACCCCGAGCTGTACGTGGTCGTCGTCGCGGTGGAGTACGTCGACGGTGAGCCGGAGTCCTACGTGGTCCCGCTCACCTTCGCCGAAGGGGAGGAGGCCGGACGGCTGCTGGCGGTCGCTCCGAACGCCGTGCTCGCCACCGTCAAGGGCCAGGGCAAGGGCCGCTCCGGGGTGCTGGTCGATGCACTCACCGACGAGCATGCCCAGCGGGCGCTCCATCGCGCGATGGTCACCGAGGAGCGGTTCGAGGGCACCGGGGGTGCCCTCGTCGGCGCCCGCACCGCGGCGTTCGACGCGGAACAGGACGGGGCCGACCTCGAGCCGAACCTGCTGCGCGGCGAACAGTCGAACACCTCCGTGCTGTACGGCGACGTGATGCTCCTCAAGGTGCTCCGCCGGCTCGAGGACGGCATCAGCCCGGACGTCGAGGTCGGAGCCCACCTCCTCGCACTCGAACACGTCCCGGCCGTGCTCGGGACCCTCGACATCGAGGAGCCGGGTGCCAGGACCCCGCGGACCCTGGCGATGTTCCAACGCTTCGTGCCCAACGAGGGCGACGCGTGGTCCCAGACCCTCGATGAGCTCGGCCGGTTCGCCGAGCGGGTGGTCTCCGATCCGGACGGTGGCCCGCCACCGACCCTGCGCCACGGGACCGATCCGCTCGCACTGGCCACCGCCAGGCGAGGCCTGCCCGAGCACGCGCACGTCGCCATCGGGCCCTTCCTGGACTCCGTCCGGCTGCTCGGCCAACGGACGGCACAGCTCCACGTCGCGCTCGCCGACGGCTCCGGCGATCCGGCCTTCACCCCGGAGCCGATGACGCGGCTCAGCCAGCGGAGCCTGTACCAGTCGATCCGCAACGCCGTGCGCCTGGGGCTCCGCGCCGCCAAGCGCGAAGCCAAGAGCCTGCCCGACCCCGAGCTCCGCGCGGAGCTCGAAGGGTTGGTCGACCGCGAGGAGGAGTTGCTGGCCCGGTTGCGTGCGCTCGCCGACACGTCGGTGACCGCGACCCGGATCCGCACGCACGGGGACTTCCACCTGGGCCAGGTGCTGTTCACCGGCCGGGATTTCGTCATCATCGACTTCGAGGGGGAGCCGTCCCGGCCGCTGGGCGAGCGACGTCTCAAGCGTTCGCCGCTCCGGGACGTCGCGGGCATGCTGCGCTCCCTGCAGTACGCGACCGCCTCGACGCTGCGCGACCAGGTGGACCGTGGGTTCGTGACGCCGGACCAACCGAACCACGAGCTGTTGAGCGCCTGGCTCGACCGGTGGCTGACCTGGGTCTCGGCCGCGTTCCTCGACGGCTACCTCGCCATCGCCGCCGAGGAGTCCTTCGTCCCGGATGACGACGACCACATCCAGCTGCTGTTGGACGCGTTCCTGTTGGAGAAGGCCGTCTACGAGCTCGGCTACGAGATGAACAACCGCCCCAGCTGGGTGTCGATCCCGCTGGTGGGCATCACGCAGGTCATCGACCGCGACCAGAGGTGACATCCATGACGACCGCGACCTCCCCGATCACCGAGGACGATGTCTTCCTCTTCAACGAGGGGACACACCTGCGCCTGTGGCAGAAGCTCGGCGCGCACCCGGCTACCGACCCCTCCGGGGTCGCCGGCGTCCACTTCGCGGTGTGGGCGCCCAACGCCCGTGAGATCACCGTCGTCGGGGACTTCAACGGCTGGGACCAGCGCTCCCCGGAGGGAGCGATGTCGCCCCGAGGGTCCTCGGGGATCTGGGAGGTGTTCGTCTCGGGTGTCACCGAGGGGGATGCCTACAAGTTCCACATCGTCTCCGCGGTGACCGGTGCGGCGGTCGACAAGGCGGACCCGTACGCGGTGCACACCGAGACCCCACCGCACACGGCGTCCAAGGTGTGGGACCTATCGTATACGTGGGGCGATGCGCAGTGGATGGAGCGACGCGGTGAGACCCAGGGCCTCGATGCCCCGGTCGCGATCTACGAGCTCCACCTCGGATCGTGGCGACGGGAGTCCGGCGAGGGCGGAACGCGGTCGATGACCTACCGGGAGCTGGCCGCGCCCTTGGTCGAGCACGTGCAGGCGATGGGCTTCACGCACGTGGAGTTCCTGCCCGTGATGGAGCATCCGTTCTACGGCTCCTGGGGCTACCAGTCGACCGGGTACTTCGCGCCGACCAGCCGCTATGGCACCCCGCAGGACCTCAAGTTCCTGATCGACACGCTCCACCAGGCCGGGATCGGCGTGATCCTCGACTGGGTGCCGAGTCACTTCCCGACCGACGAGTTCGCGCTCGGCGACTTCGACGGCACCCACCTCTACGAGCATGCCGACCCCAAGCAGGGCTTCCACCCGGACTGGTCGAGCTACATCTTCAACTACGGCCGCCCCGAGGTGGTCGCCTTCCTGCTCTCCTCGGCGATGTTCTGGCTCGAGGAGTACCACGTCGACGGGCTCCGGGTCGATGCCGTGGCCTCGATGCTCTACCTCGACTACTCGCGGGAAGAGGGGGAGTGGATCCCCAACGTCCACGGGGGCAACGAGAACCTGGAGGCGATCGCCTTCCTCCGCCGCTTCAACACCGAGGTGTTCCAGCGCTTCCCGGACGTGCAGACCTACGCGGAGGAGTCGACGTCCTGGCCGATGGTCTCGCGCCCGACCTACCTCGGCGGGCTCGGGTTCGGTTTCAAGTGGGACATGGGGTGGATGCACGACACGCTCGAGGTGTTCCAGCGCGAACCGATCCACCGCAAGTACCACCACAACCAGCTGACGTTCCGTTCGGTCTACGCCTACTCCGAGAACTACTGCCTCCCGCTCTCGCACGACGAGGTGGTCCACGGCAAGGGGTCGCTGATCGGCAAGATGCCGGGGGACACCTGGCAGCGGTTCGCGAACCTGCGCACCCTCTACGCCTACATGTTCACCACGCCCGGCAAGAAGCTGTTGTTCATGGGTGACGAGTTCGGGCAGTGGGGCGAGTGGGCGCACGAGCGCTCGCTGGACTGGCACCTGCTCGACGCTTCCCCCGAGCACCGCCAGCTCCTGTACTGCGTCGGCGACCTCGCCCGCCTCTACCGCCGTGTGCCGGCGCTGCACGAGGGGGACTGCGAGCCGTTCGGCTTCGAGTGGGTCGACGGCAGCGACTGGGAGGCTTCGGCCGCCAGCTACCTGCGGCGAGCACGGGACGGCACCGCTGCGCTCGTCGTCGCGAACCTCACCCCCGTCGTGCGCGAGAACTACCGTCTCGGCCTGCCGCACGGGGGACACTGGCGGGAGGCGTTCAACGGTGACGCGACCGAGTACGGGGGCTCCGGCGTGGGCAACTACGGCGGCGTCGACGCCCTTCCCCACCCCTGCCACGGCCGTTCGCACTCCGCGGTGGTGACGCTGCCACCGCTCTCGGTCGAGGTGTTCCTCCCCGCAGGAGCCTCGTGAGGCCCGCGGAGCATCCCGCGCCGGTGCCGTAGGCTCCCCGGCCGTGGCGCCCCGGTGGGCACCGCGTCCGCGGGCGCTGAGGCGCCGTCCTCGTCCGACCCGGAGTGCACGTGGATCGCTACGTCTGTGTGCATGGTCACTTCTACCAGCCACCACGGGAGAACCCGTGGCTCGAGGTCGTGGAGCAGGAGGACGAGGCGTACCCGTTCCACGACTGGAACGAGCGCATCACCGTCGAGTGCTACGACCCCAACGCGCGGGCCCGGATCCTCGACCGGCACGGACGCATCACCAACCTCGTCAACAACTACGCCCGCATGAGCTTCAACGTCGGCCCGACCCTGCTGTCGTGGATGCAGGAGGAGGCGCCGGCGACCTACGCCGCGATCCTCGCCGCGGACCAGCAGAGCCAGGCGCGGTGCGATGGCCACGGTGCGGCGATGGCCCAGGTCTACAACCACGCCATCATGCCCCTTGCGCACCCACGCGACGCCCGTACCCAGGTCGTGTGGGGGATCCGGGACTTCGAGCACCGCTTCGGGCGCGCGCCGGAGGGCATGTGGTTGGCCGAGACCGCCGCCGACCACGACACGCTCGAGCTCCTGGCGGCCGAAGGGGTGCGCTTCACCGTGCTGTCGCCGTACCAGGCCGCGAGGGTGCGGCCGCTGCAGGAGGACAGCTGGAGCGAGGTCGGTGGCGGCCGGGTCGATCCGACGATGCCGTACCAGGTCCGGCTGGCTTCCGGGGCCACCATCGCGGTGTTCTTCTACGACGGGCCGATCTCCCAAGGGGTGGCCTTCGAGGGGCTACTGATCGACGGAGACCGCTTCGCCGGCCGCCTCCTCGAGGGGTTCAACGGCCGCCCTGGCCCGCAGTTGGTCAACATCGCCACGGACGGCGAGTCCTACGGGCACCACCACCGGCACGGCGAGATGGCGCTGGCGACCGCGCTCGAGCAACTGGACGTTCGCGACGACGTCGTGCTCACCAACTACGCCCACTACCTGGCCCTGTTCCCGCCGACCCACGAGGCCGAGATCGTCGAGCGGAGCTCGTGGAGCTGCGCGCACGGGGTCGAGCGGTGGCGTTCGGACTGCGGGTGCGGGGCGGAGCCGGGACTGCACCAGCGGTGGCGGGCACCGCTGCGCGACGCGCTCGACGACCTGCGCGCGGCGCTGGCGATCCGCTACGAGGAGCTCGGGGGGGAGCTGTTCACCGACGTCTGGGCCGCGCGTGACGACTACCTCGAGGTGGTGCTCGACCGCGATGGCAACCTGCCGGGCTTCCTCGCGCGGCACGCCCGCCGCCCGCTCGACGCCGAGGAGCGGGTGCGGGCCTGCAAGCTGCTCGAGATGCAGCGCCACGCGCTGCTGATGTTCACCAGCTGTGGCTGGTTCTTCGCCGAGCTCTCCCGTCCCGAACCCGTCCAGGTGCTGCGCTACGCCGCCCGGGCGATCCAGCTCGCGCGGGAGTTGACGGGGGCCGACGACCTCGAGGCGACCTTCCTCGCCCAGCTCGCCCGTGCCGAGTCCAACGATCCCCGCTTGGGCGACGGGAAGGGGATCTACGAGCGGCGGGTCCAGCCGGGGGTGACCGATCTCGAACAGGTCGCCGCCCACTTCGCCATCTCCAGCCTGTCGTGGGAGTACAGCGTCTCGGAGCGGATCGGGGCCTACGAGGTGGTCCGACAGGACGAGGATCGGCACCGCGCCGGCCGCGCCCAGCTCGGGATCGGTCGACTCATCGTCCGCTCCGTCGTGACCGGTGACGAGCAAGCGTTCGAGTACGGCGTCCTCCACCTCGGCGACCACACCTTCGCCTGCGGGGTCCGCCCACGCGCCGACGACGCCGCCTACGAGGCGCTGCGCACCCTGCTCGACGGGCACTTCGAGACCGCTGACTTCCCGGCGGTGATCCGGACCATCGATCACGAGCTCGGGGGCCGGTCCTACTCGCTCAGGTCGCTGTTCCGCGACGAACAGCGCCGGATCCTCGACCAGGTCCTCGCGACGACGATGGAGGAGGTGGAGGCCTCCTACCGGGGCATCTACCGGGGCCGCGCCCCGTTGATGCGCTACCTGAGCGATCTCCATGCCAGTCTGCCCCTGCCGCTCAAGAGCGCCGCCGAGGTGGTGCTGAACGCGGAGCTCGAGGCGCAGTTGGCTACCACCGGCCCGGACCCGGCGCGCGTGCGAGGGCTGTTGGACGAGGCCGGACTGTTCGCGGTCCACCTCGACGAGGACGGCCTCGCCCACACCCTCTCCACCTCCGTCGCGCGCATCGCGGCCTGGGTCGCGGAGTACCTGACGAACGGTGACGAGCCGCTCGTGACGTTCGAGCAGCGCCATGCGGGGACCCTCCAGCGGGTCCGTGACCTGATCGAGGTCATCGAGATGGTGCCCTTCGAGGTCGATCTCGCTCCCGCGCAGGACGTCCTCTGGCGGCTGGTCACCGAGCACCACGAGCGCCTGCGGGCCCACGCGGCCACCGGTGACGCGGCCGCGATCCGGTGGCTCGAGGAGCTCACCCGTGCCGCGATCGCCCTGGATGTCGCCGTACCGTCGCCCGTATCGGAGGGTGTGAGGTGAGCGTCGAGCCATCATCCCCCGCGATGACCGCCCCCGGGACCCCACCGGGACCCGGGGTGCGCCTGCTCGGCGATGGCCGGGCCGAGGCGTGCGTCTGGGCGCCGCGGGCCACCCACGTCGAGGTGGTCGTGGATCCGGATGGTGATCAGCGCCTCGTCCCCCTCGCACCGGCGGCGCGCGGCTGGCACGTCGGCCTGCTGGAAGCGGTGGCGCCCGGGACCCGGTACCGCTACCGGCTCCACCGCGGGGACGAAGGGAGCGTGGACCGGGCCGATCCGGCGTCACGCTTCCAGCCCGAGGGCGTCCACGGGCCCTCGGCCATCGATGATCCCGGCGCGTTCCCGTGGACGGACGCGAGCTTCCGCGCGCCACCACTGCACGAGCAGCTCGTCTACGAACTCCACGTCGGCACCTTCACCCCGGCCGGCACCTTCGACGCGGTGGCGGCGCGTCTCGACCACCTCGTCGACCTCGGTGTGACCACGATCGAACTGCTGCCCGTGTGGCAGTTCCCGGGGACACGCAACTGGGGGTACGACGGTGTCCTGCCGTTCGCCGTGCAGGACAGCTACGGCGGCCCGGATGGGCTCCGCCGGCTCGTCGATGCGGCACACGGGCGGGGGATCGGCGTGTGGCTCGACGTCGTCTACAACCACCTCGGCCCCGAGGGCAACCACCTCGCCGACCTCGGCCCGTACCTCACGGAGCACCGCGGGACCCCGTGGGGACCCGGGCTCAACACCGACACCGAGGATGCCGACGGGGTCCGTCGCTGGGTCATCGAGCACGGCGTCGCCTGCGTGCGTGAGCTCCACCTCGACGGCTTCCGCCTGGATGCGGTCCACGGCATCGTCGACACCTCCGCGGTGCACCTGTTGGAGGAGTACACGGCCGCGGTGAAGGACGCGGGGGCGGCGCTCGGCAAGCCGATCCACGTGGTCGCGGAGTCGGACCTCTGCGACCCACGCCTGGTCCGTGCGCCTGCGGTCGGTGGCTACGGCATGGACGCGCAGTGGCTGGACGACTTCCACCATGCCGTCCACGTCGCGCTCACCGGCGAGCGGGACGGCTACTACGTCGACCACCACGGGCTCGAGGATCTCCCCACGCTCTACCGGGACCGCTATCTGCACGCTGGTCGGTACTCCGAGCACCGGCGTCGCACCGTCGGTCGGCCGGCCCGTGACGTCGCCTACGACCGGTTCGTGGTCTGCGTCCAGAACCACGACCAGGTCGGCAACCGGATGCTCGGTGAGCGGCTCACCGCGTTGACCGATCGCGCCGGGCTGGAGCTGGCGGCCACCCTGCTGCTCACCTCCCCGTACGTCCCGATGCTGTGGATGGGGGAGGAGTACGCCGAGTCGGCCCCGTTCCGCTACTTCGTCTCGCACACCGACCCGGAGCTGGTCGAGGCGGTGCGGCGCGGGCGGCGCGAGGAGTTCGCGTCGTTCGCCTGGCGAGCGGAGGCCCCCGATCCGCAGGCCGAGGAGACCTTCCGGGCCTCCACGATCGATCTCGGTCTCGCACACGATGGCGGTGACCACCAGGAGATGTTCTCCCTCTACCGGGAACTGATCGCCATGCGGCGACGGCTGCCGGTCCTCTACGATCCCACCGGCGGCGATGTCGCGGCGACGCTCGTACCGGGGCGCCAGGCCATCGGCCTGCACCGCCGTGGACGGCTCGGCGAGGTCGTCGTCGCCGCCAACGCCGAGGACGACGACGTCGAGGTGGTGCTCCCGTCCGCCGCAGGGGACTTCGAGGAGCACTTCACCACCGCCGGGCGGCACCATGGAGGCGAGGACCCCGCCGGTGCGGCCCGCAGCGACGGGGCCGTCCTGACGATCCCGCTCACCCGACGCAGCGCGCGCGTCTTCGTGCGCGCCGGAACGACGACAAGGCTCCCGACATGAAGACCGAGCTGTGGCCCGGACGGCCGTATCCACTCGGCGCCACGTTCGACGGGTACGGCACCAACTTCTCCGTGTTCTCCGAGGTGGCGGAGAGGATCGAGCTGTGCATCTTCCATGCACGGGGGCGCGAGGAGCGGATCCCCCTACCCGAGGTGACCGGGTTCGTCTGGCACGGTTACGCGCCGGACGTGGCACCGGGAACCCGGTACGGCTTCCGCGTCCACGGTCCCTATCGGCCCGCGGAGGGGCTGCGCTGCAACCCGCACAAGCTCCTCCTCGACCCGTATGCGATGACCGTCGTCGGCGATCTGACCTGGGACGAAGCGGTCTTCGGTTACCGCTTCGGTGATGCCGACGGCGCCATGAACACCAAGAACAGTGCCCGCCACGTCCCACGGGGGGTGGTCACCCAGCCGTTCTTCGAGTGGGGCAACGACCGGCCCCCGCGTACCCCGTGGAACGAGACCGTGATCTACGAGGCCCACGTCAGGGGTCTCACGATGCGCCACCCCGACGTGCCCGAGCACCAGCGTGGGACCTACTCCGGGCTCGCGCACCCGGCCGTCATCGAGCACCTCGTCTCCCTCGGGGTCACCGCGATCGAGCTCCTGCCCGTGCACCGCTTCGTCTCCGAGCACCACCTGATCGAGCAGGGGCTGTCCGACTACTGGGGCTACAACTCGATCGCCTACCTCGCGCCGCACGATGCCTACGCCTCGAGCGAGGCGGAACGGGTCGTGCCCGAGTTCAAGCGGATGGTCCGCACCCTGCACGAGGCCGGGATCGAGGTCATCCTCGACGTGGTCTACAACCACACCGCGGAAGGCAACCACCTCGGTCCGACGCTCAGCCTCAAGGGCTTCGACAACCAGGCCTACTACCGCCTGGTCGACGACGATCCCCGCTACTACATGGACTACACGGGGACCGGCAACTCGATGAACATGCGGCATCCCCACGTGCTGCAGCTGATCATGGACTCGCTGCGCTACTGGGTGCAGGAGATGCACGTCGACGGGTTCCGCTTCGACCTCGCCTCGGCCCTGGCCCGCGAACTCCACGACGTCGACCGGCTCTCGACCTTCTTCGAGGTGATCCAGCAGGACCCGGTCATCAGCCAGACCAAGCTGATCGCCGAGCCCTGGGACGTCGGTGAGGGTGGCTACCAGGTCGGCAACTTCCCGCCGCTGTGGTCGGAGTGGAACGGCCGCTACCGCGACACCGTCCGCGACTACTGGCGGGGCGCCGACCAGACGCTGCCGGAGTTCGCTTCCCGCTTCACGGGGAGCTCGGACCTCTACCAGTCCGATCGCCGTCGGCCGAGCGCGTCGATCAACTTCGTCACCGCGCACGACGGGTTCACGCTCCGCGACCTGGTCTCCTACAACTCGAAGCACAACGAGGCGAACGGGGAGGGCAACCGTGACGGGACCGACGACAACCGCTCCTGGAACTGTGGTGTGGAGGGCGAGACCGCCGATCTGGAGGTGCTGACGCTCCGGGCGCGCCAGCAGCGCAACATCCTCACGACCCTGATGCTCAGCCAGGGGGTGCCGATGCTGGTCGCCGGGGACGAGCTCGGCCGCACCCAGCGGGGGAACAACAACGGGTACGCCCAGGACAACGAGCTGTCCTGGCTCGACTGGGAGGAGGTCGATCACGATCTCCGGGAGTTCACCCGGCAGCTGATCGAACTCCGCCGCAACCACCCGGTGTTCCGTCGCCGTCGGTTCTTCGAGGGGAAGTCCGCGCGCGGGGTCGAGTTCGCCGACATCGCGTGGCTCACCCCCGACGGGCAGCTGATGTCGGATGAGCACTGGACCAGCCGGTTCGCGAAGTCGCTGCAGATCGTGCTCAACGGTGAAGGGATCACGAGCACCGACGACCGCGGGCAGGTCGTCACCGACCAGTCGTTCCTGCTGCTCTACAACGCCCACCACGAGCCCCTCGAGTTCATCGCCCCACCCGAGGGGCCCTTCGGATCGTGGGTCGTCGTGCTGGACACCACCGAGCCGCAGCTGCGCACCGAGTCGGAGTTCCACCACGAGGTGCTCCCGCCGGGGGAGGCCCGTGTGGTGGCCGCCTACGCGATGGTCGTGGCCCGAGCGGAAGCGCTGTGAGCGAGCACACGGCAGCCAGCCGGGCGCCAACCGGGATCGGCCCCCCCGACCGACCGGTCCGTGCGACCTACCGTCTGCAGCTGCACGACGGCTTCACGTTCGCCGACGCGGAGCGGGTGGTCCCGCGCCTGGCTGCGCTCGGGATCAGCCACCTGTACCTGTCCCCGGCCCTGGAGGCGGTCAGAGGCTCCACCCACGGCTATGACGTCATCGACCCGACGCGGATACGGGCATCGCTCGGTGGCGAGGAGGGGCTCAGCGCCCTTGCTGACACCGCGCACGCGGCGGGGCTGGGCCTGATCCTCGACATCGTCCCGAACCACGTCGGGCTCGTGAGCCCGGACAACCCCTGGTGGCTGGATGTCCTCGCCCACGGACCGGACGGGCGCTACGGCCGCCACTTCGACGTCGACTGGATGCCGGGCGCCTACGGGCAGCCCACCCTGCTCGTGCCCGAGCTCGGTGAGCGGCTCTCCGAGGCGCTCGCCGGGGATGCGTTGCAGCTCGCTCACGTCGAGGACGGTCGCGCACCGGCCTGGCGGGTCGTCTACCACGACCACCAGTGGCCGTTGGCACCCGGCACCTTGGCCGCCGCAGGCTTCGATCCTGACGACGTCGAGGCGACGATCCGCACCGCCGGTGAGGACCGGCAGCGGCTGGCCGATCTGCTCGACCGGCAGCACTACCGGCTCGGGTACTGGCGTCGCGCCAACGACGAACTCGACCACCGCCGGTTCTTCGACATCGACCATCTCGGTGCCGTCCGCGTCGAGGACCCCGAGGTGTTCGCCGACGTCCACGCCGCCGTCCTGCCGCTCATCGCCGACGGCACGCTGGACGGCCTGCGCATCGACCATCCGGACGGACTGGCCGACCCGGTCGGCTACTTCGAGCGGCTGCGGGCGGCGGTCGGGCCCGATGCCTACCTCGTGATCGAGAAGATCCTCGAGCACGGGGAGCGGTTCCGGGATGCCTGGCCGGTCCAGGGAACGGTCGGCTACGAGCTGGCGGCCGCGACGCTCGGGGTCCACCTCGACCCGGCGGCCGGACCGATCCTGGATGACCTGCAGGCGACGCTGACGGGTGAGGTCCTGCATCGCTCCACCCTGCACGACGGTGCCAAGCGTGATGCGCTCGAGGCGCTCTTCGGCGCCGAGCGCGAACGGTTGCAGGACCGGGCCGCGGCGGTGGTCACGGCCGATGACGAGGACCTCGCCGCGGCGCTCACCGAACTCCTGGTGGCCTGGCCGGTCTACCGCACCTACCTCCGTCCGGGTGTCGCAGTGCCCGATCCCCGCGACCTCGCCATCGTGGATCGTGCCGTGGCCCAGGCGACGGCGCGGCGGCCGGATCTGGCCACGACCCTCGAGCAACTGGCCACGGCCTTGATCGACCCGGACGGCGATGCGACCTTCGTCACCGGCTTCCAGCAACTGACCGGTCCGGCGATCGCCAAGGGCCTGGAGGACACGGTCCTCTACCGCGATACCCGTCTGGTCGCCGTGTGCGAGGTCGGCATGGATCCCACGCACGTCGGCACCAGCATCGCCGAGTTCCAGGGGCTTGCCACCGAGGTCGCCACGCACCGGCCGGCGACCATGTGGCTCTCCTCCACCCACGACACCAAGCGCAGCGAGGACGTGCGGGCTCGGCTCGCCGTGCTGTCGCAGGACCCACGCTGGTGGGTGGCGACCGCGCTGGAGCTGCGGTCCTCGGCGGCGGGTGCCCGCAGTAGCGCCGGGCCCCTGCCGGTCCACGAGCACCTGGCGTGGCAGACGGCCGTCGGCGCGTGGCCGATCACCGCGGAGCGCCTCGCCGCGTACCTCGTCAAGGCAGCCCGTGAGGGCAAGCAGGCCACCGACTGGCTCTCGCCCGACAGCGCCTACGAGGAGGCGTTGGAGCGCTACGCCACCGTGCTGGTCACCGACCCGGCGCTGACCGCGGCGCTGCGATGCGCCGTCGAGCGGGTCGCCGTCCCCGGCTGGATCACCTCGCTCGCGATGACGCTCACGAAGCTCGTCGGCCCGGGCGTGCCCGACATCTACCAGGGCACCGAGGTGTGGGACGGTTCGCTCGTCGACCCCGACAACCGCCGACCGGTCGACCATACCGGCCTGGCCGCGCTGACCGAGCAGGTCGCCGGCCGGGAGCCATCGCCAGCGCTGGCCGCCGAGCTGCTCGCCGATCTCGGCGATGGTCGCGCCAAGCTGTGGGTCACGCGCCAGGCCCTGCGGCTCCGCCGTCAGCGGCCGGACCTGCTGGCTCCCGGGGCGACGGTCCGGTCGCTCACGGCGGTCGGCCGCGACGCCGACCACGTGGTCGCCAGCCAGCGCGGTGGCGGCGCGATCGCGATCGCCCCCGCGCGCGTCGCGGCGCTGGCCGGTCCACCCGAGGCTCTGGATCTCGGGGAGGCCACGCTCACCCTGCCACCCGGCCACTACCTCGACGTCCTCGCCGGGCGACGGGTCGACGGCGGCGGCCACCCGGTCAGCTCGCTGCTGGCGGGTTTCCCGGTCGCCTTGTACGTCAAGGAGGGGTGAGGTGGATCGGGGACAGCTCGAGGACCTCGGCATCGCGGTCTCCTACCCCGATGCCTTCGGGCGGGAGCACCACCTGAGCGAGGAAGCGGCCGACAAGCTCGTCGCCGCCATGGATCTCGAGCCCGGGGCGCCTGTGCCCGACGGGCGCGAAGCGGTCATCGTCACCCGACCGGACCGCGGTGAGCCCGCCTGGCCCGGTGAGCTCGAGCTCGAGGACGGCTCCCGCCGGCGTGTGGCGGGGGCGCTGCCCACCGACCTGCCGCTGGGCTACCACACGCTGCACCGCGACGATGGGCGCTCGACGACGGTGATCGTGAGTCCGGGCCGCTGTGTGCCCCACCCGAGCCGGATCTGGGGCTTCGGCGTGCAGCTCTACTCCCTCCACTCGCACCGGAGTTGGGGGATCGGCGACCTCGACGATCTGCGCTCGCTCGGGGGCTGGGCGGCACGGGAGGGTGCCGGCACGCTGCTCGTCAACCCGCTGGATGCCGTGGTGCACGAGCTCGACCGCGAGGAGAGCCCGTACTTCCCGTCGTCACGCCGCTTCCGTGATCCGCTCTACCTCGCGGTGGACCGGGTTCCCGGTGCCGGGTCGCTCGACGCTGACGAGCTGGCGCGACTCGCTGCCCTCGCGCGCGGCGACGGGGCTCGCATCGACCGTTCCCGGGTCATCGACGCCAAACGCGCGGCGCTCGAGCAACTGTGGGAGGCCCGGGGACGCAGGGAGACCGACCCGCGGTTCGTCGCCTACCGTGCTGAGCAGGGGGACGCCCTGGAGCGCTTCGCGACCTTCGAGGTACTGAGCGAGCGCTTCGGTGGCGGGTTCTCCCGCTGGCCCGAGCGGTTCCGAGATCCGGACTCCTCGGCGGTGGCCGCCTTCGCGCAACAGCACGAGGAGCGACGGCTGTTCCACACGTGGCTGCAGTGGCTCCTCGACGAGCAACTCCGCGAGGCTGGGGACGCCGTGCCGCTGATGCGCGATCTCCCCATCGGTGTCGACCCGGATGGGGCGGATGCCTGGGAGTGGCAGGACGCGCTGGCCACCGATACCACGGTCGGTGCCCCGCCCGATGAGCTCGGACCCGAGGGCCAGGACTGGCGCGTGCCCGCGTTCGTCCCGTGGAAGCTCAGGGCCAGGGCGTACCAGCCGTTCATCGAGACGGTGCGGTCCGCGTTCCGTCACGCCGGAGCGCTCAGGATCGACCACGTGTTGGGGCTGTTCCGGCTGTTCTGGATCCCCCCGACGGGGGTGGCCGACGGGACCTACGTGGCCCAGGACACCGACGCGCTCCTCGACATCGTCGCGCTGGAGTCCCACCGAGCCGGCGCGTACGTCGTCGGTGAGGACCTCGGCACGGTCATGGAAGGCGTCCGCGAGGAGCTGGTGGCCCGCGGGCTGCTGCGCTACCGCGTCCTGTGGTTCGAGGACGAGGATCCGCGGCAGTGGGACCGGCACGGACTCGCGTCGGTCACCACCCACGATCTGCCTTCGGTCGGGGGCCTGTGGACACGGGCGGAGCTCGATGTGCTGCGCGCGGTCGGCTCCCACATCGACGAGGACCGCATCGAGCGGATGCGCAGTGACCTGGCCGCGCGGACCGGGGTCGCCCTGGACGCGTCGGTCGACGAGGTATGTGTCGCGGCGGCGCGGGTGCTGGCCACGGCCGGTGCGGACGTGGTCGTCGTACAGCTCGAGGACGCCATCGGGAGCACGCACCGCATCAACGTCCCCGGCACCGACGCTGCACGACGGCCGGACAACTGGAGCGTGCCGTTGCCCGTCCCGCTCGAGGACCTCGCCGAGCACCCCACCGCCCGTCCGGTCATCGCGGCCTTGCGTGAGGAACGCCCGCCGGGGTGAGGTGAGCGGCTGATCAGCCCGTGCGGTGGAGCTCGAGGATCGTGGCGGCGCGGAGGGTGTCCCGGAGCGGTGTGCGCTGCTCGGCTCCCCGCAGCTGCGCTTCCTCCTCGCCGGCCTGGCGATAGATGTCCGCGCTGCGCCGAGCGACCGCCCCCCAGTCGTAGCGGTCCCGGGCACGCTCGAGCCCCTTGGTGACCAGGTCGGCCGCCAGCTCGTCATCGGTCAGGACGCGCACGAGCGCGTCAGCCAGGGCCCCGGCATCCTGCGGAGGGAAGGACAGCCCGGAGCCGTCCGAGACGATCTCGCGGAGTCCGCCGGTGTCACCGACCACGACCGGGGTGCCGCAGGCCATCGCCTCGACGGCCACCAACCCGAAGGGCTCGTAGATCGAGGGCACCACGGCGACGTCCGCCGCGCCGAAGTGCAGACGGAGCTCCTTGTCCGCGAGGAAGCCGGTGAACCGGACGTGCCGAGCGAGTCCGAGGCGTCGTGCCTCACGCCTGAGCTCCTCGGAGTAGGTGCCCACGCCTGCGACGAACAGCCGCGTGGGGCCGCACCGCCGGCGTACGTCCTGGAGCGCGGCGAGGAGGGTCTGGACGCCCTTCTCGTACTCCAGGCGGCCCGCGTAGAGGATCATCCGCGTCCGTGGGCCGGTCAGCCCGGCCCGCGTCACCGCAGCCTCGGCGGCATCGACCGCGAAGTCGTGGACATCGACACCGTTCGGTACGACGTCGATCTTGCCGGATGGCAGCGCGAAGAGCTGTTCCAGTTCGGCACGCATGTAGCGGGAACAGACGATCACCCGTCGCGCCTCGTAGGTGAGCCACCACTCGACCTGGTGGATCAGCTTGTTCATCGGTCCGGGTAGCCAGCCCTGGTGGCGGCCGCTCTCGGTCGCATGGATCGTCGCCACCACCGGCACGTCCCAGGTGTCCTTGAGTCCGGCCGCGGCGTAGGCCACGAGCCAGTCGTGCGCGTGGATGACATCGAACTCCCACTCCCGCAGCAGCCGGCCCGCGATCGCCTGGATCCGGTTGTTGAACGCGAGCACCCAGGCGACCAACTGGTCGAAGCCGATCACGGGTGGGGCTTCGGGGACGCGCACCACGTGGACGCCGTCCTCGAGCGCGTCGTGTACGGCCGGCGCATCGGGCAGGTCACGCGTGACGACGTGGACCTCGTGGCCCTCGGCCGCGAGTGAGCGTGCCAGCGCACCGACATGCCGCCCGAGCCCACCGACCACGTGTGGCGGGTACTCCCAGCTGAGCAGCAGGATGCGCACCGGTCAGCGCTTCACGGATACGTCGGTCACCGGTGGGCCAGCTCGTGGTAGAGCTCCGCTGTGCGCTCGGCGATCGCCGTCCATGCGAACGTCGACTCGACCCGGGCGCGACCGTTCGCGCCCATCACGGCTGCCCGCTCCGGGGCCTCCAGCAGCGTGTTGATCGCTGCGGCGAGGTCCGCGGCGTACCTCGCCGGATCGGCGGGACTCCCCATCGGGTCGTCGCCGCTGGTCAGCGGCACGAGCGTGCCGGTCTCGCCGTCGACGACGACCTCCGGGATCCCGCCGACGGCGCTGGCCACGACCGCGGTGCCGCACGCCATGGCTTCGAGGTTGACGATCCCGAACGGCTCGTAGATCGACGGGCAGGCGAACACGGTCGCGTTGGTCAACAGCTGGATCACCTTGGGACGCGGGAGCATCTCGTCGATCCAGATGATGTCCGCCGGCGCGTCCGCTAGCTCGGCCACCCGGGTGCGGAACTCGGCGGCGATCTCGGGCGTGTCGGGTGCGCCAGCGCAGAGCACCAACTGCGTCCCGGCCGGCAGGTGCTCGGCCGCATCCAGCAGGTGCACGACGCCCTTCTGTCGGGTGATCCGACCGACGAACAGCACGCTGGGTCGGTCCGGATCGACGCCGTACTCGTCCAACGTGTCCGTCCCCGGATCGGGACGCCAGTCGTCGGGGTCGATCCCGTTGTGGATGACACGCACCTTGGCGGGGTCGACGGCTGGATAGGCGACCAGCACATCACGGCGCATCCCCTCGGAGACCGCGATGACCGCATCCGCATGCTCGATACCGGTGCGTTCGCAGAAGCTCGACAGGGCGTACCCGCCCCCGAGCTGCTCGCGCTTCCAGGGCCGCAGTGGTTCCAGGCTGTGTGTGGTGACGACGTGCGGTACCTCGTGGATGAGCTTGGCGAGGTGGCCGGCGAGGTTCGCGTACCAGGTGTGGCTGTGCACCAGATCCACCCCGGCGACCCCGGCGGCGATCGCCAGGTCCGCCGAGACGGTCCGAAGCGCCGCGAGCTCGGGTGCGTCACCGGCGAGCGCCGCCCACTCGCGGTAGCTGCCGGCGACCAGCGGATCGTCGCGCTCGGCCCCGAAGGCGTGCACCCGGACGTCCACGAGCGGCGCGAGGGCGCGGGCGAGTTCGGCGACGTGGACGCCGGCGCCGCCGTAGACCTCCGGCGGGTACTCCTTGGTGAGCAGTCCTACCTGCAGTCGCTCGGACACGTCATCGCCTCCCGGCTCGGTGGCTGGCGGATCTCGGCGGCCGTGATCAGGCGGGAGGCTCGACGACATCGCCCTTGCCGATCACGACCACCCCGGCATCGGAGACGTGGAAGCGCTCACGGTCGGCCTCCGGGTCGACCCCGATCTCCGTCTTGGGCGGGATCTGGACGTTCTTGTCGATGATCGCCCGGCGGATCACCGCACCGCGACCGATGTCGACGTTGTGCAGGAGCACGCTGTCCTCGATCAGCGCCCCGCTGTGGGCGTGGACCCCGGGGGAGAGGATCGAGCGACGCACGGTCGCCCCGGAGATGACCACGCCGGAGCACACCATGGAGTCGAGCGCGGTGCCTCGTCGCCGCTCGGTGTCGAACACGAACTTGGCCGGTGGGAAGGGGTCATGCCAGGAGTAGATCGGCCACTCGTGGTTGTAGAGGTTGAAGATCGGGTGCACCGAGATGAGGTCCATGTGCGCGTCGAAGTAGGCGTCGATCGTTCCGACGTCCCGCCAGTACCCGCGGTCCCGATCCGTCGAGCCGGGCACGTCGTTGTCGTGGCTGAAGTCGTGGACGTGGGCGTCCCCGGCCTCGACCATCGAGGCGATGATGTCACCTCCCATGTCGTGCCCGCTGGAGGCACGGTCGGAGTCGCGGGTGACGGCCTCGACGAGCGCTTCGGTGGTGAAGACGTAGTTGCCCATCGACGCGAACACCTGGCTGGGGTCGTCGGGGAGCCCGACCGGATCAGCGGGCTTCTCCCGGAACGCCGCGATGCTGCCACCCTCACCGGGTTCGATGACGCCGAACGCGAACGCCTCCTCGATCGGGACCCGGAGACCCGCGACGGTGACACCGGCACCGGCGGCGATGTGGTCCTCGACCATCTGCGAGGCATCCATGCGGTAGAGGTTGTCCGCCCCGAACACGGCGATGTACTCGGGCCGCTCGTCGCGGAACAGGTTCAGGTTCTGGTAGATGGCGTCCGCTGAGCCCTGGAACCACCGCTCGCCGTCACGCATCTGTGCGGGCACGGGCGAGACGTAGTTCCCGAGCATGGGCGACATGCGCCAGGTCTTGGCGATGTGCGCATCGAGGCTGTGGCTCTTGTACTGCGTCAACACCGCGATCTTGCGGTATCCGGAGTTGACGAGGTTCGACAGGGCGAAGTCGACCAGTCGGTAGTTCCCCCCGAACGGGACCGCCGGTTTCGCGCGATCTCGGGTCAGCGGCTGCAGTCGGTTACCGGCTCCTCCGGCGAGGACGACACCGAACACGGACGGGTTCCTACGCGCCATGGATCTCTCCCACCGTCACGTCACGGTGCGCCCGCACCGCAGCCGACTCCGACCCTAGTGGGTCACCCCCACCGAGTGGAACGGGAGCGGGCGGTCGGTCCGGTCTCAGACGTCCCTGCGGTGGGGCCCTCCATCGTGCTCGATGCCGTACCGACCGGCGTACTCGCTGACCATGCGGTGGGTCGAGTAGACCGGCGACAACAGCACCATGGCATCCAGCGCCATCGTCAACCATCGTTGCGGGAGGCCGGCGGGATCCCGTTCGTGGAAGGTGGGGACCACCTCGTCGGTCAGCAGGCGGTAGAGCTCGTCCGCGTCCTGTGCATCGCGTGCCTCGGGATCCTCCACCGGGGTGCGATCACCGATCGCCCAGCCGATGCCGGCCTCGGCCTGCGGCCCCTGTTCGGCCATGGCCTCGTCCCACCAGCCGTCCAGCACGGAGAGGTTCAGGCCGCCGTTCATGGCCGATTTCATGCCGGAGGTCCCTGAGGCCTCGAGCGGTCGCACCGGGGTGTTGAGCCACACGTCGCAGCCGCTGGTGAGCAGCCCGCCGAGCTCGAGGTTGTAACGCTCGATGAACACCAGCCTGCCCGCGAGCCGCGTGTCCCCCGACGCCTCCACGACGGCACGGATCAGGGCTTGGCCGTCCGCGTCGGCAGGGTGGGCCTTCCCGGCGACCAGGAGCTGCACGGGTCGATCCTCGTCCGCCAGGATCGCACCGAGCCGCTCGAGATCGCGCAGGACCAGGGAGCCACGTTTGTAGGTCGCGAAGCGGCGCGCGAAGCCGATCGTCAGGGCGTCGGGATCGAGCCCTTCGCCCCCACGTGGCGCGCCGGTCCGTGCGGAGCGTTCATCCAGACGCTGCCGGACCACCGTCAGCAGGCGGCCCCGGGCCCGGCGGCGTGCTTCCCAGAACCGAGCGCGGTCGACCGCTCGTAGGGCCGCCCACCGCGGGGCATCGGTACCACGCTGCCATCCGGGGACGTGGTCGTCCAGCAGCTCGGCCGTGTCGGGTCCGACCCAGGACGACGGGTGGACGCCGTTGGTCACATGGTCGATCGGAACCTCGTCGACGGGGCGATCCGGCCACAGCGAGGAGAACATCGCACGCGAGACCTGGCCGTGGAGCCGTGCCACGCCGTTCGTCCGTCCCGCCAGACGGAGCGACAGCACGGTCTGGTTCCAGCTGTCGAACCCGCGCCCCGTGGCCAGCTCCCAGAGGTCCTCGAAGGCGATGTCGATCTGGTGGGCGAGCGGTTGCAGGTGGTAGCGGGCCAGGTTGTGGTGGAACGTGTCGTGCCCGGCGGGAACCGGGGTGTGGGTCGTGAACTGCAGCTCGTCGCGCACCCGTGCGAGCGCCACATCGAGGTCGTGTCCTGCCCGGCGGTGTCGGCCGAGCTGCTCGAGTCCCGCGAAGGCTGCGTGCCCCTCGTTGAGGTGGTAGATCGACGGGTCGAGCCCCATCGCCTCGAGCATGCGCACTCCACCCACGCCGAGCACCAGCTCCTGGCGCAGGCGCGTGTCCTCATCACCGCCGTACAACTGCCGCGTGATGGAGCGGTGGTGCTCCGCGTTCGCCTCGACATCCGTGTCGAGGAGGACGAGCGGCACGCGGCCGACGGCGATACGCCAAGCTTCGACCTGCACCGTGCCGTCACCCATCGGCACCTCGACACGGAGCCGCTCGCCGAGGGGATCGACGACCGGTTCCGCGGGCGAGTTGGCGAGCTCGTTGCGAGCCGGCAGCGCATGCTGCTGGCCGTGTTCGTCCACCTGCTGGAGGAAGTAGCCATCGCGGTAGGCGAGGCCGATCCCGACCAGCGGCAGCCCGAGGTCCGATGCCGAGCGCAGGTGGTCGCCGGCCAGCACCCCGAGCCCACCCGAGTAGGTGAACAGCGTGTCGCTGAGTGCGAACTCGGCGGAGAAGTAGGCCACGATGCGCGCACCATCGCGAAGCGCCGGGGTACCGGCCAGCTCGGCGTCCAGCGAGGCGACGACCTCCTGGATGGAGGTGAGCCGATCCGGGTCACCCGCGATCCGGTGGAGCGTGGCGTCGTCGAGCGCGGTGACGACCGCCATCGGGTCGCGACCGTTCACCGTCGCGCCGGCTTCCCGGAGGTCGTCGGCGAGCGCCTCGAACAGCCGACGGGTCGGCTGGTCTGCGAACCAGCGGAGGTTCCGGGCGAGGCGGACGAGATCCGCACGGACTGCGGCATGATCGGTCACGGTGGGTCCTGTGGCATGGACGGATGGGAGCGCAGAGCGAGGGGAGAGGGCGCGTGTGCCCCGGTCCGGGAGCGCGCACGCTACGCCAGGATGCGTGGACGTGCGAGCCAGCGGCCGTGCAGGTCGTGCCCTGTTCACACGCTGAGCACGTTGCCAGCCGCCGTCTCCCTCCCTAGCGTCTGGCCGGAGGAGCCGGTCACGAGGGCCTGCTTCGCTGACGTCGACGGGATGTGGTCATGAGCGAGGACGGGAGCTCTGCGCGCGAGCCGATCGATGTGGACGATCTGCTGACTCGCTACCACGACGAGGTTCCCGACCCCGACGATCC
This sequence comes from Nitriliruptoraceae bacterium, assembly GCA_040904745.1. Classification (GTDB taxonomy): domain Bacteria; phylum Actinomycetota; class Nitriliruptoria; order Nitriliruptorales; family Nitriliruptoraceae; genus T1Sed10-7. Next base: position 50,595 of record JBBDSW010000190.1, read on the forward strand.
TGGGCAGCGCGTCGCGTTCGGCACCTCCGGTCACCGCGGCTCCTCGCTCTCGACCTCGTTCAACGAGCGCCACATCCTGGCGACGACCGAGGCGATCTGCCGCGAGCGCGCGGCTCAGGGTGTGACGGGCCCGCTGTTCCTCGGACGGGACACGCACGCGCTGTCGGCACCGGCGTTCGACACGGCGCTCGAGGTCCTTCTCGCACACGGTGTGGACGTCCGGATCGACGACGGCGATGGCTATACCCCGACCCCGGTGATCTCCCAGGCGATCCTGGCGCACAATCGGGAGCATCCGGACGCGCTGGCCGATGGCATCGTCGTGACCCCGTCCCACAACCCCCCGGAGGACGGCGGCTTCAAGTACAACCCGACGCACGGTGGGCCGGCCGGATCGGACGTCACACGCCGCATCGAGGCGGCGGCGAACGACCTGCTGTTGCGGCCGAACGACATCTCCCGGGTGCCCGTGGCCCAGGCGCGTGCCGCGGCGGCCCCCTTCCCGTACCTGACGCGCTACCTCGACGAACTCCCCGCCGTGATCGACCTGGAGGCGATCGCCGCGTCCGGCCTCCGGTTGGGTGCCGATCCGCTCGGCGGCGCGACCGTGCACTACTGGGGCGCGATCGGGGAACGTTTCGGGCTGGATCTCGAGGTGGTCAACCCGAACGTCGATCCGACCTTCGCGTTCATGCCGTCGGACCACGATGGCAAGACCCGCATGGACTGTTCCTCGAGCGCGGCCATGTCCGGGCTGGTCGCACTCGCCGAGCGGTTCGACGTCGCCTTCGGCAACGACCCCGACGGCGATCGGCACGGCATCGTCACCCCGAGCGCCGGGCTGCTCGATCCCAACGGTTACCTCGCGGTGGCGATCGAGTACCTGCTCGCCGACCGCGGATTCGCCGATGATGTGGCGGTGGGGAAGACGCTGGTGAGTTCGGTGCTGATCGACCGTGTGGTCTCGGCGGCCGGTCGTCGGCTGGTCGAGGTGCCGGTCGGGTTCAAGTGGTTCGTCGAGGGCCTGCTCGCGGGCGAGCTCGCGTTCGGCGGCGAGGAGAGCGCGGGCGCCTCGTTCCTGCGGCGTGATGGGACGGCCTGGTCCACCGACAAGGACGGCATCATCGCGTGTCTCTTGGCCGCCGAGATGACCGCCCGTGACGGGCGAGATCCGGCACAGCGCTACCGCGACCTGACCGCGCGGCACGGGCGCCCCGTCTACCGCCGGGTCGATGCTCCTGCGACCCGCGAGGAGAAGGCGGTCCTCGCGGCGCTCTCTCCGGACGACGTCACGGCGGATCAGCTGGCGGGGCAGCCCATCACCGCGACCTTGACCCGCGCTCCCGGGAACGACGCACCCATCGGGGGGCTCAAGGTCACCACCGCGGACGGTTGGTTCGCGGCCCGTCCGTCGGGCACCGAGGACGTCTACAAGATCTACGCCGAGAGCCTGCGCGACGACGATCACCTCGACCGGATCCTGGCCGAGGCTCGCGATGTGGTGGCTGCCGCACTGGCGCGCTGACGGAGCGTCGCGCTGGCGGAGCGTCGCGCTGACGGAGTGCTGCGTTGGTGCGCTGACGGCGTCTCGCGCCGGCCCGCTGGCGGCGTGTCGCGCTGGCGGCGTGTCGCTCAGGCGTCGGCGACGGTGCGGTAGGCCCGGTCGATCGCAGCCAGTGACCGGTCGAGGTGCCGGTCGGTCGTACGGAGGTTCCCGAGCGCCATGCGGAGCACGTGGCGATCGTCCAGCACCGTCCCCGACAGGAGCACGATGCCTTCCGCGTCGAGATGGGCCAGGAGCGCGCGGCTCCTGCCATCGGTCGTGGATGGGTCGGTACCACCGTCGCCACGCAGACGGAAGACCACGGTCGACATCTCCGGTCGCGCGACCAGTTCGAAGCCGGGATGCTCCTCCACCCAGGCCGCCACCCGCGCTGCCTGTCGGACATGCTCGCGGAGCCGACGTCGGACGCCCTCGGCGCCGAAGTAGCGCAGCACCAGCCACAGCTTCAGCGCCCGGAAGCGCCTCCCGAGCTGTACGCCGTAGTCCATGAGGTCGGTGACATCACCGTCGTCGGTTGCCAGGTACTCGGGGATCAGCGTGAACGCGGCGGCCAGCGCGGACGGGTCCCGCAGCAACAGCGCCGACGCATCGATCGGGGTGAACAGCCACTTGTGTGGGTTGGAGACGAGGGAGTCGGCTCGTTCGATGCCGTCGAGGATGTCGCGGTGCTCTTCGCACGCGGCGAGGACCGCACCGTAGGCCCCGTCGACGTGCAGCCAGATGGGGTGTCCGAGGTCCTCGACGGCTGCGTCGCGAACGTCGGCGATCGCAGGTAGGGGGTCGACCGCGGTGGTCGCGGTCGTCCCGACCGTGGCCACGATCGCGATCGGTCGATAGCCGAACCGGACGTCCTCCTCGATCGCCTCGGCGAGGACGTCGGCTCGCATCCGGAACGCGTCATCGACCGCGATCGTGCGGACGCCGTCGCGGCCGAGACCGAGCGCGATGGCAGCCTTCTCGACCGAGGAGTGCGCCTGCTCGGAGGTGTACACGCGTAGCAGCGGCAGGTCCGGACGCCCCGCGAGCCCACGCTGTCGCACGTCCAGATCGGTGCGCTCTCGTGCTGCCGCCAGGGCGAGCATCGTCGAGGTGGAGGCGCCGTCGGTGAGCATCCCGCGCCAGCCTTCGGACATCCCGAGGAGCTGACGCAGCCAGTCGATGACGAGTTCCTCGAGCTCGGTGGCCGACGGCGAGGTCCGCCACAACATCCCGTTCACGTTGAGCGCCGCGGTGAGTGCTTCCCCGAGGATCCCGGGCCCGGAGCCGGTGATGGCGAAGTAGGCGTGGAAGGCGGGATGGTTCCAATGGGTGATGCCGTCGAGGAGGAGGGCATCGAGGTCGGCGAGCGCCTCTGCGAACGGTTCGGGTGCTTCCGGGGGCATGGCGGGAAGGCGTCCCCGGATCTCCCCTGGCTCGACCTGCGCGAGGACCGGCCGATCCTCGATCCCCTCGAGGTAGCCGGCGATCCAGTCGATCACCGCGTAGCCGTGCCGGCGGAACGCCTCCGCGTCCATGTCGCCGACACCGAGCTGTCCGGCGTCCAGGTCCGTCGGTTGCGCCGGGCGCGTCGCAGACCCAGCGGCTGGATCACCGGCCGTGGTCAGATCACCGGCTGTGGTCTCGTCGGTGTGCCCGGCCGGAGAACCGGCCGTGG
>JBBDSW010000190.1:53912-74215 GCA_040904745.1 Nitriliruptoraceae bacterium
GTCAGATCACCGGCTGTGGTCTCGTCGGTGTGCCCGGCCGGAGAACCGGCCGTGGCCGCGTCGGTGGGCTCCGCTCCGGCGTCGTGGCTGAGCGCGTCGATCCCTGGTCGGTCCTTGGCTGCGGTCACTCTCGGTCCAGATCGTCGAGCGGGTCGCCGTTGTCAGGCGATGCGGTGTCCGTATCGGTCGTGCTGGCGTTGGCGCGGTCGTCCTCGACTTCGTGCGGCACCGCGTCCACCTCGCTGATGGGCGGGGGCGTGTCGTCGCGGTCGGATGCGGTGACGAGCACGACGTACGGCACGCCTGCCGCCAACCCCAGGAGGACCACGAGCAGCGCCGCCCGCCCGACCCAGCGGGGCAGCCGCAGCGGCCGTCGCCCGGTCGGCCAGCGCGCCGCGAGCCCGTCCCACACCTCATCGAGCACGGTCGCCGGGAGGGGCTCCGGCTCCTGGGCGCGTGCGAGCGCGTCCGGCGTGGGATCGTCCCCGAGAGCCAGCCGCAGGAGCCACCCCTGCACGTCCGTCTCGTCCGCGTACTCGATCCGCCGGATCGCCTCGAGGAAGGTGCGCGAGACCTCGGCGGTCACCGCGCTCCACGCTTCCGATCCTTGCTGCTCTCCGGCCGTCGCGGGCTCGGACAGGGCAGCATGCACCGCCGGGCCGTGCCGGTGGAGCAGGGCGGCGAAGGCGGTGGCATCCCCCTCCCGCGCACGGGCGAGGAGGTCTGCGTCGTCGCGGTGGACGTGGGACAAGTGGCACCTCTGGGTCACGCGAGGCTACCTGGACGCTGCCATGGCTCCACCGGCTCGCTCCCGGGCCCGCCGGCTCGCTCGCGGGCGCGCAGGCCGCCTTCCGGGTCTTGCGGTCGTCGCCGATGAGGGCGGTGCCGCCGCGCAGCGGGGCAGCGCACGGACGATGTCGCCCGGCAGCCCGGCTCACCTAGGCTCGGTCAGCAGCGAGAAGGGAGGCCCGCGCATGTCCTGGCAGGAGCAGTACGACGCGTGGCGGGCGAGCTACGAGGCCGCCGACAAGCGGACCCCGGGCGATGAGGTCACGACGCTCTCGGGCATCCCGCTGCGCCCCCTCTACGGCCCGGAGGATGCCGGGGGCGACCTGGATCGGATCGGGTTCCCGGGCCAGTATCCGTATACCCGCGGTGTCTATCCGTCGATGTACCGCACCCGCCCCTGGACGATCCGCCAGTTCGCGGGGTTCGCGGATCCCGCGGAGACGAACCGGCGGTTCCACGACCTGGTCGCCGGGGGCCAGCAGGGCCTCTCGGTCGCCTTCGACATGCCGACCCTCATGGGGCTCGACTCGGACGATCCGCGTGCGCTCGGCGAGGTGGGGCACTGCGGGGTCGCCATCGACACCGTGGCGGACATGGACCGTCTCTTCGAGGGTCTGCCGCTGGGCGAGCTCACCACCTCGATGACCATCAACGCACCGGCAGTGACCCTCTTCTGCATGTACGCGGTGGCGGCGGAGCGACAGGGGTGGTCGCTGGCCGACCTCGGCGGCACGCTCCAGACCGACATCTTCAAGGAGTACATCGCGCAGAAGGAGTGGCTGTTCCCCCCGGAACCGCATCTGCGGCTGATCGGGGATCTGATCGAGTTCTGCACCGAGCACACCCCGCGTTACCACCCCATCTCGATCTCCGGCTATCACATCCGGGAAGCGGGCTCGACGGCCGTCCAGGAACTCGCCTACACGCTCGCCGACGGGTTCGCCTACGTGGAGCTCGGGATGGATCGGGGACTGCACCCGGATGCGTTCGTCCCCCGCTTCAGTTTCTTCTTCGATGCCCACATCGACTTCTTCGAGGAGATCGCGAAGTTCCGTGCCGGCCGGCGGATCTGGGCCCGATGGCTGAAGGAGCGCTACGGAGCGACCGCGGACGCGGCCATGCGCCTGCGGTTCCACACCCAGACGGCCGGCGTCTCGCTCGCGGCCCAACAGCCGGACAACAACATCGTGCGCACGGCCATCGAAGCGCTGGCCGGCGTCCTCGGTGGTACCCAGTCCCTGCACACCAACGCGCTCGACGAGGTACTGGCCTTGCCCTCCGACCACGCCGCGAGGGTCGCTCTGCGGACCCAGTTGGTGATCGCCGAGGAGACCGGTGTCGCCGACGTCATCGACCCGTTGGGTGGGTCGTGGTACGTCGAGTGGCTCACCGACGAGATCGAACGCCGGTGCGAGGAGGAGTTCGTGGCGATCCTGGCTCGGTCCGACGACGAGACGATGACGTCCGGGATCCTGCGGGGCATCGAGGAGGGCTACTTCACCTCTCAGATCGCTGATGCGTCCTCCGCGTTCCAGCGCCGCATGGACGACGGCGACTTCCGCATGGTCGGGGTCAACGCCTACGTCGATCCCGACGAGGACGCACTCGAGGTCCTGCGCATCTCCGACGAGGTCGAACGTGCGCAGAACCGGCGACTCGCGGCCTCGCGGGCGGCCCGCGACCAGGATGCGCTCGCGTCCGCCCTCGAGCGGCTGCGGGCCGCGGCCGAGACCGACGACAACCTCGTCCCGCACATCATGGATGCGGTCCGTGCCGACGCGACGGTCGGGGAGGTCTCGGCGACACTGCAGCAGGTCTGGGGCGCCTACCGGGAGGCACCGCGACTCTGAGCCAGTCGGCACCGCCCGGCGCTCGGTCGGGGGTCGCAGGAGCTCCGATGTGTGTGAGCGACCGGGGAAGCGCCGCCGCTGGGGCTCAACCGGGCGCGCGCGGCCGGTTGCCCGGACGTCCGTTCGGTGATCCACGCGCTGGTCGCGAGGGCTCGACTGCGGTCAGCGACGTCGTCTGTTCCGTCGCAGCCTGGTCCCCCTGCGTCGTCGTCCGCTCGAGATCGATGGCGGGCGGTGGCGCACCCGGATGCTCCGGCCTCGGCGTCCGGGTGTAGGTCACCTGATCGCCTTGGATGTGGATGTTCCATCCACCGCGGTCGAAGCGACCGTGGTGACGCTTGCACAGCAAGGCGGCGTTCTCGGGCGAGAGCCGACCACCTTTGCGGAAGGGGATGGGGCCGTGTGCGACCTCGCACCAGGTCGCTGGAGCGTCGCATCCGCGCCAGGTACAGCCGCCGTCCCGGACCACGAGACTGCGCCACAGTCCGGCGGGCACGGTCCTCACGAGCTCCGACGCCTCCAACGGCGTGCGATCGGCGCCGAGCAGGAGCCAGCCGAGTGAGCAGTCCTGCAGGAGCGGGCGGAGTTCGGACATCGTGACCGGCTGCCCCGAGGCGAACCGGCCGACCCCGAACGGGCGGTCGATCTGGTCGGCGTCGATGATGACCAGGACCTGGGGGCGGGCGCCGTGGCGGGTCGGCGCCGAGTCATCCCGCAGCGCTGCTGCGCACAGCTGGTCGAACCCGTCCGCGGTCCGTTGTTCCGGCGTGCGGCGCTCGTCGGGGCCATCGGGCCGGGTGAACGCCTGGAACGCGACCCGGGCCTGTTCGGCCATCGTGCCGTAGAGCAGCCCGGAGAAGGCGAAGCCCCCATCAGCGGTGTCGGTGGCGCGGACACGGCGCTCGCGATGCTGACGGCGTTCCCGGTCCGCGACGTGTTCCGCCCCCTCGCGCGCCGCGATGCGACGGGCCTCGCGCCCGAAGGACACCGGGTCACGGTCGCGGGCGAACGCGAGGAGTTCCTGCTCGACCTCCGCCTGACGATCCGGGTGGACCGCCCACAGCGTGTCGCCGATCTGGCGGACGTGTTCCTCCCGGATCCGGCCCTGCGCGAACTCGCGGCCCGTCGCTTCCCGCTGACGGGTGATGCGACCCGCCTCGGTGGTGCGCTTCGCTTCGGATGGCGTCATGTGCTGGCCGGTGACGAGTTCCTCCTGGGTCTGCCGCTTGGCCTGGCCGCGCTTCTCCGGTGGGGCGGAGGTGATCGCGCGTGCGCTCAGTTCGCCCGCGATGCGGGTCCTGACGGCGCTCAGACGCGCGATCGGACCCCGAAGCGCATCCAGCCCTGCGCGGAGTTCCTCGTTGGAGAGCTGTTCGAGGTCACACGAGGCGAGGGCGGCCACCTCGCGGTCGAGGGTGTCACCGACCCAGCGGGCATCCGTGACCGCACCAGCTTCGGAGGCCAGGCTGAGGTGCGGAGCGCGGCGGGGCCGGATCCGGGGTGATCCGGCCGTGTAACAGGTGGCGGGCTCCGTCACCTCGACCTCCCTGTCCGGCGACTACAGGTAGCGTATCCGAACAGGTGTTCGACCACAACGACCTTGCTGCTCTGCCTGTGGACAGGACCGCCAGCTGGGTGGCGCAGCGCTACGCGGCCAGGACCGCCAGCAGCGCCCGGCCGTAGGCCTCGTCCGCCTCGGCTTCCTCGACCTCGACGAGTTGGTCGTCGATCCGCACGGTGCAGCGCCAACCATCCTCGATGCGGGCGAGCGACAGCAGCGCGTCACCGAGGCGTTCGCGCAGCTGGGCCTCGCGGGGTAGCCAGACGGTCTCGGCCACCTCGATGGCATCGAGCGCCCACTCCATGGTGCCGTTGAAGGCGATCAGGGCGCCGACCGGGGATCGGCGGACCTCGACGACCATGTCGGAGATCGTGAACACCCGACCGTCCATGTCCCGGTCCGGCAGGATGAAGCGGTCACCCTCCTGTGGGGTCCAGGACAGGCCGTGTTCGTGCAGCGCCTTGGCGAGTGCCAGGCTGATCATCGCGGCCTCCCGTGCCATGATCGGGTCACACGGACAGCGTAGGTGGGCTGGTGTCGGGTGGGGGCGGGCACGTCCATCCCCACCCCGACGGTGCGTCACGGAGTCACCGGTAGTCTCGCCGGTGTGCCCGTCCTCGTCACCGCCGGCCATCAGCCGCTGGCCCGCCGTCTCGCCATCCGCCTCCTCGAGGAGGGGGGTGAGGTCCGGGTCGCCAGCAACGGGGACGTCAGCGCGCTTCGGGCGGCCGGAGCGTTCGTCGCCACGGCTGATGGCGATGACGAAGGTCGGCTCGAGGCCGCGCTCGCGCAGGTCCACACGGTGGTCCACGTCGGGGGTGGGATCGCCACGTCGACGCCGGAACGGATCGTCGCCGATGCCCGCACGCTGGCGCGTGCGGCCGCCGGTGCGGAGGTCCAGCGCATCGTGATGCTCTCGCTTCCGGGGGCGAGCCGGTCGGCGGAAGACCCGCTGCGTCGGGCCAAGGCGGCCGCGGAGGACGCCATCGCCGCGGTGGCGTGCCAGACGATCGTCGTGCGGGTCGGCCTGGTCGACACGCCGGCGTTGCGTGATGCGCTACTGACCGCGGGGCTCGACCCCGGATCGATGACGCGCGAGGTGCGCCCCGTGCGGGTGCCCGATCTGCTGGAACTCGTGGTCGCCTTCGATCGGGCCCGTGCGCACACCGCGGAAGGACACCTCGTCGTCGCGGCGGACGGGCCGGCACCGACCTCGATCGCCGGCTACCTCGACCGCGTGATGGGCCAGGGTGCCAGCGAGGGGAGCCGGGTCGGACGTCGGCTGCCGGACCCCGCCATGGTCGAGCGGCTCACGACCACCCTGCGGGGGGCATGGGTCGACGAGGGGGCACATCTGGTCGACGGATGGGCCTTCGCCGGCCTGCAGCCGGGCATGCCCGGGCCCGGGAGCTGACGGTCGTATGGTCACTCGGGCAGAGACCGATGATCGGCGGGTGCGGCCGCTGCTCGCCTTCGACCTCGACGGCTGCCTGGTCGATTCGGACGCCGCGATCACCGAGGCCTACGGGCGTGCGTTGCGGGCGGTCGGTGTCGACCCGCCGCCCGCCGTCGAGCTGACCTGGGTGATCGGGCCGCCGTTGGCCGAGAGCTTCAAGATCGTGCTGGACGGCGCCGGGGTCCGTTCGGAGGACCGCAGCGAGCGGGTGGCGACGGCCGTCGAGGTCTTCCGTGCCCGTTACGCGATCACGTCGCGGACCGAGACGTCGCTGCACGACGGGATGCTCGGGGTGCTCGAGACCGTCGCCCCGCACGCGCGGGTGGTGGTCGTCACCTCCAAGGCGGCCCCAGCGGCGCGTGGGATCGTGGAGGTGTTGGATCTCGGCCGCTACCTCGAAGCGTTGTACGCGCCCGAGGAACACGCCCTGGCTGAGCCGAAGACCGAGACGCTGGCGCGGGCGATGGAGGAACTGGGTGCGAGCGGGAGGCTCGGCAGCGTCGTCATGATCGGTGACCGCCGGCACGACATCGCGGCAGGTCGGGCCAACGGTACGGCGACCGTCGGCGTGACCTGGGGCAGTGGGTCACCGGATGAGCTCGAGGAGGCGGGCGCGGAGTGGATCGTGTCCTCCCCGCCCGAGCTGGCCGCCGTCCTCCTCGACCTCATCCACGCCGGCCCGTCACGTCGAACCGACCCGACGGATCAGTAGTCCTCGCTCGGCTCGTCGATGAACGGCATCAGCGAGCGCAGCTTCCGGCCGACGACCTCCACCTCGTGGTCGCGTACCTCGGCGCGCTTCGCCTCGAAGAACTCCCCACCGGACTCGATCTCCTGGGTGAAGTTGCGCGCGAAGGTGCCGTCCTGGATCTCGGTGAGGATCGTCTTCATCGCGGCGCGGGACTCCTCGCCGATGACCCGTGGCCCGGAGACGTAGTCCCCGTACTCGGCGGTCGTCGAGACGGAGTGACGCATCCAGGTGATGCCCCCCTCGTAGATCATGTCGACGATCAGCTTGAGTTCGTGCAGACACTCGAAGTAGGCCGCTTCCGGCTGGTAGCCGGCGTCGACCAACGTCTCGAAGCCGGCTTGGACGAGGTGGCTGACCCCGCCGCACAGCACGGCCTGCTCGCCGAACAGGTCGGTCTCGGTCTCCTCCTGGAAGGTGGTCTCGAGCAGCCCTGCGCGGGTCAGCCCCATGCCCTTGGCGTAGGAATGCCCGAGTGCGAGGGCCTGTCCCGTGGCGTCCTGGTGCACGGCGACCAGGCCCGGCACACCCTGCCCCTGCTCGTAGGTGCGACGGGCGATGTGCCCCGGTGACTTCGGCGCGACGAGCAGGACGTCGATGTCCGTCGGCGGCTCGATCAGCCCGAAGTGGACGTTGAAGCCGTGGCCGAACACCAGCGCCTTGCCGGCGGTGAGCTGCTCGGCGAGCCCGTGCTCCCACATGTCCTTCTGTGCCGTGTCCGGCGCGAGGATGACGACGACGTCCGCTTCTGCGGCGGCGGCGTTCGTCTCCAGGACCTTCAGTCCCTGCTCCTCGGCCTTCGCCCAGGACCGCGAGCCTTCGCGGAGGCCGACCCGCACATCCACGCCGGAGTCGCGGAGGTTGAGACTATGTGCGTGCCCCTGGCTGCCGTAGCCGAGCACAGCGACCTTGCGTCCTTGGATCAGGGAGAGGTCGGCGTCGTCGTCGTACAGGATGGTGGCCATCGGTGGATGCTCCTGGTGCGTGATCTGGGTTGCGGCTTCCGTCGGGGACGGAGCCTACGACACCCGCCGTGTCCGGTGGCCCCCCGGGGGCAGAACCGGGGGCAGTCGCGACCTCAGCCACGCACCTCGCGCCGTTCTGCGAGGTGGTCGACGCCGACGGTCACGAGGCTCGGGTCCAGCGTCGAGCCGGCACCGGCCCCGAGCGCTGCGGTGAGGACGCTGGTGCCGAGGTGGCGGTCGCCGACGAGCTCCTCGTCGAGATCCGCGGTGTCCCGCTCGAGCCGTGTCCGCCAGGTGCTCGCATCGGCCACCTGCGAGACGAACGCTGCCCGTCGACGCTTGCCCGGTGCGCTCTCCGGCACCTCGGGCACGCCTTCGAAGGTGGCGCCGAAGTACGCCTGGAGCGCGTGCAGCGCCTCGTGGCGGAGCTGGGAGGCCCGGGCCTCGGTGACCGCCAGATCAGCTGCGATGTCACGGAGCAGTCGTCCCTCGAAGTGGTGCTCGATCAGGACCCGTCGCGGTGATTCGGGCAGAAGGGCCATCGCGGTACGCAGCGTGCCGATGAGCTCCCGGTCCTCCACGGCGGGCTCGGGGAGCCACGCAGCATCGGACTCGACGATGCGGTCGCTCAGCGTGACGGTCTCTCCCTCGTTGTCACCGACGGGCCCGTCGAGGGTCAGCAACGTCGATGTCAGTGCCCCTGCCCGCCGCTCCCGGATCGTCGCGAGATCCAGCCCGGCCTCCTCCGCGATCTCGGCGTCGTCAGGGGCGCGGGCCAGCCGGTACTCGAGCGCGCTCGTCGCGTGCTCGATGGCGCGGAGATCGCGACGGAGGCGACGGGTGGCCCAGTCCCGGGTGCGGGTGGCGTCGAGGACGGCACCGCGGATCCGGATCGAGGCGTAGCGCACGAACGGGACCCCGGTCGTCGGGTCGTAGCGGTGTGCGGCGTCGACGAGGCCGGCCGCTCCCGCACCGCGGAGCTCGTCGCGGTCGACGTGCGCGGGGAACCCTGCCGCGAGCTGGTGGACGACGTGATCCACCAGGTGCAGGTAGCGCTCGGCGAGCGCGTTGCGATCCGTCAGTTCATCCGTGGTCGTCGTGGTCACGTGCACCTCCGCCAGTCGGACGAGCGCCGGTGCTCTCGTACGCGTCTCCGCGGCCGGAGATACCGCCGCCATCAGGCCTTCGGGGGATCGACCACCTGGGCTGAGGTTCCTTCACGGACCCTTCACGGACGCCGCGCCACTCTTCACACGAGGCTTCACGGTGGGCGTGTGCCCGGTGGCCGCAGCCTCGTGTCGCAACCCGGGCACGCTCGTGTTCGAGCGCACTCGCCCCCGGCCGATAGGGGGTCCGAGGGGTGCGACCCGCGTCCACATCGTGACCGCCCTCGAGCGTCGGTTCCCGGTCTTCGCCGGGGACATCGATCACTCGTGCGCGGGACGGGCGGATGCCCGTCGTCCCGAGTACCGGTGACGTCGGATCGCACGACCCCTAGGGTGTCGCAGCGCATGTGGTGCGCGCTACCAACCGTTCTGCGGTAGCCGGCTGCAAGCGGACCCGACGGGGAGGTAGGAGCCGATGGCGAAGCTCTTGGCCGTCGACGACGAGCCGCAGATCCTCACGGCACTGACCAGGGGGTTCCGTCGCGTCGGTCACGAGGTCGTCGTCGCCCGCAGTGCCGAGGACGGTCTGGCAGCCGTCGCCAGCTCCCTGCCGGATCTCGTCCTGCTCGACCTGCGCCTCCCCGATCTGGACGGCATCGAGGTGGTCCGGCGTCTGCGATCGTGGACGTCGGTTCCGATCGTGCTGCTCTCCGGCGCTGGGACCGAGGGGTCGCGGGTCGCCGCGCTCGATGCCGGTGCAGACGACTTCGTCGACAAGCCGTTCTCCATGGGGGAACTGCGGGCCCGGGTCGAGGCCTCGCTGCGTCGGGCGAGCACGACCCGTGCGCAACCGCTCGAGGCGGCGGAGATCCGCGTCGGCGACGTGACCATCGACCTGTCGTCACGGACGGTCACGGTCGACGGGGAGCCGGTCCGGCTCACCCCGACCCAGTGGCGCCTCCTCGAGGTGTTGGTCGCGCATCCGGGTCGGATCCTCACGTACGGGCAGGTGATCGAGGCGGTCTGGTCGGCTCAGCACGGGGACGAGGCGCGCGACTCGCTCAGGGTCCATCTGCGTTCGCTCAGGCAGAAGCTGCGCGACGACGCGTCGGCGCCCCGCTACATCGAGACGGAACCGGGGGTCGGTTACCGCTGGCTCGGCGACCCCGCGGCGTGAGCCACCCGCCTCCGCACGACCCCGGCCGTGTCGACCGTCGCGTCGAGGCGCTGCGTCGCCTGGGTATGGGCGTGCCCGGCCGGCTCGGTGAACTCGACGGGTTCCTCGACCTGGTCGCCACCACCATCGGGGCGCAGGCGCTGCGCTTCGCCGTGGCGGACCGCGACGTCGAGCGGGCACAGGCACCGGACGCGGGCGGATCGGCGGTCGGTCTCGACGCCCGTTGGGTGCTCGCCCAGCATGCCGCTCTCGCACCGGACGGTCGGGCGAGTCGGACGGTCCGTCCCGGTGACGAGCGCGCCGGCCTCCCGTCGTTCGGGGCGGGTGAGCGAGGTGTCACCCTGGCCGCGGTAGCGGTCGCAAGCCCTGATGCCGACGAGCGGATCGGCGCCATCGTCGCTCACTGGCTGGCCGAGGTGGAGGTCGTCGAGGAGGCATGGGCGACGCTGGAGCGGGCGTCCCGACACGTCACGATGATCCTCGACCTGCGTGCCGAGTCCGCGGAGTACCGCCGGTTCGTCGACCTCAGCCTGGAACCGGTGCTGATCCTCGACGACGGCGGCGTCATCGAACGGGCGAACCCCGCGTTCGCACGCTTGTTGCAGGTCGAGGACCCCGCTGCCCTGTCGGGCCGTTCGGTCGTCGAGTTGGTCGTCCCCGCGGACCGGGCCCGGGTCACCAGTCAGATCACCCGCCTGCTGTTCTCCTCGCGGGACCGGCTGTCGCTGGAGGTGACGCTCACCGGCGACGACGGCCGGCAGGTCCCGGTGTCGATCGCGGCCGCGCACCTGGAGGGGGTCCGCCGGCAGCTCCAGATGACCGTCCACGATCTGACGGAGCGGGTCAGCGGTGAGGAGTTGAGGAGCCGGCTGTCGGAGCAGTTGGCCCGTGCCGAGCGTCTGGACCTCGCCGGGCAGCTCGCCGGTGGGCTCGCCCATGATCTGAACAACCTGTTCGCCGTGATGGTGTCGAACCTCGAGCTCGTCGACGAGGCGTTGGCCGAGCACGGCTCCGCGGAAGCAGCCGAGGTCCAGGTGGAGGTGCGCTCCGACCTGGCGGAGGCGCGGGCGGCGGTCGACCGGGCGGTGCGGCTCTCCGGTCGGCTGCTGGATCTCGGACGGCAGGCGGGGTCCAGTGCCGGTACGACCGAGATCGTCGAGGTGGTGCACGCCGTCCGTCGGCTGGTGACCAGCACCCTGCCGGAGCGGGTCGAGCTGCGACTCGAGGTGGAGGACCGGTTGCCCCCGGTCGCCGGGGATGTCACGCAGATCGAGCGGGCGCTGCTCAACCTCGTGCTCAACGCTCGTGACGCGGTGGGCCGGGCGGGCACCATCACCGTGTGTGCGTCCCGGCTCGAGAGCGCGGCTTCCGGTCCCGTGCCTGCGGGAGGGTTCGTGAGGCTCCAGGTCGTCGACGACGGCGCGGGCATGGATGGGGCCACCCGCGCGAGGGTCTTCGAGCCGTTGTTCACCACCAAGGGTGAGCAGGGGTCCGGGCTCGGCCTCCCGGCGGTCGTGGCGCTCGTCGACGAGCTCGACGGCGAGATGGCGCTCATCTCCGCTCCGGGACAGGGGACCGAGGTGACCCTCGACCTGCCGGCCGCGGACTCGCCGACGCCCGTGGTCCCGCTCGGTGGCGACGTGCCGGTCGCTGGTGCCCGCATCCTGCTGGTCGACGCCGGCGAGCGGGCCCGCTTCGTGATCGAGCGGATGCTGGCCGTCGATGGCTACCGGGTCACCACGACCACCTCGGTCGAGGAGGCACTGCCGGCGATCGACGAGGTGTCGCCCGCGCTGGTGATCGTGGACCTCGCGCTGCCGGGCGGTGGCGCCGACCTCCTCGACCGGTTGCGCACCGAGCGTGCGGATCTCCCGACGCTCGCGATCGCCGCGATCGACACGCCGAGCCTGCTCGACGTCTCCCCGGCGCTGGTCAAGCCGTTCAGCCACACCCGGCTGCTCCGTGAGGTGCGACAGCTGTTGGGTGGCCGGGGTGGACCGCTCCGGTCGACCTGAGTGCCCCGCTCGCTCCGGTGGTGGCGACGGGGGTGGGGCCGGCCAACCGGCTCGGGCTCGAAACGGTGCGCTCGGACGACGCCGTGGGGTGTGCCGGCGGGTCGGAGGGGAAGCGTGGGCGGGTCCGCCGAGGACCAGGCCGGGGCCGCACGCTGATACCGACCGTTCGACCCTGCCATCGGGGCACGGTGGACCCTCGGCGGCGGGGGCCGGTGGCTGCTTGACTCGGATGTGACCGTGCGTGACGGCCCGCGTCCGGGGCGATCTCCGGGGTGTGGGCGGTGAGCGCCGGACCGTCGACGTCGAGGTGTCCCGTGGCAAACCGTCTCTACCTGGCCTCCCTGGAGCCCCGCGCTGGACGTTCGCTCGTCACCCTCGGACTGATGGAGCTGTTGACCCGCCGGCTCGGCGAGGTCGGCTACGTCCGCCCGGTGGTCCCCTCGAGCCGCATCCCGGATCAGCGGATCGAGTTGATCCGTCGTCGCTACGACATCGATCTCGATCCGGCCGAGATGGCGATCTACGGCTCCGATCAGGTCGCCGAACTGCTCGGCGAGGGTCGTGGCGACGAGGTGTTCAAGGGCATCCTCGACGCCGCGCAACGGATCGAGGAGCGCTACCCGTTCGTGCTCTACGACGGCTCCGACTACACCGGTGCCGCGGCGGCGCTCGAGTTCGACGTCAACGCCCGGATCGCGACCAACCTCGGCGCGCCGGTGGTCGTACTCGTCAACGGTGCCCAGCGCACCCCCGACGAGGTGCTCGATGCGCTGCACATCGCCCGCGAATCCCTGCTGGGCGAGGGCTGCACCATCGCCGCCATCGTGATCAACCGGGTGAACCCGGCCGTGATCGACGAGGTGCGGGAGGCCATCGAGGCCCACGGTGGGGAGGAACCGGTGTGGGCGCTGCCCGAGGTGCCGATGCTGGCCATGCCGACGGTCCGCGAGATCGTCGACGAGCTCGGCGCCGATCAGTTGGGGGGCAGCACGGCCGACCTCGACCGCGAGGTCAGCACCATCAAGATCGCGGCGATGAGCCTCCCGAACCTCCTGGACCACACCGAGGAGGGGGCGCTCATGATCGCCCCGGGTGACCGCTCGGCCGTGATCACCGGCATGCTGTTGGCCCGGCAGGCGTCGACCTTCCCGAACATCGCCGGGCTGGTGCTGACCGGCGGTTTCCCTCTCCACCCCAACATCGAACGCTTGCTCGACGGGCTCGGCGAACTGCCGCTGCCGCTGCTGTCGGTCGACACCGACACCTACACGACCGCCCGTCGTGTCTCCGCGGTCCCGGCCGTGCTCCGGCCCGCGAACCTCCGCAAGATCGAGACGGCACTCGGGGTGTTCGAGGAACACATCGACACCGGTGTGCTCGAGGAACGCATCGAGGTGGCCCACACCGAGCGGGTGACCCCGCTGATGTTCGAGTACCAGCTCATCCAACGTGCCCGGGCCGACCGCAGGACGATCGTGCTGCCCGAGGGCGAGGACGAGCGGGTGCTGCGTGCCACCGAGGTGCTGCGTCGCCGCAACGTGGTCGACCTGATCGTGCTCGGCGACGAGGACGAGGTCCGCGGCCGGGCGGACGCGGCGGGCGTCGATCTCGAGGGCCTCAGGGTGATCGACCCCGGGGAGTCCGATCTCACCGAGGACTTCGCCGCCGAGTACACCCAGATCCGCGCCCACAAGGGCGTGACGATGGAGTTCGCGCGCGAGTCCATGCTCGACGTGAGCTACTTCGGGACCATGATGGTGCACCGCGGCCTCGCTGACGGGATGGTCTCCGGAGCGGCGCACACCACGCAGCACACGATCCGTCCCGCCTTCGAGATCATCCGGACCGCTCCCGGCGTCTCGATCGTCTCGTCGGTGTTCTTCATGTGCCTGCCGGACCGGGTGCTGGTCTACGGGGACTGCGCGGTCAACCCGGAGCCGGACGCCGAGGGTCTGGCAGACATCGCGATCAGTTCCGCGGCCACCGCGGCGGCGTTCGGCATCGAGCCGAAGGTCGCGATGCTCTCGTACTCGACGGGGGAGTCGGGCACGGGTCGTGCGGTCGAGCGGGTCCGCGAAGCCACGGCGCTCGTCCGCGAGCGCCGCCCGGATCTCGAGGTGGAGGGGCCGATCCAGTACGACGCGGCGGTCGATGCCGGTGTCGGTGCGGCCAAGCTCCCGGGCTCGAGCGTCGCGGGGCACGCGACGGTCTTCATCTTCCCCGATCTCAACACCGGAAACAACACCTACAAGGCCGTCCAGCGCTCCTCCGGGGCCGTGGCGATCGGCCCGGTGCTCCAGGGGCTGAACAAGCCCGTCAACGACCTGTCCCGTGGCTGTCTCGTCGACGACATCGTCAACACGGTCACCATCACCGCGGTGCAGGCGCAGGTCTGACCCGACCGCCGCGACCCCCTCGCGTCAAGGAGCTCCTCCGTGCAGGTACTGGTCCTCAACTCCGGCAGCTCATCCATCAAATACCGGCTGTTCGACGACACCGCTGATGGTCTCGAGCTCCGCGCACGGGGGCTCGTCGAGCGCATCGGTGAACCGATGGGTCGTGCGGTGCAGGCCGTCTCCGGGGTGCCTCCCACCGCGGGGGAGCACGAGGAGATCGTCGAACGACCCTTCGCCGATCACGCCGCAGGGTTCACCTGGATCGTCGAGAGCCTCGAGCGCACCGGTGCCGCCGACGACCTCGTCGCGATCGGGCACCGGGTGGTGCACGGTGGTGCCGAGTTCACCGCGCCCACCGTCATCGACGAAGCGGTGGTCGATCGCATCGAGGCGCAGATCCCGCTCGCGCCCCTGCACAACCCGGCGAACCTGACCGGTATCGCGGTCGCCCGAGAGCTCCGGGGAGATCTCCCCAACGTCGCCGTCTTCGACACCGCCTTCCACGCGAGCCTGCCGGCGGCCGCGTACCGCTACGCGGTGCCCGCGTGGCTCCTCGAGGAGTACGGCGTCCGCCGCTACGGCTTCCACGGCACCTCGCACGCCTACGTCGCCCGCCGCGCGGCCAGACACCTCGACCGCGCCGAGTCCGAGCTCAAGATGGTCACCCTCCACCTCGGCAACGGGGCCTCGGCCACGGCGGTGGACGGCGGGCGGAGCGTGGAGACCTCGATGGGCCTCTCCCCCCTCGAGGGGTTGATCATGGGCACCCGCTCCGGAGACATCGACCCAGCGGTCATCTTCCACCTCATCCGCCGAGGCGGCATGGAGCCGAGTGAGGTGGAGCGGATCCTCAACCGCGAGTCGGGGCTGCTCGGGCTGTGCGGGGACAACGACGTGCGCATCGTGGAGGAGCGGGCCGCGGCGGGTGACGTGCAGGCGGCCCTGGCCGTGGATGCCTACGTCCATCGGATCCGCAAGTACCTCGGCGCCTACGCGGCGATCCTGGGTCGACTGGATGCGGTCGTCTTCACCGCCGGGGTCGGGGAGAACGCCGACACCATCCGTGCGCAGGTGTGTGCGGACCTCGACGTGTTGGGCATCCGTCTCGACGAGGGACGTAACGCCGGTCTCCGCGCCGGGCAGGTGCCCGGCGGGGTCGCGGAGATCCATGCGGCCGACAGCCGGGTCGCCGTCCTCGTGGTTGCGACCGACGAGGAGCGCGAGATCGCCGAGCAGACCCTCGTCGCGGTCGATGGTCGCGAGCGCGGCTGAGGAATCACGATCCCGGCGTGGAGGGCGATCCCTACCCGCCCTCGGCGTCGTGGCCCAGATCGCGCAGGGCGCCTCTGATCCGCTCGGCGGCGTCGTCGAGTTCACCCGGGTCCGGGTCGTCATCCGCCCGGGAGAAGTCGAGGTCCGCGAGGCTTTGCAGCGGGGTGACGTGGACGTGGCAGTGGGGCACCTCGAAGCCCGCGATCGCCGTGCCGACCCGCGGTGGGTCGAACGCGGCCTGGATCGCCTGGCCGATGATCCGGGTCACCTCGCTGACGCGTTGCCAGGTCCGCGGATCCAGATCGAGCCAGTGGTCGACCTCGGCCCGTGGGACCACGAGGGTGTGGCCGGGGGCCAGCGGGCCGATCGAGAGGAAGGCGACGACCTCGTCGTCGCGCCAGACGAACCGTCCCGGCAGTTCGCCTTCGATGATGCGGGTGAACACGGTGGCCATCGTCCACGCTCCGCGTCGGGGATCGACCGTCGTCGCTCGAGCGGGTGACCGGGATCGAACCGGCACCTCCTGCTTGGAAGGCAGGGGCTCTACCATTGAGCTACACCCGCGGGGCCTGGAAGCGTAGCGTCCGACGATGCAGCGCTCCGCTGCCCCACCATCGGCTGTGGTCTGGCCGCGTGAGGGCCCGGGTCACGGCCGATAGCGTGGCGGGTCCTCCCCGCGCAGCCCCGACCGGGCAGCCCCGACGGGGACCCAAGGACCAGGAGCCAGGGATGTCTCAGATGAAGGAGCGGTTGCGGGTCGTGCCGGAGTTCCGCTCGGAAGAGCACGACCGCTACCGCGACCTGCTCTTCGGTCGGCTCGAACGCCGCTTGAAGCGCTGGAAGCCGGAGCAGGTCGAGCTCGAGCTCTCGGTGAAGGACCGTGAATCCCGCTCCCAGAAGGTCACGCTCGAGTGTTGGATCGCCGGCGTGCCCAAGATCGTCGGCACCTCGACCCACACCGAGCTCGACAAGGCCGTCGTCGAGGCCCGCGACGACGTGTGGCGTCAGGTCGACCGCTTCGTCACCCGCAAGGAGGCCGAGCGGGGGAAGTGACCGCTGCGGTCGCGGCGGTCCGCGGTGTCGGTCCCGGTCGGGGTGGCCGGATTCGAACCGGCGGCCCCCTGCTCCCAAAGCAGGTGCGCTAACCAAGCTGCGCCACACCCCGGAGCCGCGCAGGCTACCGGGACCACCACCTCCCCCGGTGCGCCGGCGAACGCGCGGGCCGAGCGCGCGGTCTCCGCTCAGATGGACAGCACGCGGGTGAGGTGGAACCATCCGCGGCCGATGCAGCGCACGCGGCGCACGTCACCCTGTCGGCCCGTCCGCCCGGACGCGTTGCCCCCATCCGATCCGTCGAGGAACCACCACCGTGAAGACGTCCACAGAGACGATCGACCCCGTCCAGGTCAAGCTGACCGTCGAGGTCGAGCCCAAGCGTGTCAAGCAGGCGTTCGACCGCGCCGCGCGTGAGCTCGCCAAGCAGGTCGACCTGCCCGGGTTCCGGCCCGGCAAGGCGCCTCGCCGCCTGATCGAGCAGCGCTTCGGTCAGGGTGTCATCGCCCAGACCGCGATGGAGGAGGCGCTGAACGACTACTACGCGGAGGCGATCCGGGCCGAGGAGCTCGATCCGATCGCGCAGCCCGAGGTGGACGTCGACACCTTCGATGAACAGGACGGCTGCACCTTCACCGCGACCGTGCAGATCCGTCCGAGCGTCGAGCCGCCGGACCACACCGGGATCGGGGTGACCTTCCCCGAGTGGGACGTCACCGACGAGGAGGTCGACGAGCAGCTCTCCAGCATGCGTGAGCGCTTCGCCGAGGTCGACGAGGTCGAGCGGCCGGCGGGCGAGGGCGACCTCGTCACCATCGACCTCGAGGTCGAGGTGGACGGCGAGAAGCTCGCGGACGCCACCGTCGAGGACGCCCTCTACGAGGTCGGCTCCGAAGGGGTGACCCCCAAGCTCGACGAGGAGGTGCTCGGCAAGGAGGCCGGGGACACCTTCAGCTACGTCGATGCGCTCCCGGAGGACTACCCGGACCATGGCGGCAGCGAGGCCACCTTCCACGTCACCGTCAAGGACGTCCGTGAGAAGACCCTGCCGGACCTCGACGACGACTTCGCCACCTCGGCCTCGGAGTTCGAGACCATCGCGGAGCTCAGAGCCGATGTGCGGCGCTCCCTGCAGCGGCGCAAGGTCGAGCAGGCACAGCACGAGCTCCGCGGCACGGTCCTCGAGGCCTACCTCGCACGGGTCGACGTCCCGCTGCCGCCGGCCATGGTCGAGGCGGATGCGGAGAACCGCATCCACGACGTCGAACACCAGGCCGAGCGTTTCGGCATGACGGCGGACGAGCTCCTCGGCATGCAGGGACTGGACCGCGAGGGGTTCGAGCAGCGTTCCCGCGAGCAGGCGGAGAGCGCGGTCAAGGCCCAGCTCGTCCTCGATGCGCTCGCCACGAAGATCGAGCCCGACCTGGGTCCCTCGGACATCGATCAGGAGATCATCCGCCACGCGCAGGCCAACGACGTCGATCCGGAGGAGATCGCGCAGGTCATCCAGCAGCAGGGATCGCTGCCGGCACTGATCGGCGACATCGTGCGGCGCAAGACGATCGACGTGATCGTGGCGGCCGCCGACATCGCAGGCGGGCCGTCGGAGGAGGAGCTGATCGAGCTCGGGCTGGCCGACGACCCCGACGCCGAGGACGAAGCGGCGGACGAGCAGGCCCCCGGTCTGATCGTCCCGGGCCAGGACGACGCGGATGGCGGATCCGATGAGCTGATCGTCCCCGGTCGCGACTGAGCAGCTCCCGGACGTCTCCGAGTCCATCCGACACGACGAGGCCCCGGACCAGCTGGTCCGGGGCCTCGTCGCGCGCGTCGGGCCGATCGCCGACCGCGGGGGATCGGTCAGCGTGGCCCTGGTGCGACGGTCATGGGGAGGGCGTGGGTGTGGGGGGCTCCGCGGGGTCGCTGTCCGGGTCGAAGCCGGCGGTGGCCAACAGCTCGTCCGCGACCGCATCGTCGAAGTCGTCGCTGGCGGCCGCGTAGTTGAAGACGCCCAGGATCCCGTCCTCGCGCTCGGCGATCAGGAGCACCACCGAGGTATCCGGTGCGCCCTCCTCCCGGCCAGGCACGTCCAGGTAGCGCAGCTGCTGGGCACGGGCGGCACCCGTCAACTCCACCTCCTCGTCGACCTCCGCATCCTGTTCGACGGTCTCACGGTTGGCGTCGAGCACGTCGTCGAAGCTCAACGGCTCCGGGAGGTCCTCCGGGTCCACGGCCTCCCCGGCGATCTGTTGGGTGCCCTCGGGATCGGTGGCGAGCACGATGCCGCTGGCGAACGCCATCTCGTCGAAGGACCAGCCTTCCGGGGACGGGAGGATGATGCCGTTGCCGGCGAAGCGCCCATCGGAGACGAGTTCGTTCGGGTCCTCGAGGTCGAGGTCCTCGAGATCGCCGAGGGCCTCTTCGTCGCCCTCGGCGGCGTCTTCGGCATCGTCGGAGGGCTCCTCGGCCCCGTCCTCGGTCGACGTGTCGTCTGTGTCGGCGCCGTCGTCGCCATCGCCGCACGCGGCGAGGAGGAGCGCGGCCGCAGCGGCGGCTCCAACCATGGTGACGCGTCGCCGGGGGGACGTACGTGCGCGCTGGGTCTGTGGTCGCACCGGGGCTCCTCGCTCCTGGACTACGGGCGCTGCACTCGGGACAGCTGCCGTGCGGGAAGCACGGTACGGGCCGAGCGGCCGGTGTCGGACACCGACCCTGCCCATCCGCCCCCGACCGCGCCGCCCGTCGTCGGAGGGGATCCGGACCCGCCGCGTTCCTTTAGCGCGGCCGACGCAGGCCAGGGGTCCTGCTCGTGACCATCGGTACGCTCCTCGACCCAGGACCGGACCGGTCCGGCCACGAGTGAGAAGGAACCGCGGTGGAGCGCTCCGAAACGACGCCTGGCGGCTTCGCGCTGCCATCGCCCGAGAACTACCTCGTCCCGACGGTGATCGAGCAGACCAACCGTGGTGAGCGCGCGTTCGACATCTACTCGCGCTTGCTGCAGCAGCGCATCATCTTCCTCGGAACGCCGGTCAACGACGAGATCGCCAACGTCGTCATGGCGCAGCTGCTCCACCTCGAATCCGAGGATCCGGACAAGGACATCGCGCTCTACATCAACTCACCCGGTGGGTCGATCACCGCGCTGTTCGCGATCTACGACACGATGGAGTTCATCGGCAACGACGTGTCGACCATCTGCATGGGCCAGGCCGCCTCGGCCGCGGCGGTGCTGCTGGCCGCGGGCACGCCCGGCAAGCGCTTCGCGCTCCCGCACTCGCGCATCCTGCTGCACCAGCCCTCCGGCGGCGCCGAGGGGCAGTCGGTCGACATCGAGATCCAGGCGCAGGAGATCCTGCGCATGCGCGACCTGTTGAACGAGATCCTCGGCGAGAAGACCGGGAAGACGGCGGAGCAGATCGGCGCCGATACCGACCGTGACTTCATCCTCGATGCCCAGGCCGCCAAGGAGTACGGGCTCATCGACGAGATCATCGCGACGCGCAAGGCCAAGCAGAAGGCCTCTGGCTGAGGAGGTGGGTCGGGTCCCGCATCGCGGCACGTCTCGGACGCGTGACGTACCATCGAGCGACGCGGTGAGGCTCGTGCCGCGCGCCGTGGAGACGAAGAACGGCCGGGCCTCGCACCGTCGCAACGACGAGACGTGACGAGACGTAACGACGAGACGTGACGACGAGAACAGTGCCGGTCAGCTGCGATGAACGAAGGGCCGCAGGATGGCGAAGTTCGGTGAGGGCGACGCCCTGCTGAAGTGCTCGTTCTGCGGGAAGTCGCAGAAGCAGGTCAAGAAGCTGATCGCCGGTCCCGGCGTCTACATCTGTGACGAGTGCATCGACCTGTGCAACGAGATCATCGAGGAAGAACTCGCCGAGCCGGCCGACCTGCAACTCGATG
>JBBDSW010000191.1:0-2612 GCA_040904745.1 Nitriliruptoraceae bacterium
GACGACACCAGCTACCTCGAGACCCTCGACGAGGAGGAGACCGAGGAGGTCTTCACCGCCGCCGCGGACATCGACCTCGACATCGTCTCCCGGGCGCGCTGGGGCGCGGACGAGACGCTCGGCTCCTCGACGTACACCGCCGACGAGGTCCACCTGGGCGTCGTCCACCACACGGCGCATGCCTCCGGCGACAAGGCCAACAGCTACACCCGCGAGGAATCCCCCGGCATCATGCGGGCGATGTACCAGTACCACACCAAGACGCTGGGCTGGGCCGACATCGGCTACAACGTGGTCGTCGACCGGTTCGGCACCGTCTACGAGGGCCGCAAGGGTGGCTTCGAGAACGGTGTGATCGGCGCGCACGCCCGCGGGTTCAACACCGGTTCCTTCGGGGTGTCGGTGATGGGCAACTTCTACGACGTGCAGGCCTCGCCGGCGGCGATCGAGTCGCTGACCGACGTCATCGCGCTCAAGTCCGCGATCCACGGCATCGACCCCGGCGCGTTCACATCGCAGATGGGCGACGGCACCTGGCGTCCGACCATCGTCGGCCACCGCGACGTCGGCCAGACCGCCTGCCCGGGGCTGATCTACGAGCTCCTCCCGCAGATCCGCGAGGAGGCACGGGAGATGGCGGTCCGCTTCCCGGACGTCCCGGCGGACTCCCCGCACCGGACCTCGGTCGTGGAACTCGCGGCGGACGGGGTGACCAAGGGCTGCCGGCTCAACGAGTTCTGCCCCAAGGACGGGTTGAACCGCGCACAGGCCTCGACGTTCGTGCTGCAGGCCCTCGAGCTCGACCCGATCCCCGGCTCGCAGTTCTCCGACGTGCCCGAGGACGGCACGCACGCCGGCGCGATCAACGCGCTCGTCGAACGGGGCTGGCTGATCGGGTACGACGACGACACGTTCGGCCCGTGGGACAAGCTGACCCGCGGGCAGCTCGCGACCCTGTTGGCGCGGTCGGCGGGGCAGCCACTCATCGTGCCGCCGTCCGATCCGTATCCGGACGTCGACAAGGACTCGACCCACGCACCGGGGATCACCGCGCTCTCCGAGATGGGGATCCGTGGGGAATGCGGAGGCGGGAACTTCTGCCCCAACGACATCGCCCTGCGCGACTCGACCGCGACGTTCGTGAACGAGGTCCGCAAGCGGCTCCCGTGAGCGGTCGACCCGCACCCCGGCCGGTGGTCGGAGGGGGTCGCGGGTCCACCATTCCGAAGGGCCGGCTCGCTACCGTCCGCTGAAGCTGTCCTGGCCGCTACCGCCCCCCCCGCATCGTCCTCGGAGCCATCCTGATGGACCGCGATCACCCTGCCTTCGGACCCGCCCGACCGGGGACACGACGAGCGACCTCCGGGCACGGTGTGGCCGCGCGCCCACCACGTCGAGCGGTCGCGACGCTCGCGATGGCGGCCCTGCTGGCGACCACCGCGCTCGTCGGCCTCCCCGCTGCACCGGCCACCGCGCAGGACGACGACGCCACCACCGACAGCACCGACGATGGCTTCGAGGTCCGGCCCGAGGTGGCCGCGGTCGGGCCCATCACCCCGGAGTTCCAGATCCACGGCGGTGGGTGGGGGCACGGCGTCGGGATGAGCCAGTACGGCGCGTACGCGATGGCGCTCGACGATGCGAGCTCCAGCGACATCCTGACCTACTACTACCCCGGCACCGAGGTGTCAGACGACGATCGCTCGTCGGTGCAGCGGATCCGCGTCGGGATCCGTACCGGTCAGTCCGAGAGCGCGCTCACGGCGCTCGACGACGCGGTGACCTGGCAGGCCTGCGACCCGGAGGACATCCCGGCGCTGGACGGACGCGTGCCCGCCGGACGCTGCACCGACTGGTTCGAGCAGCCGGCCGACCAGCGTCTGCGCGTCAAGCCCCTGCCGTCGGCCGGTGTCGCCGCCGAGCACGGCACCCAGACCCACGTCGACGAGGACTTCAGCACGCTCGTGGAGCTGGAGCCGGCCGAGGGCGAGGACCCTAACGGTCCGATCGCGGTGCCCAACGGCGGGATCCTGGTCGAACGGCAGGAGGGCAGCAACTGGGTCCCCCACCGCGCGTATGCGACCCCCGACGACGGCCGGGGCACCTCGCTGCTGCCGGTCGCCCGCGCGGTCCACGGCGACGGCCGGATCGAGGCGCAGAGCGCGAACAGCACGGAGCGCCGGTACGCCTTCGGGTGGCGTGACCTCCACCTCGTCGGCTCACCGACCGACACCCCGGACGACTACCTCCTCACGGTCGTCCAGGACGTCGACACGGTCGAGCAGTACCTGCGCGGCCTCGCCGAGGTACCCGCCAGCTGGCCGGAGGCGACGCTCCAGGCCCAGGCGATCGCCGGGCGCACCTACGCGATGCGCGGCTCCCGCGGCGGGGCGTGCCGCTGCGATCGGCTCGCCACCCCCGCCGACCAGGTCTACATCGGGGAGTCCAAGGTCGAGGGCGAGCAGGGCCAGCGCTGGGCGGACGCGGTCGAGGCCACCCGCGACCGGGTGCTCACCTACGAGGGCGACTTCGCGCTCACCTTCTACTCCTCCTCCCACGGGGGCCGCAGCGAGAACGTCGAGGACTCGTGGGCGTACGGCACCACCGCCGTC
>JBBDSW010000192.1:0-2606 GCA_040904745.1 Nitriliruptoraceae bacterium
TGGCCGGGAGGCCCTCGGTGGTCGTCGCCAGCGTGCCGAGCTCGACGTGCAGCGCACCGGGCACATGCCCGGCGGTGAACTCGGCCTGTTGGCGGATGTCGAGGACCTCACGGTCGTCCCTGCCGGCTGCATCCACCAACGGGGTCGTGGCCAGCGCGCGGCCAGCAGCACGCCAGGCATCCACCCCGCCGGCCAGCTCGCCGACGAGCTGTTCGAACCCGACGGTCAGCGCCGCCCACGAGAGGTCATGGCGGTCGACCGTGTCATCGGCGACGAACACCACCGGGCGGGTGCGATCCACGAGCCACCCGAGCCAGGTCGCGAACTGCCCGCGCCACGGGTTCGACAGCGACCCGGAGACGTGGCCGCTGGCGAACGGACCGATCTGGCGCACGTCGACGACCTCCGCGCCGTCGGCCACCGCCTGGTCGAACGTCGTGAGGTCCAGCTGCTGCAGCGGCGGGGGTGTCGGCCCGTGGACGGCCGGTCCGGCACGGTTGACGTCGCGCAGCTCGAGGAAGTACGGCGGGTAGGTGCCAAGCCCTCCCAGCAGGCGGGCCACGAAGGCGTCCTCATCCGGATCACCGACCAGCAACGGGTTCGAAGCACGCTCCCGCCCGATCGTGGTGGTGCGCTCCCCACCACCGGCCACCGAACAGAACGACCCCCCGCCGTGGGTCGGGAACACGGCGAGCTCGTCAGGCAACGTCAGGAGTCGCTGGTGGATGGAGCGGTAGGCCGCCCGTGCGAGCGGTTCGGTCTGCTCGGCCGAGAGCAGGTCCGGACGCGCCACCCCACCGGCCATCAACGTGCCGCCGGAGAACAGGGCCACCGGTCGGCTCCCGTCCCGCAGCAGATAGGCCAGGTGCTCCGGGGTGTGCCCGGGCGTGGCGACGACCTCGAGGGTCAGTCCCCCCAGCTGCAGCTCGTCGCTGTCGTGGAGCGGCCGGTGATCGAACGCGAGCTCGCTGCCGGCCGGGGCAAGAAGCTGCGCTCCAGCCGCGGTCAGCTCGCGCCCGCCCGAGACGAAGTCGGCGTGCAGGTGGCTCTCCACCGCGAACCGCGGCACGAGCCCCCGTGAATTCAGCGCGTTCAGGTAGGGCCGCGGATCGCGCTCCGGGTCGACGACCAGCGCACCACCGTCACCCAGGTCCACGACGTAGGCGCTGTTGCCCAGCCCCTCGTCCACGACCGGGATCACGTCCAGCACAGAGCTCCATCTGTTCAAGCGAGTATTTGAGGACAAGTGTGGCGCGCGTGGCATCGAACTGTCAAGTCGATGTTTGAATAGAGCGGTACGCTGCACCTGATCGGAGGCGCACCATGACCACCACGACCACATCCCGGCGGGAGGCGAAGGACGCCCTGTTCGACGGGTTCGCGACCATCGCCCGCGCACTCGCCTCGGGCCGCCGCGCCGAGATCATCGACGTTCTCGCGCAGGGCGAACGCACCGTCGACGAGGTCGCCCGCGAGATCAGCCAGTCGATCGCCAACACCTCGCACCACCTGCGCGCGCTGGCCCGAGCCGGGCTCGTCACCACTCGCCGTGCCGGCACCCACGTCCACTACCGGCTCGCCTCGCCACTGGTGGAAGAGCTCTGGGCGACCCTTCGTGACCTCGCCGCCGAACGCGTCGACGAACTCGACGCCCTGGCCGCCGCCTACCTCGGCGACCGGGACGAACTGCAGACCATCACCCGCGACGAACTCGACGAACGGCTGCAACGCCGCGACCTCGTGCTCATCGATGTCCGCCCCGAAGCCGAATACGCCGCCGGTCACATCCCCGGCGCGATCTCGACCCCACCCGACCAACTCGACCACGCCCTCGATGCGCTACCCGACGAGGGCGACGTCGTGGCCTACTGCCGCGGCCCCTACTGCGCCTACGCCGACGACGCCGTCCGCACACTGCAAGCCCGTGGCCGCCAAGCCCTTCGACTCGAAGAAGGACTCCCCGAGTGGCGCCGAAACGGCGGAACCTTAGAAACCTGACCCCGCAACGGTGACCGTCCCAACCGCCGCAGCCATCAGCGACACAAGGGCTTCGACCGGCGCGGTTTCACGCCCGTCACCGACCCAGACAGGTGCGACAAACAAGCAAGGCTCCCGCAAAAGCACCACCGGGAAGGGTTCCCAAACCTCTCTACAACCGCCGCAGCTACGTAGATGATCCGGACGTTGCGAACTGGTTCCAAGCGCCCCATGGGACGCTTCGAATTCCCCGCTCTGAGTGCCTCAGCAGAAGCACCGAACGCCCCGAGCCGCCCGCAGTTGGGGCCGGGTTCCAGAAACCGGCGTCGTGTAGCCAGTGGCTGGCGCTGGGGCGACGATCCGTCGAGACCTGTCATGGCCCCGCCTCGTCAGCGGACCCCGGCCCTACATCCACCACTCCACGGGACTCTCACGAGCTTCAAGTCACCGGACGCGCGGTGGGCCCCATACCCATGGGTGCCAGAAGCATCGGTCATCGCCCGCCGACCGAACGGACAGCCGACTTACGATAGCTCTGTCGTAGCCTCGCATAGGCCTCATGCCTGGCCCCAGCTCCCTCTCCAGTGCCCGAGCAGGAGACGCACCGATGGGTCCATGTCCGGATGACC
>JBBDSW010000193.1:0-12132 GCA_040904745.1 Nitriliruptoraceae bacterium
CCCTCCTCCTGGAGCATCTCCTTGAGGTCGAGACGGATCAACGCCTCGTCCTCGGCGATGAGGACGCGCGTCGGGGTCCCCTTGGCCGGACGTGGCGTCTCGTTCCCGGCACTGGTCTCGGTCACGTGGGTTCCTCCGGCCGGGTGCGGGCGGTCACTCCAGGAGCCGGTCGAGGAGGTCGTCGCGTTCGGCGAGCAGTCCGGCGATCTTCCGGCGGGTTTCCTCGAGCAAGGCGGCGTGTCGATCGCGGTCGATGCGGGCGTCCCGCGCGTTGCGGTCGGCCAGCGGGGTCTCGGATACCAGCCCCTGGATGCGCGCATCCTCGGCGACCTCGTCGAGGTAACGCACCTGGTCGGTGAGTACCTCCTCGGTGGCCCTGGCGCGACTCAGCTCCTCCTGGAGCCTCTCCAACCGGTGGCGGATCCGGCTGGGCTTGCGCGCTCCGGCCGTGATCGCTGCCTCCGTCGTGCTCCGTGGGTACTGGGTGACGTCATCCATGCGCCGACGAGGATCCGGCGCACATCGCGAGCCGGTGTCGACCAACGCTAGCGCCGGCAGCGGGCCCGGACCAAACGTCCTCGGGGAGCCGCTATCGCTCCCACGAGCTGTTGCCACGTACCCCCGGTGGGATTCGAACCCACAAGCCCGCAAGGGCAGACGATTTTGAGTCGTCCCTGTATGCCAGTTCCAGCACGGGGGCGTGTGCGCCGCGCGAGCGACGCCGACCCACGGGTCGGGCGCAGCGTAGCCAGGAGCCCTGCGGGGGACAGCCACGCCGCCTACCGCCGGTCGATCGGACCGGCGGAGATCCGCCTCCCTTCAGCGGAGCGAGATAGCACCGGAGGGATCGGAACATCACGATCCCTGGAGCGAGGTTGTTGGGGATCGACCGCTCATCTGGTTATTGTTCCCCTCACGAATCCAGTTCCGAGCGTGCCACAGCTCGCGAGACCTCCTGCATCGGCCCTAGCCCGATGCCGCCCGGCAGGGCAGCCGGACCTCGCCACGCGTGACGCGCCGTGGCGCCCGACCTCCGGGCGTTGCACCCGAAGCGGAGGTTGTGACCAGGTGGCGTTCTTCACCGAGTACCTCGCCGACCCGCGGACACGGAGCGCGCTGCTCGAGCAGGCGCTCGAGCACGTGTACCTCACCGCGATCCCGGTCCTCGTTGCCGTGGTCCTCGGCCTCTTCCTCGGCATCCTCGCCCACCGCTCCCCCCAGCTGCGCTCTCCGATCCTGAGCGTCGTGTCGACGTTACTGACGATCCCGTCGCTGGCGCTGTTCGCGATCCTCATCCCGATCGTGGGGATCGGTGCCGGTCCCGCGATCATCGCCCTCACGCTCTACGCCCTCCTGCCGATCGTGCGGAACACGGTCTCCGGGCTGTTCTCCGTGGACAACGCCGTGATCGAGTCGGCGAAGGGCATGGGCATGAGCGCCACGATGCGGCTGTGGAAGATCGAGCTCCCCAACGCCTGGCCCGTCATGCTGGCAGGCATCCGCGTCGCCACCCTGCTCACCGTCGGTATCGCGGCGATCGCCGCGCTCGTCGGCGGACCCGGACTCGGGCAGGAGATCTTCACCGGCATCCGCCGCATCCCCGCCACGGGCTCGCTGGAGTCCCTGCTCGGCGGGACCATCCTCATCGTCGTGCTGGCGGTGCTGTTCGACCTGCTCTACCTGGCCATCGGACGACTGACCATCCCGCGAGGTATCCGTGAGTGACGAGACCACCGCCACCCCCGAGACCGCCATCGGCAAGGGCTCGGAGCTCGGCGAGACGATGATCGAGCTCCAGGAGCTGACCAAACGGTTCCCGGGGCAGGAGGAGCCGGCCGTCGACCGGCTGACGCTCAAGATCCCGAAGGGGGAGATCGTCGTCTTCGTCGGGCCATCCGGCTGCGGCAAGACGACCTCCCTCAAGATGATCAACCGGATCATCGAACCGACATCCGGACACATCATCATCGACGGCGAGGACGTCACCGACATCGATCCGAACCACCTGCGCCGCCGGATCGGGTACGTCATCCAGCAGATCGGACTGTTCCCACACATCCGTATCGGCGACAACGTGGCCACGGTTCCCCAGCTCCTCGGGTGGGACAAGGAGCGCACGAGCCAGCGTGTGGACGAACTCCTCGAGGTCGTCGGCCTGCCCCCGGACCAGTACCGGGAGCGGTTCCCAAAGGAGCTCTCCGGCGGGCAGCGACAGCGGGTCGGTGTAGCGCGTGCGTTGGCGGCCGATCCGCCGGTGCTCCTGATGGACGAGCCCTTCGGGGCCATCGACCCCATCACGCGTACCCGCCTGCAGAACGAGTTCCTGCGCCTGCAGAGCGAGCTCCAGAAGACGATCGCGTTCGTCACCCACGACATCGACGAAGCCATCAAGATGGGCGACCGCATCGCCATCCTGCAGGAGGGCTCGAAGGTCGCCCAGTTCGCCACCCCGGAGGAGATCCTCACCAACCCCGCCAACGAGTTCGTCGAGGACTTCGTCGGCACGGGCGCGACGCTCAAGCGACTGAAGCTGACCCGGGTACGCGAGGTCCAAGCGAGCGAAGCGCTCACGGGCCGCACCGACGAGGACCGCGATGCGCTGAGGAAGCGCTTCGAGGAGTCCGAGTGGACCGCGATGCTGCTCCTCGATCCGGACCACAAGCCGCTGCGCTGGCTGCGTGGCAGCGACCTGCGATCGAGCCGCCCCCTGGAGAAGTTGGGGCTGCCTGCACGTGCGTACGTCGAGCCACAGGCGACCCTCTCCGACGCCCTCGAGGAGATGCTGCTCGGCTCCGCCGGGGTCGCGATCGTCGTCGACCGTGGGGGCGCCTACCAGGGGCTGCTCGACATCGACGGGATCATCACCTCGATCCAGGCGATGCGTGACGTGGACGCGGAGTTCTACCGCGCCGCCAAGCTCGCCGACCCCGAGGGCGAGGTGTCGGTCTGATGTCCGCCACCGTCACCCCCCCGGATGCGACCGACGCCCAGCGTCGGCAGCGGGCTCGTGATGAGGATGCGGCCGGGGCCAAGCGCGAGGATCGGGCCCGTCTGGTCCACTACCTCGGGATGCCGCTGTTCCTCACGGCCGTCGTCTTGGCGCTGTTCCTATGGGTCAACGGCCAGGAGCTCGACTCGATCGAGTCCCGCACGCTGACGATGAACCAGCTGCTCGGTCAGGTCCAGCAGCACATCACCCTGACCCTGTACTCCACCTTCTTCGTCCTGCTACTCGCCGTTCCCCTGGGGATCCTGGCGACCCGACCGAAGCTCCGCCGCTACGCACCGGTCGTGATCGGCCTGGGCAACGCAGGACAGGCCATCCCCTCGCTCGGACTGCTCGCGCTGCTGTTCTACATCTTCCGCACGCAGCCCGCCCTGCCCAGCACCGGAACCTTCCCGGTGGTCGTCTCACTGGTCGGCTACTCGTTCCTGCCGATCCTGCGCAACACGATGGTCGGCCTGGACCAGGTCGATCCGTTCGTGCTCGAGGCCGGGAGGGGCATGGGGATGTCCAACCCACGGGTCCTGCGCAGTCTCGAACTGCCGCTGGCCATCCCGGTCGTCCTGGCTGGCGTGCGCACGGCGCTCGTGTTGAACGTCGGTACCGCGGCGCTCGCCTTCCTCTTCGGGGGTGGCGGGCTCGGTGAGACGATCTTCGCCGGGTTCCAGCTCCGGCGGACCCCGGTGCTGCTCGCCGGCGCGATCCTGGTCGCGGTCCTGGCACTCCTTGTGGACTACCTCGCCGGACTCATCGAGGAATGGCTGAGGCCCAAAGGCCTCTAGCCGTCCCGGCGCACTCTTCCCGCGACCGCGGAGCGAGGAGGCGGCCGACCACCGGGAACCCTGCAACCCCTGGAGGAACCCCTATACTTCGGAGCGAGTTCATCCTACGACCGCGGTAGCAGTCACTTGCGGTCCCGTCCGGAACCGGCCGGACGGTCGGCCTGCCCTACATCCTCCCCGCGGGGATGTCCGGGTGGCGGATCGAACCACTCCCGTAACAGCCGATGTCCCACGAGGGGACCTCGACGACGGCGTACCCCCGACCGGGGGGCGTTCCACCCGATGTGAACCCCGACCGGGTTCCCGGATGGACCACGACCGAAAGGAACAGCGTGCGAACCCGCAACCTACGACTGGTGGGCGGCCTCGCGGCCCTCGCCCTCATCGCGAGCGCCTGTGGCGGCGACAGCCTGGAAGGCAACGGGGACGGCAACGGCGACGATGCCTCGGGTGACGTCGCCGAGCCCGGCGACGCTGCACTGGACGGCGCCGAGATCACCGTCGGATCGAAGGACTTCGACGAGCAACTGATCCTGGGCAACATCTCCGTCGCCCTCCTCGAGGACGCCGGCGCGACCGTGGACAACCAGGTCAACCTCGGCGGCACCGACGCCGCCCGAGCCGCCCTGGAGAGCGGCGAGATCGACCACTACTGGGAGTACACCGGGACGGCCTGGATCTCCTTCTTCGGTGAGACCGATCCGATCCCCGACCGCGTCGAGCAGTACGAGGCGGTCCGCGAGCGTGAGGCGGAGGAGAGCGGCCTGTACTGGCTCGAGCCCACGCCGTTCAACAACACCTACGGCCTCGCGATCTCCCAGGAGGCCGATGAGGAGCTCGGCGGCGTCGACGCCATCAGCGACCTCGAGGGGCTCCTCGAGTCGAACCCGGACGGCGTCTCGCTGTGCGTGGAGTCCGAGTTCAACGTCCGCGACGACGGGCTTCCCGGGATGGAGGAGCACTACGGCTTCGACATCCCCGAGGACAACGTCACCGTGCTCGACACCGGCGTCATCTACGGTGCCACGGCTGACCGTGACCCGTGCAACTTCGGTGAGGTCTTCACCACCGACGGCCGGATCGCGGCGCTGGACCTCAAGGTCCTCGAGGACGACGAGTCCTTCTTCCCGCTCTACAACGTCTCCCCGGTGTTCGTCGAGGACATCTGGAGCGAGTACGGCCAGTCCCTGCAGGACCTCTACGGCCCCGTGGCCGCAGCGCTCGACAACGACACGATGGCGGGTCTGAACGCCCGCGTGTCCGCCGAAGGTGAGCGGCCCGAAGAGGTCGCGACCGACTGGTTGACCGAGAACGGTTTCATCGGCTGAACCGAGCCACCCCGAACGACGTCCGTGGCCCCCCCCACATGGGGGGGGCCACGGTCATGTCGGCGCGGGAACGTTCAGCGCTCGGCGACCCCCGCCCGCAGCTCGCGCACGAGCGCGCCGACCCGCGCTGGCGCGCCGGCTGCATCGCCCTCGCCAGCGGCACGCACGATGGCGGAGCCGACGATCACCCCATCGGCGTAGCTGGCCACCTCGGCGGCTGAGACGCGATCGCGGACACCGATCCCGACCGCGACCGGGAGATCGGTGTGCTCCCGCACGCGGGTGACCAGCGCGCGGGTCACGTCACCGGCGACGCTGCTCACCCCGGTGACCCCGAGCAGACCGGTCGCGTACACCCAGCCCGAGGAGGCTCGCCCGATCGCCTCCAGCCGCGCATCCGTCGACACCGACGACGCCAGGAACACGGTCGCGAGCCCGTGATCCCGGGCCGCGGCCAGCCATGGATCGGCCTCGGCCACCGGCAGGTCCGGGAGGATCACGCCCGAGACGTCGGCAGCCGCGAGTTCAGCGGCGAAGCGTGCGTAGCCCCGCGTGTCCGCGATCGTCACGTACGTCATCGCGAGCTTCGGGACGTCGAGATGCCCGAGCCCAGCGACGAGTTCGAGTTGCTCGCTGACCCCGACCCCGGACTCGAGGACGTGCTGGTTGGCCGCTTGGATGATCGGCCCGTCCATCATCGGGTCGGAGAACGGCAGGCCGACCTCGAGGACGTCCGCACCGGCCTCGGTGGCCGCTTCGAAGCAGGCCCGCGACGTGGCGGGATCGGGGTACGCGGCGGTCAGGTACACGACCAGCGCAGCCCGGTCCTCGCGCCGCGCACGGGCGAACGCCGCCGCGATCCGCTGCGGCCCGCTCGCCCCGTCGCTCGAGGTGTCCGCACCTCCGGTGGAGGTGTCCGCGCCGCTCGAGGTGCCCGCACCCGCCTCGGTCGCGCTCATCCCCGCCCCTCCGGGTCCGCGTCCCTCGACGCCACGGTCTCAGGAGCCGCTCCCCCGCCGTGCTCGCCGAAGGCCTTGGCGACGCCGACGTCCCAGCCGGCCACCTCGACGACCTCGTCGACGTCCTTGTCGCCCCGGCCGGACAGGTTCACGATCACGCGTGCATCCTCATCGAGGTGCTCCCGGCCGTGACGGAGCAACCAGCCGATCGCGTGCGCCGGCTCGAGCGCCGGGATGATCCCCTCGAGCTCGCAGGTGCGGCGGAACCCGAACAGCGCGTCCTCGTCGGTGGCCGAGAGGTAGGTCGCTCTCCCGGTCGAGGCGAGCCACGCGTGCTCCGGGCCGACCCCCGGGTAGTCCAGGCCGGCCGAGACCGAGTGTGCCGGCTTGACCTGCCCGTCCTCGTCGACGAGCGCGATCGAACGTGAGCCGTGCAGGACCGCTTCCCGACCCTCGGTCAGCGTTGCAGCGGATCGGCCGGATGCGACCCCTTCGCCAGCGGCCTCGATGCCGATCAGTGC
This sequence comes from Nitriliruptoraceae bacterium, assembly GCA_040904745.1. Lineage (GTDB taxonomy): Bacteria > Actinomycetota > Nitriliruptoria > Nitriliruptorales > Nitriliruptoraceae > T1Sed10-7. The sequence continues at coordinate 6,595 of JBBDSW010000193.1, forward strand.
CACCGTCTCGTGGGCGATCCAGTCCGCGAAGGCTCCGATCGCGTTCGAACCGCCTCCTACACAGGCGATGATCGCGTCGGGCATGCCCCCCTCCTGGGCGGCGAACTGGTCCTTGGATTCGATCGAGATCACCTTCTGGAGCTCCCGCACGATCGTCGGGAACGGATGGGGCCCCATGGCCGATCCGATGAGGTAATGGGTCGAGCCCACGTTGGTGACCCAGTCGCGCATGGCCTCGTTGATCGCGTCCTTGAGGGTGCGTGTCCCGGACTCGACAGGGACGACCTCCGCGCCCAGCAACTGCATCCGGACGACGTTGAGTCGTTGGCGGCGGCAGTCCTCCGCGCCCATGTAGACCGTGCACTCCATGCCGAACAGGGCGGCGGCGGTGGCCGTGGCGACGCCATGCTGACCGGCGCCGGTCTCCGCGATGAGCCGGGGCTTGCCCATGCGACGGGCCAGCAGCGCCTGACCGATCACGTTGTTGATCTTGTGGGAGCCGGTGTGCGCGAGGTCCTCACGCTTCAGCCACACCTGGACCCCGGCCTCCGCGGAGAGTCGCTCCGCGTGGTAGAGCGGCGTCGGCCGGCCGCCGTAGTGGCGCCGCAGGTCATCGAGCTCCGAGGCGAACGCCGGATCCCCCTCGGCGTCCTGCCAGGCGGCGACCAACTGCGTCAGCGCACCCGACAGCGACTCGGGGACGTACTGGCCGCCGTACGCGCCGAAATACCCCTCGCGGGGGGGCGTCTCGTCGCTGCTGCGGGGTCGGTCGGTGGTGCTCACGGTGTCTCGTCCTCTCCAGGATCCGGGCAGGCTGGCGGGGGTGGCGTCGCACCCCTGACGCTAACGCTCCTGCCCCACTTCGTGGCCGGCGGCCACCAGAGCAGCCACCGCGGTCGCGGGATCGGCCGCCCGTACCAGACCCTCACCGACGAGAACGGCGTCCGCCCCGGCACGACCCGCCCGGGTGACGTCGCTCGCCCGGCTGATGCCCGACTCGGCCACCGCGACGGCATCCGCCGGGAGACGTCCGCGGAGACGGGAGAACGCCTCCGGATCGAGCTCGAAGGTCCGGAGGTCGCGGGCGTTGACCCCGATGAGGTCCGCGCCGACCGCATCGGCACGTGCCACCTCGGCGTCATCGTGGACCTCGACGAGCACGTCGAGTTCCGCACGGCGCGCTTCGGCGTAGAGCGAGGAGAGCGCGTCGTCGTCGAGCGCGGCGACGATGAGCAGCACCGCGGACGCCCCCGTGGCTCGTGCTTCCCACACCTGGTAGGGATCGACGAGGAAGTCCTTGCGCAGGGCCGGGACGCCGAGCGCCGCGACCGTCGCGAGGTCGTCGAGGCTGCCGCCGAACCACTCCGGCTCCGTCAGGACGGAGATACCTGCGGCACCCCCGGTGCGGTAGGCGATCGCCTGGGTCTCCGCGTTCAACCCGGGCGCGATGGGGCCCTTCGAGGGCGACGCCCGCTTGATCTCCGCGATGACGGAGACCCCCGGCCCGGTCAGCGCTGCACGCAGCGAGGGTCCCGGAGCGCGTCGTCGGGCGCGTTCCTCGAGCGCCGCCAGCGGTTCGTGGGCGGATGCGGCCGCCACCCGCGCGCGGGCGCCGCCGAGCAGATCGTCGAGGTAGGTGCTCAGATCGGACTCCGGTCGCTGCCGGCGGGAGGTTGGCCGGTCGGGCGGGTGGTCGGGCGGTGTGTCGGTCAGGGTGCCGAGAAGGGTGGCGCGCCTGGCGCGGAGCCAGATCGATGGTACGCAGGCACCGCCGACCTGGTGGTCGCCGACCCGGCCCGCCGCCGTCCGATCAGCCTCGGAGCGCCTCCGCGGCCCGGATCGCGGCGAGCACCGCGCCGGCCTTGTTGCGGGTCTCCTCCTCCTCCTTCGCCGGCTGGGAGTCGGCGACGATGCCGGCACCGGCCTGGACGTAGGCCGTGCCGTCCTTCAGGACGACGGTGCGGATCGTGATGCACGTGTCCAGGTTGCCAGCGAAATCGATGTAGCCGACCGCACCGGCGTAGGGACCTCGGCGGGTCACCTCGAGCGCGTCGATGATCTCCATCGCGCGCACCTTCGGGGCACCGGAGACCGTCCCCGCCGGGAACACCGCGCGGAGCACGTCGACCGGCCCGAGTTCCTCCCGGACACGCCCGGTGACCTCACTGACGAGGTGCATGACGTGGCTGTAGCGCTCGACGTGGAGCATCCCGTCCACCGTGACGCTGCCCACCTCGCAGACCCGTCCGAGGTCGTTGCGCGCCAGGTCGACGAGCATGACGTGCTCGGCGCGCTCCTTGGCGTCCGCCACGAGCTCCTGCTCGTAGCGCCGGTCCTCCTCCGGCGTGTCTCCCCGGGGACGGGTCCCGGCGATCGGCCACGTCTCGGCCCGCCGCCCCTGGACCTGGACCAGCGCTTCCGGAGAGGAGCCGACGATCTGCGCGTCACCGGTGTCGAGGAGGTACAGGTAGGGCGACGGGTTGATGACCCGAAGGACCCGGTACAGCTCGAACGCGGTGACCTCGGTCTCGAGCGCGAACCGTTGGCTGAGCACGGTCTGGAAGGTGTCACCGGCCCGGATGTGCTCCTTGATCACCTCGACCTGCTCCTGGTACTGCCCGGGGGCGAGGTTGGACGGGGCGGGGTCCACGGAGCCGCGTTGCGGAGGCGCCACCGGGGGGAGCGGGCTCGCAGCCGAGGAGAGCCGGTCGACGACGGCGTTGCAGGCCAGGACGGCGTCGTCGTAGCGCTGCCCGAGCTCCTCCGGGTCCGTCGTATCGACGACCACGACGTTGGTGACGACGGTCAGCACCTGCCGCAGGTGATCCAACGCGACGACGTGCCGGGGGAACAACAGTTGGACGTCGGGAAGCCCGAGGTCATCGCGGCCGGTGGCCGGGATGTCCTCGATCTCGCGGATCACGTCGTAGCCGAGGTAGCCGACCGCACCGCCGTGCAAGGGCAGATCGAGCAGCGCCGGGGCCCGCAGCGCTTCGGTCGCCCGCGCGAGCGCGTCCAGCGCGCCGGTCGCGCCCTGGACCTGCTCAGGCGGTTCGCCGATCCACCGGACCTCGCCGTCGCGTCCGAGCAGGGTGAGGAACGGGTCGAAACCGACGAAGGAGTACCGCCCCCACCGCTCCCCGTGCTCCGCGGACTCGAGCAGGAAGCTGGGACCCTCGCCGGACAGCTTGGCGTAGACCGACAGGGGGGTCTCGAGGTCAGCGAGCAGTTCCCGAGAGACGGGAACGACCCCATGCGTACGAGCCAGTTCGACGAAGGTGTCGCGGTCGGGGGCGATCACGAGCGCGGCTCCAGCGGGGTCGCGGCCAGCGGAGGACCGACCGCCGTCTGCCCGGCAGGTGCCCCGGCCAGCCGGCGGTGGAAGCAGGAACGCTCCCCCGTGTGGCAGGCGACCCCGGTGCGCCCCTGGTCGACGAGGTAGAGCACGACATCGGCGTCGCAGTCCACGCGCACGTCCAGGACGCGCTGGGTGTTGCCGGAGGTGGCGCCCTTGTGCCACCGCACGTTCCGTGACCGGCTGTGGAAGACGGTTTCGCCGACCGTGATCGTCTCCCTGAGGGCATCACGGTCCGCCCAGGCCACCATCAGGACCTCGCCGGAGTCGTGCTGCTGCACCACCACGGGGACCAGCCCCGCGTCATCGAAGCCGAGCGCATCGACCTCGACGAGGGCGCTGGGATCGGTGCCGGTCTCGTTCACGGTGGATCCTCGGTCGTGACGGTTGGCAGGCCACGGCACCGCCCCGCGATGGGCGGTCGCCATCTCCGGGCGAGCCTACCGGTGGCCTCCCACCACCTGCGGTGTGACGGCTACGGTGGGAGCAACCTCGCAAGCACCGTGCACCGACGGAGGGAACGCCCGTGAGCATCCCGGCAGCATGGCACCCCGACCCCCTCGGACGACACCAGTACCGCTACTGGGACGGACAGCGGTGGACCGAGCACGTCGCCGACCAGGGCGTGGCCAGCGTCGATCCGGTCGAACCGTCACCTCCCGGTGGCCAGGCCGCCACGACCGGGGCCACCACCGGCCAGGCGCAGTGGCAGGAACCGTGGACCGAGACGGCGTCTTCTGGTGCCGCGTCGACCGTGGCACCGACCGAGCCCACCGCCACGCCGGGCGATCCCGACCACTGGCGACGCCCATGGGAGGAGCACCCGGCCGAGGTCGCCCCAGGCGGGTCGATGAGCGACGCACCACGGGACCTCGCGCACTGGCAGCAGCCGTGGGAGGAGCCGGCGGGGGCCGCGGGGGCCGCGGAGGACGACACGACACCCATGCCCGTCCCCGATCCGATGCCGGACCCCGCACCCGAGCCGACGCCGATGCCCGATCCCACGCCCTCCCCCGAGCCCACCCCGTCTCCCGAACCGACGCCGGCCCCTGAGCCCGTGCCCGACCCCACCGCCGAGGACGAGCCGATCCCGGTGCACTGGCAGCGACCGTGGACCTCGGTCCCCGGAGCCGACGTATGAGCGATCAGCCACCCCCGACGCCACCCCCTTCCGACGGAGGTGACAACCCCGGCACGCCGCCACCACCACCGCCGCCTGGCGGGCAGCCCACACCGCCACCGCCTGATGCCAGCCCCCCGGCCTGGGGCTCGAGCACCCCGAACGCTGGCACGCCCGCCTGGGGAGGCCCCGCCGGAGGCGCGGCGGCACAGGGCGACAACAACGGCGTGGCCCTCGGGGCGATGGTGACCGGCCTCATCAGCCTGATCCTGGCCATCATCGGGTTCCTGCTCCTGCCGATCCTGCTGTCCGTGCCCGGGGGGATCGTCGCGATCCTGCTCGGGATCTTGGGCCGCAAGCGCGCCAAGGCCGGAGCTGCCGGCGCGGGGCAGGCACTGGCCGGGCTCCTGACCGGCATCGCAGCGATCGTCGTCTCCGGGGTCTGGATCGCGATGGTGGTGGTCCTCGGGTCGACCTTCCTCGAGGAGTTCTCCGACGAGTTCGCCGAACTCGAGGCCTGCATCGAGGAGACCGGCGATCCGGAGCTGTGCAACGAGCGGTTCTCGGAGGAGTTCTTCGAGAACACGGAGCCATGAGGGTGCATGCGGTGTGAGCGCTGCGGAGAGCAAGGCCCCCTCGAGCTCCACCCCGGCGGCGAAGCGACGGTGGGCACCGTCGCCGGCATCCTGGAGCGCCGGCCCGCCGTGAGCTGCCCTTCCGGTCACGCCATCACCCCGCGACCGGTGCGCCGCGCCGCCAGCCGGGCCGTACACGAGCGACTGGCCAGAGCACACGGGCGCTGGCTGCGGGGCGAGGTCTGTGCCGCCTGTCGGGAGCCACTCACGCTCCCCGTCCGCCGCACCGGCCAGACCATCACGGTCGTGGCCGAGGTCACGCCGGTGCACACGATCCACCTCGACCTGCCGATGGTGCGCTGCGGGAGCTGCGGGCACGACCAGGTCCCCTCCCGCTCGCACGCGGATGTCGCTGCGGTCGTCACCGCCCTCTACGAGCCGGACGCGAGGTGACCGGGCCCGAGGTGACCGGGCCCGAGGTGACCGGG
>JBBDSW010000193.1:12232-15912 GCA_040904745.1 Nitriliruptoraceae bacterium
CGAGGTGACCGGGCCCGAGGTGACCGGGCCCGAGGTGACCGGGTCGGCTGACGGTGAGACTGGCGTCCTCACCGATCCCGCAGCGCCTCCTCATCGTCCATCTCCGGGATGCGACGGACCGGGATGCCACGGGCAGCCATGGCCTCCTTCACCTCGGCGACGGTGACGTCCCCGAAGTGCAGGATGGAGGCAGCGAGCACAGCGGAGGCACCACCCTCCTGGGCCGCTTCGGCGAGGTGGTTCGCGTTCCCGGCACCACCGGAGGCGATCACCGGGACGGAGACCGCAGCGGTGACCTCGCGAAGCAGCGGCAGGTCGAACCCTTCCCGGGTGCCGTCACGGTCCATCGAGGTGAGCAGGATCTCGCCCGCACCGAGTTCGACGGCCCGAGCGCACCAGGCAACGGCGTCCAGCCCTGTGGGGGTCCTGCCCCCGTGGATCACGACCTCGAAGCCCGCGGTGGCGTCGCTCGGATCGCGCCGCCGTGCGTCGACCGCGACGATGATGGACTGCCCGCCGACGGCTTCCGCGGCCTCGGAGACGAGCTCGGGCCTCGACACCGCGGCGGTGTTGAAGGCGATCTTGTCCGCGCCGGCGTGCAGGATCCGTCGCGCGTCCTCGACGGTGCGCATCCCCCCACCGACCGCGAACGGGATGGAGACCTCGTCGGCCGTACGGGCGACGACCTCACGCATGATGTCCCGCCCGTCGCTCGATGCGGTGATGTCGAGGAAGACCAGCTCGTCGGCCCCGGCCCGGTCGTAGACCCGCGCGAGCTCGACCGGATCGCCGGCGTCGCGGAGGTCGACGAAGCGCACGCCCTTGACCACGCGCCCGTTCGCGACATCGAGGCAGGGGATGACACGGACCGCCAGACCCCCTTCGTCCGGTTCCGCACGTGGTGCGATCACGGCAGCCATCACGACCTCCCTCCGACATGGGCGAGCGCCTCAGCGAGGGTGAACGCACCGCTGTAGAGCGCCTTGCCGACGATGGCGGCATCGACCCGCTCGTGGCAGTCGGCGAGGTCCGCGAGGTCCGCGAGGGAGCCGACGCCGCCCGAGGCGGTCACCGCTGCGGAGGTGGCGTCCGCGACCCGCCGGAGCATCGCCACGTTCGGTCCCTGGAGCATCCCGTCCCGTGCCACGTCGGTGTAGACGAACCGCGGGACCCCCATCGCGGTGAAGCGTTCGAGCGCTTCGAAGAGGTCCCCGGCCTCCTCCGTCCAGCCGCGCGCCTGCAGGGTCGTCCCACGGGCGTCGAGACCGACCGCGATCCGCGGGCCCACCTCGTCGAGGGCGCGCTGGACGAAGTCGGGATCGGCGAGCGCCATCGTGCCGAGGACGACCCGCTGAGCCCCGTACTCGATCGACGCGCGCACGTCCTCCAGGGTCCGGACACCACCGGACGCCTGGACGCGGCACCCCGTCTCCGCCACGATCGATGCGATGAGGTGCCGGTTGCGAGGTTCGCCGGTGAACGCCGCATCCAGGTCCACGACGTGCAGCCATGACACGCCGGTGGCGGCGAACCCGCGCGCCACCTCGACCGGATCCTCCCCGTAGACGGTCTCCTCGTCGGCGCGGCCCTGGGTCAACCGCACGGCATGACCGTCGCGGATGTCGATGGCGGGATACAAGGTGAGCACGGAACGCCTCGTCGAGGTTCGAGAACCGGCGGCCGGCGTAGCGTAGGTCGGGGTGGAACGCCCGTGGCACCCAGGAGTGACGGAACACGGTGCCGGGCCTGCCACACCACCCTGACACACCGCCCTGACACACCACACCGGCACATCACAGGGAGGCCAGGTGGGCAGCGTGCAACTCATCGACGTCACGGTGACCCGCGGAGGGTCGCCGGTCCTGCACGACGTCGATCTCCGGGTAGCGGCCGGCGAACGTGTCGCGATCCTCGGCCCATCCGGCGCGGGCAAGTCCTCACTGCTCAGGGCCGTCGCCGGGTTCGAGCACATCGCCCACGGCCGGATCCTGATCGCCGAACGGGATGTGACGGGACTGCCCACCCGGGAACGTGGGGTGGCCATGGTCGCCCAGGATGCGGCGCTCCACGGCCACCTCGACGTCGAGGAGAACCTCGGCTTCCCCCTGACGCTGCGCGGCGTCGAACCCGCCGAGCGAGCCCGGCGCGTCGCCGCGGAGGCACGGACGTTCTCCTTGACCAAGCTGCTCCGGCGCCGTCCCCGGACGCTGTCCGCCGGAGAGGCGCACGAGGTGGCGTTGGCCCGATCGCTGGTCCGGCGCGGCACGGTCCTGTTGCTCGACGAGCCGTTCGCCAAGGCCGACGACGGTCGTCGGGCCGCCCTGCTCCACGAGCTCGTCCAGGTCCAGGAGGGGTACGGCGTCACCTGTCTGCTCGCGACCAACGACCAGCGGATCGCCATGAGCGCCGCGCATCGCTGTGCCGTCCTCCACGAGGGTCGCCTCGTCCAGGTCGCACCGCCGCAGGAGCTCTACGACCGCCCGTCCACCGTGTTCGTGGCCGGTTTCCTGGGCACTCCTCCGATGAACCTGCTCACCGGGCACATCGAACGTGTCGCGGGGCGGGCGCAGCTGCAGGCCGGCCCGTTCCAGATCCCGAGCGTCTCGCCGCGCATCAGCCCGCTGGTCGGAACCAGGTGCACGGTGGGGATCCGCCCGACCGACCTCCGCCCGGCGAGTGGTGACGAGCTGATCGTGATCGAGGAGGTGGTCCGGCGACGGACGTTCCTCGGGGCCGGGTTCGAGGTGGGGATCGGCGCGTCGTCGGATCCCGTCGAGGAGGTCGTGGCCCGCCTGGGGGCAGCCGAGCCCCCGGTCGGAGCGTTGCTACGGCTCACGGTCGATCCGTCGCACGTCCACGTGTTCGCTCCCGATGGACGGGCGCTGGCCCACGGTGTGTGACGGACCCGGGCGCGAGCCAGCCCGCGTCAGTCCAGGCTCTCCAACCAGTTGCGCAGCAGGCGCGCGCCGAGAGGGCCCGACTTCTCCGGGTGGAACTGGGTCCCGACGACGCTCCCCTCGCGCACGAGGCACGGGAAAGCCACCCCGCCGTAGGCCGTGCGTGCGATCACGTGCGAGGCCTCGCTCGGGACGGCGTAGTAGGAGTGCACGAAGTAGAACCGTTCGCCGGCGACATCCGCGAGCAGGGGGTCGTCGTCCTTGCCGGTGGCCGGACGGACCGTGTCCCATCCGATGTGCGGCACCACGGCGGTCGACGGGAAACGCTCCACCCGTCCTGGGAGGAGCCCGAGCCCGGGCTCCTGCCCCTCCTCCGACGAGCCGTACAGCAGTTGCATCCCGACGCAGATGCCGAACACGGGACGCCCCGCGGCGATGGCGTCGCGGATGACGTCCTGCAGACCGGACCGTCTCAGCTGCTGGATGCAGGGATCGAAGTTGCCGACGCCCGGGATCACCAGCACGTCGGCGTCGGCCGCCTCGCTCGCGGTCCGGACGATCTCAGCCTGAGCGCCGGCTGCCTCGAAGCCGCGCTTCGCGGAGCGGACGTTGCCCGCGTCGTAGTCGAGGATCGCCGCCGTCCGCCGCCGGCTCACTGCAGGACGCCCTTGGTCGAGGGGGTCCCGCTGCCGGTCACGGCGACCGCACGTCGCAACGCGACGGCCACCGCCTTGAACACCGACTCGAAGGTGTGGTGGGTGTTGTCGCCGGAGAGGTTGTGGA
>JBBDSW010000194.1:0-2541 GCA_040904745.1 Nitriliruptoraceae bacterium
GGTGGGTATGACAGTTTGATCTGGCCCCGGTAGGAGCCGTTTCGCCGATCTGAAGTGGCCCCACCTTCGAGCAGCCCTTGCGGCTCTACGGTGCGTGAACCGACCAAGGTTTCACGTCCGGAGGGCGCATGAAGGAGAAGTCGAAGGTGGAGCTCTATGAACGTATCCGCAGAGATCGCCGACTTGAAGAGACCTCGATCCGGGAACTGGCCCGCGGTCACGGGGTGCACCGTCGAACGGTCCGCGACGCCCTCGCCTCGGCGGTCCCGACCCCACGCAAGACCGCGGAGCGTGACGCTCCGGCGATGGGTCCGCATCGGGACCTGGTGCGTGGCTGGCTGACAGCCGAGATCGCCGACAGGGTGCCGGTCAAGCAGCGGCACACCGCCCGTCGGGTGTGGCAGCGGCTGACCGAGGACCACGGCGCGCAGGTCTCGGAGTCGACCGTGCGGCTGTTCGTTGCGGAGGTCCACGCCGATCTGGCGCAGGTCGCGGCCGATGTCACCGTGGTGCAGGACCATGCGCTCGGTGCGGAGGCCGAGATCGACTTCGGTGAGTTCGTGGTCTGGATCGCAGGCGAGCAGGTCAAGTTGTGGATGTTCATCATGCGGCTGTCGGCCTCGGGCCGGTCGTTCGTGGTCGCGTTCGCTCATCAGGCCCAGGAGGCGTTCTTCGAAGGCCACGTGCTGGCGTTCGCGCACTTCGGTGGGGTGCCCACTGGCCAGATCCGCTACGACAACCTCAAGCCTGCGGTGATCCGGATCCTGCAGGGCCGTGACCGCACCGAGAACGAGCGGTTCACCGCGCTGCGTTCGCACTACGGGTTCGATGCGTTCTTCTGCGAGCCCGGCATCGAAGGGGCGCATGAGAAGGGCGGGGTGGAGGGCGAGGTCGGCCGGTTCCGTCGCCGGCATCTGGTCCCTGTCCCCAACGTCGTCAGCCTGGCCGAGGTCAACGAGCTGATCGTGGCCGGGATGGCCCGTGACGACCTGCGACGGATCGAACGACGGCCGTTGACCGTGGGTGAGGCGTTCGAACTCGAGGCCCCGTGGCTCGGTCCGCTCCCGGTCGAGCGGTTCGACTCCGCGAAGCTGCTGTCCGCCAAGGTCGACACCAAGGCCCGGATCTGTGTGCTCCAGTCGTGGTACTCCGTGCCGGTGCGTCTCGCCCGACGCCGCGTGCAGGTCCGGCTCGGACCCCACCACCTGGAGGTCCTCGACCCGGTCGGTGGCGCCATCGTCGCGGTGCACACCCGCAGTCTGCACAAGGGCACCCAGGACCTGCTGCTCGACCATTATCTGGAGATCCTGACCTGCAAGCCCGGCGCGCTCGGCGGCTCGGCCGCGCTCGCCCAAGCCCGGGCTGCGGGCGTGTTCACCGCCACCCACCAACGGTTCTGGGACGCCGCCCGCCGCCGTCACGGCGACGGGCCCGGGACCTGCCGGCTGATCGAGGTCCTGCTGCTTCAACGCCGCATGGCACCCGGCGACGTCGCCGCGGGGATCGACGCCGCCATGAAGGTCGACGCGACCGACCCGGCGTTGGTCGCCATCGAAGCGCGCCGGCATGCCGACGCCGGCCTCGCACCGGTCGTGCCGCTCGATGACGCCCTGTCGCGCTACGACCGGCCCGCCCCATCGCTGGCCGGCTACGACCGCCTCCTCACCGACGGCGCACTCGCGACCGTCACCCCGATCGGAGACCACCCATGACCGACACCATCTCGGATGACGCCGCCGCGGCGTCGATCGACGCGGCCTGCCGGTCGCTTCATCTACCAACCGTTCGGGCCGAGGCCGGCCCGGTCGCTGACGCGGCCGTGCGTGACCGGCTCACCCACCGGGCCTACCTCGCGGAGCTGCTCGCCGCCGAGACCGATGCCCGCGGCACCCGACGCCGCGAACGACGCATCAAAGAAGCCCGCTTCCCCCGCATCAAGACCCTCGAACAGTTCGACGTATCGGCGACCCCCGACATCCCCCCGGCACTGCTCACCACCCTTGCCCAGGGCGCCTGGATCGACCGCGGCGAACCGCTCGTGCTGCTCGGTGACTCCGGCACCGGCAAGTCCCACCTACTCATCGCGCTTGGGATCGCGGCCTGCCACCTTGGCCGCTCCGTCCGCTACGTCACCGCCGCCGGGCTGGTCAACGAGTTGGTCGAAGCCGCCGACGACCGCCACCTCGCCAAGACCGTCGCCCGCTACGGCCGCATCGATCTGATCTGCCTCGACGAACTCGGCTACCTCCACCTCGATGACCGCGGCGCCGAACTGCTCTTCCAAGTCCTCACCGAGCGTGAGGAACGCGCCTCGATCGCGGTCGCGACCAACGCCCCGTTCTCCGAATGGGGCACCACCTTCACCGACCCCCGCCTCGCCGCCGCCGTCGTCGACCGCCTCACCTTCAACGCCCACATCCTGACCACCGGCACCGACTCCTACCGGCTCCGGACCACCACCAACCGCTAACCCCCCAACACGACCCCAGGTGGGGCCAGATGTGATCGGCACGGTGGGGCCAAATCAGATTGACATTCCCA
>JBBDSW010000195.1:0-2487 GCA_040904745.1 Nitriliruptoraceae bacterium
GCTGGCCTGGTGGCGGCTGCGGTCAGCCCGGGCCCGGCGCAGCTCGTCGGGCCCACCGTAGGGCGACCGGCGGCGTCCCCGCGACGGACCTGGGACCTCTGGCCGTGACCGCCGTCCCCGCGGCGCATCCCACCGCCTCCCCCGTGCATGTGCCGACCATGCGAGAAGCTGCGGAGTGTCGGCAGGGATCCGACCAGCGTGCAGCCGTGCGCGGCCGGAAGACCTTGGCCATGCGAGAAGCTGCGCACAGGCCGCAGCTTCTCGCACCCCAGCGCTCAGCCACGTCGCCTTCGTCCGGGGCCGGCGAACGAGCGCCCGGCTAGCCCAGCCCCTCGATCATCAGCTTGGCCGCCTCGGAGGGGTTCATCGCGACCGAGATCCCGTAGCTCTCGAGGATCTCCTTCTTCTCGGCGGCCGACTCGCCGCCGGGACCGCCTTCCTTGACGATCGCGCCGGCGTGGCCCATCTGCTTACCCTCGGGCGCTTCGAACCCGGCGATGTAGCCGACCACCGGCGTGTCCGGGATGTTGTCGCGGATCCACTTGCCGGCCAGCTGCTCCTCGGACCCGCCGATCTCCCCGACGAAGGCGATCGCGTGGGTGTCGGGGTCGTTGGCGAACGCTTCGATGACGTCCAGGAACTGGGTCCCGATGATCGGGTCACCACCGATACCGACGCAGGTGGAGATGCCGATGCCCGCCTGGGCGAGCTCGTGCATGATCTGGTAGGTCAGCGTGCCCGAGCGGGACACGAGACCGACGTTCCCGGCGGTGGGGATGTCGGCCGGGATGATCCCGACGTTGGACTTGCCGGGGCTGATGATTCCGGGGCAGTTCGGCCCCAGCAGCCGGACCCCGCCGCGGCGCACGACGGTGTCGTAGACCTCGGTCATGTCGTGGACGGGGACGCCTTCGGTGATGACCACGATCGTGCCGATCCCGGCCGCATGGGCCTCGAGGATCGCGTCCTTGGTGAACGGCGCCGGCACCATGACCATCGAGGTGTTGGCTCCGGTCGCCTCGACGGCGTCAGCCACCGTCGCGTACACCGGGACGCCGAGCTCCTCCCAGGTCGTGCCGCCCTTCTTCGGGTGGACGCCGGCAACCACCTGCGTGCCGTAGTCCTGGTTCCGCTTGGCATGGAAGGTGCCCTGGGACCCGATCCCTTGGACGACGACCTTCGTGTTCTCATCGATGAAGATGCTCATCTGGTGTGTCCTTCAGCCCGTGGTGGGGCGTGTCGTGTGGCCGGTGGCACGGACCCCGGTTCAGGAAGCCTCGGCCGCGAGCCGGACGGCGGTCGCGGCGGCCTCCTGCATCGTCGCGGCCGCCAACACGTTGGGCAGGGCAGCCTCCTCGAGCAGCCGGCGACCCTCCTCGGCGTTGGTCCCGTCGAGCCGCACGACCAGCGTCTGCGGGAAGTCACCGAGCCGCTGGGTCGCCTCGATGACCCCGGCGGCGACGTCCCCGCCACGGGTGATGCCCCCGAAGATGTTGATGAACACGCTCTTCACCTGCGGATCCTTGAGGACGAGCGCGAGCGAGGCGGACATCTCGTCGGCGGAGGCGCCGCCCCCGACATCCAGGAAGTTCGCGGCGACCCCGCCGTTCTGCGCGACCACGTCGAGGGTCGCCATCACGAGGCCGGCACCGTTGCCGAGCACCCCGACCGACCCGTCGAGCTTGACGTACTGGATGCCCTTGGACTTGGCCTCGGCCTCCAGCGGATCGTCGGCGTCGATCCCGTCGATCTGCCACTCGGCGTAGCCGTCGTGCCGGAACGCGGCGTTGCCGTCGAGGCTGACCTTGGCGTCGAGCGCGATGACGGTGTCGTCCGGTCGCCGGATCAGCGGGTTGATCTCCGCCAGGGTCGCGTCCTCCGCGCGGTAGGCGGCGAACAGCTGCACCAGCAGTGCGGTGGCGCTGTCGAGCACCTCGGAGGGCAGGTTCGCTGCAGTGACGATCTCACGCGCGATGTCGGGCGACAGCCCGCCGACGGTCTCGTGCGGGGTCAGCATGCGCTTGACGACCGCGTCCGGGTCCGTGCGGTTCACCTCCTCGATGTCGACGCCGCCCTCCTTGGAGCAGATGATGAGGTGTCCCTTGTTGACCCGGTCGTGCATGACCGAGAGGTAGTACTCCTCGGCGATTTCGGAGGCCGGCTCGACGTAGACGACCCGGACGATGTGTCCCTTGATGTCGAGGCCGAGGATCGACTCCCCGTGCTCGCGCGCCTCGGCAACCGAGGTCGCGAGCTTGACGCCACCGGCCTTCCCGCGTCCACCGGTCTTGACCTGGGCCTTGACGACGACCGCACCGACACCGCCGGCGAGGTGCTGCTCGGCAGCCTCAGCGATCTCGTCGACGGTCCGGCAGACGCTGCCTTCGGCGGGAACGGGGACGTCGTTGCGGGCGAACAGTTGCTTGCCCTGGAACTCGACCAGGTCCATCGGGACTCCTGTGCGTTGCGGACGGGGCGGTGGGTGGG
>JBBDSW010000196.1:0-15157 GCA_040904745.1 Nitriliruptoraceae bacterium
CGATCGTCCCGATATTCATATGCGGCTTCGTCCGCTCGAACTTCGCCTTGGCCATCGTGGGCCCTCCTCACTGGTCGGTCGCGCGCTCGCGACGGGTGTGTCAGGTTCTGTTTGTGGTCGTCACTCGCCGCGCGACTTGGCGACGATCTCCTCCTGGATGGAGGAGGGAGCCGGCTCGTAGGAGCCGAACTGCATCGTGTAGCTGGCGCGCCCCTGGGTGGCAGAGCGCAGATCGGTCGAGTAGCCGAACATCTCCGACAGCGGGACCCGGGCGTGGATGACCGTGGCGTTCCCGCGCGGCTCGGAGCCCTGGATCAGGCCCCGCCGCCCGGAGAGGTCGCCCATCACGTCCCCCATGTAGTCGTCGGGCGTCACCACCTCGACGTCCATGACCGGCTCGAGCAACTGGATGCCCGCCTTCGCGGCCGCTTCCTTGATCGCCATCGAGCCGGCGATCTTGAACGCCATCTCCGAGGAGTCGACGTCGTGGTAGCTGCCGTCGGTCAAGGTGACCTTGATGTCGACCATGGGGTAGCCGGCGAGGATCCCGGACTCCATCGCCTCGCGGATGCCCTGATCCACCGAGGGGATGTACTCCTTGGGGATGGCACCGCCCACGATCTTGTTGTCGAAGTAGTAGTGGTCGTCGGCTTCGAGCTCGAGCTCGGCCTTCATCTCGTCGGTCAGCGGCTCGACGTCGATCACGACGTGCCCGTACTGCCCGCGCCCACCGGTCTGGCGGGCGAACTTCTTGTCGAACTTCTCGATCTTGCGCTTGACCATCTCGCGGTAGGCGACCTGCGGGCGACCGACGTTCGCATCGACCTTGAACTCGCGCAGGAGCCGGTCGACGATGATCTCCAGGTGGAGCTCGCCCTGGCCGCCGATCAAGGTCTGACCCGTCTCCTCATCCGTGTGGACGCGGAAACTCGGGTCCTCCTCCGCCAGCTTCTGCAGCGCGGTGGCGAGCTTGTCCTGGTCGGTCTTGGTCTTCGGTTCGATCGCGATCTGGATGACCGGCTTCGGGAACTCCATCGACTCGAGGAGGATCGGTGCCTCGGCGGTGGTGATCGTGTCCCCGGTGCTGGTGTCCTTGAGTCCCACGAGCGCGACGATGTCGCCGGTCATGCACCCGGCCATCTCCTCGCGGTGGTTGGCGTGCATCTGGAGGATGCGCCCCACCCGCTGCTTGCTGCCCTTGGTGACGTTCTGGACGTGCGAGCCCGCCTCCAGCGTCCCGGAGTAGACCCGGGTGAAGGTCAGCGTCCCGACGTACGGGTCGGTCATGACCTTGAACGCGAGGCCGGAGAACGGCTCGGTGTCATCGGGGGCACGGGTCGCGTGCTCGCCGGTCTTGGGGTCCTTGCCGTTCATCGGCGGGACCTGGAGCGGGGAGGGGAGGTAGTCCACGACCGCGTCCAGGAGGGTCTGGACCCCCTTGTTCTTGAAGGCCGACCCACAGAACACGGGCACGAGCTGGTTGGAGATCGTGGCCTGGCGCAGCCCGTTCTTGAGCTGCTCGACGGGGAGTTCGCCGTCGTCGAAGAAGGTCTCGAGGAGGTCCTCGTCGGTCTCGGCGACCTTCTCCATCAGCTCGGCGCGGTAGAGCTCCGCATCGGCCTTGAGCTCCTCAGGCACCTCGATGACCTCGAACGAGGCGCCGAGGTCATCGCCCTTCCAGACGATCGCCCGCATCTCGACGAGGTCGACGACGCCCTCGAGCTTGTCCTCGATACCGATCGGGAGCTGCGCGCGCACCGCGTTGGGTGTCAGGCGGTCCTTGATCGAGTTGAACGAGTACTCGAAGGACGCGCCGGTGCGGTCCAACTTGTTGACGAAGCAGATCCGCGGCACGCCGTACTTGTCCGCCTGGCGCCACACGGTCTCGGACTGGGGCTCCACACCGGCCACCCCGTCGAAGACGGTGACCGCGCCATCGAGCACACGCAGCGAACGCTCCACCTCGATGGTGAAGTCGACGTGGCCGGGTGTGTCGATGATGTTGATGGTGGTGTCCTGCCACTTGCAGGTGGTGGCGGCGGAGGTGATCGTGATGCCGCGCTCCTGCTCCTGCTCCATCCAGTCCATCGTCGCCGCGCCATCGTGCACCTCACCGAGCTTGTAGGTGCGCCCGGTGTAGAACAGGATCCGCTCGGTGGTCGTGGTCTTGCCCGCGTCGATATGGGCCATGATCCCGATATTGCGGAGCTGTTCCAGCTTCACGGTCCGCTTGATGGCCATCGTGGTCACTTCCTCGTCGGCTGCGTGGCGCCCGGGTGTGATCCGGATGCGGTGGTGGGTGGCAGCCCAACGCGGGGTCGCCGCGGTGGACTGCTGCCAGGGGCCTGATCGGGCCGCTCCAGCGGTGGGGGGTGCGCTCGGTCCGGACCGTCAGCGGTCAGCGGACCGGTCTGTCACCAGCGGTAGTGCGCGAACGCGCGGTTGGCCTCAGCCATCTTGTGGGTGTCTTCACGTCGCTTGACCGCGGCGCCGACGCCGTTGGAGGCGTCGAGCAGCTCTCCGGCGAGACGCTCACCCATGGTGTGCTCGCGGCGGATGCGGGCGTAGCCCACGAGCCAACGCAGCGCCAGGGTCGTGGACCGGGAGGGGCGGACCTCGATGGGGACCTGGTAGGTCGCGCCACCGACACGCCGTGACTTCACCTCGAGTTGGGGCTTGACGTTGTCGACCGCACGGCGCAGGACGCTGATCGGGTCGCCGCCCTGGGTACGCGAGCCGATGCTCGCCAGCGCGTCGTAGACGATGCTCTCGGCGATCGAGCGCTTGCCGTCGACCATGATGCGGTTGGTCAGCTGGGTGACCAGCGTCGAACCGTACTTCGCGTCGGCCGGGGTACGGCGGTGTCCGGGGGAACCCTTGCGCGGCATGTCAGCCCTCCTTCTTCACGCCGTAACGGGACCGCGACTGCTTCCGGTCCCGCACCGGGGCAGCATCCAATGCGCCACGGATCACCTTGTAACGGACACCCGGCAGGTCCTTCACGCGGCCGCCGCGCACGAGCACGATCGAGTGCTCCTGCAGGTTGTGGCCCTCGCCCGGGATGTAGGCCGTGATCTCGATACCGGACGTGAGCCGCACACGGCAGACCTTGCGAAGTGCCGAGTTCGGCTTCTTCGGGGTGGTCGTGTACACGCGTGTGCAGACGCCACGGCGCTGCGGGGAGCCCTTCAGCGCGAGGGTCGAGTTCTTCTGCGCCTTGTCTTGGCGACCCTTGCGCACCAGTTGCTGGATGGTGGGCATGCCTGGGGTTCTCCGTCTGTCGACGCGGTCATCGCGTGCTGGTCGGTACCCGCACGCGGGGCGGGCCCGAGTGCGGTCGTGGGATCGGTGTCGGTCGTCACCTGCGGTGGCCACCGCGCGCAGCACCGAGGCTGCGGTCGTCGCGGGGCCGGTCGTGCCAGGTGGCTCGGCCGGGACGGAGGTTCCGACCCACGGGGCCGGGCGTTCCGCTCCTGATGACGGGATCCGGGGGAGCCGCCTCCGCCATGGGGGGTGGCGGGCTCAGCTCGAGGTGTCGAAGCACCCGGACGTGGCACACCGCGACCCACCGGGCCGCGGCGTGAGGGGAGACGATACCGAGCCTGCGCGCGGGGTGTCAACCGAGGGGGTGGCCGACCGGCCCGCCGGCGACACCTGAGACGGGTGCCACCGCGGCTCCATGACCGGACGGCCGGTGGACAGCTGACGGTGCCGCCGCCCCATCGGCCGGTCCGCACCACGGCGCCAGCGCGTCAGACTTGGGACGTGCAAGCTGAAAGGTCAACCTCCCGCAACCCTTGGAGGACCGACGTGAAGCGCTCCCTGACCACCCGACTGACCTTCCTCAGCGCCGCCGCTGCCCTCGCCCTCGGTGCCGCGGCCTGCGAGGTCGAGGACCCCGAGAACATCGATGACGGCATCGAGGACCCGGGCCTGGACGATGGCGGCCTCGAAGGTGACCTGTAACCAGCCCTACACCCAGAGCCGCCGACATCGACGCTCGACGGCGCCAGGGTGACCGGACGGCAGGTGGCCCAACGGCCGAAGATCCGGCCCGTCGGCCACCTGCGCAGCACACCCGGAGGGCGCATGCTGTCCTCACTCCAACCGAAGGATCTGCCATGAAGCGCAGCCTGTCCGCGAAGATGACCGTCCTGGGCGGCGTCGCCGCACTCGCGCTCGGTGCCGCGGCCTGCGAGGTCGAGGACCCCGAGAACATCGATGACGGCATCGAGGACCCGCTCCTCGAGGATGACGGCCTCGAAGAGGACCTGTGATCTGATCCGTCCGGGAACGAGGCGCAGATGAGACGCCCCGTTCCCCGAGAACACCCGAGGGGCCGCGCCGATATGGCGCGGCCCCTCGGCCTGTGCGTGGCGGCGTCGATGGACGCCGCCTGAGGCTCACTGCTGTCCGGCGTCGCCCGGGAAGTCGTCGTAGCCCCAACCACCGTCGAAGCCCCAGGAACCGTCACCCTCGTAGGACTCGGTCGATGCGAGGAACTCGGCGATGTCGGCCGGGAGCGCCTGCTCGGGCGCCTCGGTGTGGCCGACCTCGACGGAGCGGTACTCCTCGATCCCCGTGCCCGCCGGGATCAACTTCCCGATGATGACGTTCTCCTTCAGTCCGACCAGCGGGTCCGAGGCGGACTCGAGCGCCGCTTCGGTCAGTACCCGCGTGGTCTCCTGGAAGGAGGCCGCCGACAGCCACGAGTCCGTCGCGAGCGACGCCTTCGTGATGCCCATCAGGAGCGGACGGGCCGCAGCGGGCTGACCACCTTCGGCCAGCATCCGGTCGTTCTCGCGGTTGAACCGGACCCGATCGATGGTGTCGCCGGGCAGGAACGAGGTGTCACCGGCGTCCACGACGCTGACGCGGCGGAACATCTGCCGCACGATCAGCTCGACGTGCTTGTCGTGGATCGGCACACCCTGCGAGCGGTAGACGTCCTGGACCTCTTGGACGAGGTGGAGCTGCGACGTACGCACGCCGAGCACCTCGAGGAGCTCGTGCGGGTCGATCGCGCCCACCGTCAACTGCTGGCCGACCTCGACCTGGACACCGTCCGCGATCTCGATGGAGCCGTCGTCGGCGCGGAACAACCGCGCACCACGGGGCAGCTCGTGCTCGTCCACCTGGTCCCTGGACCCGTGGATCCGCAGCATGCGTCCGCCGCCGTCCTGCTCCTCGATCTCGATCCGGCCCGCGACCTGGGCGATCTCCGCCTTCCCTCGGGGGCTCCGGGCTTCGAACAGCTCGACCACTCGGGGCAGACCCTGGGTGATGTCAGCGGCCGAGGCCACACCGCCGGTGTGGAAGGTCCGCATCGTCAGCTGCGTCCCCGGCTCACCGATCGACTGGGCAGCGACGATCCCGACCGCCTCGCCCATGTCGACCATGGCGCCGTTGGCGAGCAGCTCGCCGTAGCAGGACCGGCAGACGCCGATCTCGGTGTCGCAGGCGAGCACGGACCGCACACGGACCACGCGGTCCTGGTCGGTCGGCTGCTTCGCGAGCTCCTCCCCGGTCTCCGGATGCACCCCGTTGACCAGTGCCGCGCGCAAGCGCCGCACCTCGGTGTCGACGATGAGCGTGCCGGATGCCAGGAGAACCTCGTCCGATCCCGGCATCGTGACGTCCTGCGCCAGGATGCGGCCGTACAGCGTCTGCGAGTCGTGCTCGCCGACCACGGCCTCGACACCACGCGTGGTCCCACAGTCCTCCTCGCGGACGATGAGGTCCTGGCTGACGTCGACCAGGCGCCGCGTGAGGTACCCGGAGTCGGCGGTACGCAGCGCCGTGTCCGCCAGCCCCTTGCGGGCACCGTGCGTGGAGATGAAGTACTCGAGGACGGACAGGCCCTCGCGGAAGTTCGACTTGATCGGCCGCGGGATGATCTCACCCTTCGGGTTGGCCACCAGCCCACGCATGGCGGCGATCTGCCGCAGCTGGGTCATGTTGCCTCGAGCACCCGAGTTGGCCATGACGAAGAACGGGTTGGTGGTGGAGAAGTTCTCCTCCATCGCATCCGCGACCTTCGAGGTGGCCTCGGTCCAGATCTCGATCAGCTCCTGACGCCGCTCGGAGTCGGTGATGACGCCGCGGGTGAACTGCTTCTCGATCTTGGCCGCACGCTCCTCCGAGCTCGCGAGCACCTCGGCCTTGAGGTCCGGGGTCTCGACATCGGAGATCGCGACCGTGATGCCGGCCCTGGTGGCGTTCTTGTACCCCAGGTCCTTCATGGCATCGAGGACATCGATGACCTGCCACCGCGGGAAGATATCGGCGCACTGGTTGACGATGTCGCCGGCCACCTTCTTGGTCACCACGTCGTTGACGAACGGGAAGTCCAGCGGGAGCGCCTCGTTGAAGATGGCCCGGCCCGCCGTCGTGATGATGCGGTGCGTGACACCGCTGGCGCGGTGCTCCTCCCAGGCCTCGTCGTCGTCACGGAACCCCTCGGGACGATCCACCGACTCGAACTGCTTGCCGGCCGGCAGACGCAGCATCACCGCGTCCTGCATGTGGAGATGCCCGGCGTCCAGCGCCCGCTCGATCTCGCCGACGGAGCCGTAGATGGAGAGGCCGGCCGGGTCACGGTCGATCGCCGTGTCGTCACCGGTGTAGGTCAGCCAGTAGATCCCGAGCACCATGTCCTGGGTCGGGGAGGCGATCGGACGTCCGGTCGCGGGCGACAGGATGTTGTGCGGCGCGAGCATGAGCAGCCGAGCCTCCGACTGCGCCTCGGCGGACAGCGGCAGGTGGACCGCCATCTGGTCGCCGTCGAAGTCGGCGTTGAAGGCGGTGCAGACCAGCGGGTGCAGCTGGATGGCCTTGCCCTCGACCAGCGTGGGCATGAACGCCTGGATCCCGAGGCGGTGCAGGGTGGGTGCCCGGTTCAGCATCACCGGGTGATCCTGGATCACCTCTTCGAGCACGTCCCAGACCTGGGCACGCTGCCGCTCGACCATCCGCTTCGCGCTCTTGATGTTCTGCGCGTAGTTGAGGTCGACCAGCCGCTTCATGACGAACGGCTTGAACAGCTCGAGTGCCATCTGCTTCGGCAGCCCACACTGGTGCATGCGCAGCTGCGGACCCACGACGATGACGGAACGACCGGAGTAGTCGACGCGCTTGCCGAGCAGGTTCTGCCGGAAGCGCCCCTGCTTCCCCTTCAGCATGTCGGAGAGGGACTTGAGCGGCCGGTTGCCCGGGCCGGTGACGGGGCGCCCACGACGGCCGTTGTCGAACAGTGCGTCGACGGCCTCCTGGAGCATCCGCTTCTCGTTGTTGACGATGATCTCGGGCGCACCGAGGTCGAGCAGACGCTTCAGACGGTTGTTCCGGTTGATGACACGCCGGTAGAGGTCGTTCAGGTCCGAGGTGGCGAACCGTCCACCGTCGAGCTGCACCATCGGGCGCAGGTCCGGCGGGATCACCGGGATCGCCTCGAGGACCATCGCGCCGGGGCGGTTGTTGGTGGTGCGCAGGGCCTCGACGACCTTGAGCCGCTTGGTGGCGCGCTGCTTCTTCTGGCCCTTGGCCTCGTTGATCATCGTGCGGAGCTCAGCGGCCTCGGCCTCGAGGTCGAGCCCGTCGAGGAGATCGCGGATCGCCTCGGCGCCCATCCCGCCGGAGAAGTGGTCCCCGAAGCGGTCCCGCATGTCGCGGTAGACCAGCTCCTCCTGGATCAGCTGCTTGGGGGAGAGCTTCTTGAAGGTGGCCAGCACCTTGTCGAGGTGCTCGAGCTCGTTGTTGGCCCGCACGGAGACGGTCTTGAGCTGCTTCTCGATCTCCTTGCGTTCCTTCTTCACCACATCCGGCTTCGCGCCCTCGGCCTCGAGCTCGTTCAGCGTGGCCTCGAGCTGCTCGAGCAGCTCCTGGCGGTCCACCTCGAGCTGGGACTCGATCTCGTGCTTCTCGGCGGTGATCTCCTCCGCGAGCTCGGGCAGCGCGGTGTGGCGCGCGTCCTCGTCGACGGAGGTGATGACGTAGGCCGCGAAGTAGATGATCTTCTCGAGATCCTTCGGGCTCATGTCGAGGAGGTACCCGAGCCGCGAGGGCACGCCCTTCAGGTACCAGATGTGGGTCACCGGGGCGGCGAGCTCGATGTGGCCCATGCGCTCACGGCGGACCTTGGCGCGGGTCACCTCGACACCGCACCGCTCGCAGATGATCCCCTTGAAGCGCACGCGCTTGTACTTGCCGCAGTAGCACTCCCAGTCCCTGGTGGGACCGAAGATCTTCTCGCAGAACAGCCCATCCTTCTCGGGCTTGAGCGTGCGGTAGTTGATGGTCTCCGGCTTCTTGACCTCGCCGTTGGACCACATCCGGATCTGGTACGCCTCAGCGAGCGTGATCTTCAGCTGATCGAAGTGGTTCACGTCCAGCATGTGGGGACGTCCTCCCTACTTGATCGTCCCGCCCGGTTCCCCGGGTGGGAGGTGCGGCCGTGCCGCGGTACACGATGTGCGCTACCCGTCCCCCGGCGGGGGGGGCGGGCCCCGGTGGCGGCGGGCGGGGCCCGCAGCCAGCGGTGGTGCTCCAGCTACCCGTCGGCGGTCGGGCGCTCGGGCCGGGACAGATCGATCCCGAGCGCCTCGGCGGCACGGAACGCGTCGTCCTCGGATTCCCGGAGCTCGATCTTTTCGCCGGCGGCCCCGAGCACCTCGACGTTCAGGCTCAGCGCCTGCATCTCCTTGACGAGCACCTTGAAGGACTCGGGGATGCCGGGTTCGGGGATGTTGTCGCCCTTGACGATCGCCTCGTAGAGCTTCACGCGGCCGAGCGTGTCATCGGACTTGATCGTGAGCAGCTCCTGGAGCGCGTAGGCGGCCCCGTAGGCCTCCAACGCCCAGACCTCCATCTCGCCGAAGCGCTGGCCGCCGAACTGGGCCTTCCCACCCAGCGGCTGCTGGGTGATCATGGAGTACGGCCCGGTCGAGCGCGCGTGGATCTTGTCGTCGACGAGGTGGTGGAGCTTCAGGATGTACATGTAGCCGACGGTGACCTGCGCATCGAGCTGCTGTCCGGTCCGGCCGTCGATCACGGTCGCCTTGCCGTCGGTGCCGACGAGGCGGACCCCGTCGTCGGTCGGCCGCGAGTTCTTCAGGAGGTCGACGACCTCGGACTCGTTGGCGCCGTCGAACACCGGGGTGGCGAAACGCACCGGGCCCTCGACATCCGCGTGCTCGTCGCCCCAGCCGATCTGGGAGAACCAGTCGGGCGTGGTCTCGAAGTGCCAGCCGTTGGCCGCGGCCCACCCGAGGTGGGTCTCGAGCACCTGACCGACGTTCATCCGGCTCGGCACGCCCAGGGGGTTGAGGACGATGTCGAGCGGGGTGCCGTCCTCGAGGAACGGCATGTCCTCCACCGGCAGGATCTTCGAGATGACGCCCTTGTTGCCGTGGCGCCCGGCGAGCTTGTCGCCCTCGGAGATCTTGGACTTCTTGGCGATGTAGATGCGGACCATGTCGTTGACGCCCGGCGACAGCTCGTCGCCGTCGGCCCGGCTGAAGCGCTGGACGCCGATGACGATCCCGCGATCACCGTGGGGCACCTTCAGCGAGGTGTCACGGACCTCACGGGCCTTCTCCCCGAAGATCGCTCGGAGCAGCCGCTCCTCGGGGGTCAGCTCGGTCTCACCCTTGGGTGTGACCTTGCCGACCAGGATGTCGCCTGGCTGGACCTCCGCTCCGATGCGGATGATCCCCTCCTCGTCGAGGTTGGCCAGCACCTCCTCGGAGACGTTGGGGATGTCGCGCGTGATCTCCTCGGGTCCGAGCTTGGTCTCACGTGCGTCCACCTCGAGCTGCTCGATGTGGATCGAGGTGAGCACGTCCTCGCGGATCAGGCGCTCGGAGAGGATGATCGCGTCCTCGAAGTTGTAGCCCTCCCACGACATGAACCCGACGAGCAGGTTCCGGCCGAGCGCGAGCTCGCCGTCGTGGGTGGAGGGGCCGTCGGCGATCGGGTCGCCGACCTCGAGCCGATCGCCCTCGGTGACCAGAGGCCGCTGGTTGATGCAGCTGCCCTGGTTCGAGCGCTTGAACTTCGTGAGGTAGTAGCGGTCGATCTCCTCGTCATCGGTGCGCAGGACCACGTGATCGGCTGCGACCTCGACGACCACACCGGCCCGGTCTGCGGTGATCACGTCACCGGCGTCACGGGCGGCCTTGGCCTCGATACCGGTCCCGATGAACGGGGACTCGGCGCGCAGCAGCGGAACCGCCTGCCGCTGCATGTTGGCGCCCATCAGCGCCCGGTTCGCGTCGTCGTGCTCGAGGAAGGGGATCAGGGCCGCCGAGATCGACACGGTCTGCCGTGGCGAGACGTCCATGTAGTCCACCGAGCTCGGCGGGATCTCGCGGACCTCGCCGCCCTTGGCACGGACGAGCACCATGTCGTTCGCGAAGTTGCCCGTCTCCTTGTCGACCGGCGCGTTCGCCTGGGCGACGACGTAGCGGTCCTCTTCGTCGGCGGTCAGGTACTCGAAGTCGTCGGTGACGACCCCGTCCACGACCTTGCGGTAGGGGGTCTCGACGAAGCCGTACTCGTTGATCCGGGCGTAGGTCGCCAGCGAGCCGATGAGACCGATGTTCGGGCCCTCCGGCGTCTCGATCGGGCACATGCGGCCGTAGTGGGACGGGTGCACGTCGCGCACCTCGAACCCGGCGCGCTCACGGGAGAGTCCACCCGGCCCGAGCGCCGAGAGACGGCGCTTGTGGGTCAGGCCGGCCATGGGGTTGGTCTGGTCCATGAACTGCGACAGCTGCGAGGTGCCGAAGAACTCGCGGATGGCGGAGACCACCGGGCGGATGTTGATCAGGGTCTGCGGGGTGATGGCCTCGAGGTCCTGGGTCGTCATGCGCTCGCGGACGACGCGCTCCATGCGCGAGAGGCCGATGCGGACCTGGTTCTGGATCAGCTCGCCGACCGAGCGCAGGCGGCGGTTGCCGAAGTGGTCGATGTCGTCGGTGTCGAAGCCGTCCTCGCCGGCGTGGAGCTTGACGAGGTAGGACATGGTGGCCAGGACGTCCTCGGCCGTGAGCACGTGCTCGTCCCGGCGACCGAAGCCCAGCGTCTCGTACTCGTCGGTGAGCTTGCCGTGCTTGACATGGCCCTGACCGTCGTCCTCGAGACCGGAGATCTTGTACCGGCCGACGCGGGCGAGGTCGTACTTCTTCCCGGCGAAGAACATGCCGAGGAGGAGCTGGCCCGCCTGGTCGGCGTTCGGCGGTTCACCCGGACGCAGCTTGCGGTAGATCTCCTCGAGCGCCTGGCCCGGCGTCCGCCCGGTGTTGTCCTTCTCCAGGGTCAGCGCGATCGACTCCGCGCCGCCGAAGAAGTCGAGGATCTCCTCGTCGGGGACCTCGGTCGCCAGCATCTCCGGTGGAGCGAGCTCGTACACACCGTGCTCGTCGTTCCACTGGAAGGCCTTCAGCGCGCGGTAGAAGACGCTGATCGGCTGCTTGCGCTTGCGATCGACACGGACGGCGACGAGGTCGCGCTTGTCGACCTCGAACTCCAACCAGGCACCACGTGCGGGGATGACCTTGCAGCCGTAGACGTCACGGCCGGTGGTCTTATCGATCGAGGTATCGAAGTACACCCCGGGGGAGCGCACCAGCTGGGAGACCACGACACGCTCGGTGCCGTTGATGATGAAGGTCCCCTTGCCGGTCATCACCGGGAAGTCGCCCATGAAGACCGTCTGGGACTTGATCGTGCCGTCTTCCTTGTTCAGGAACTCGGCGGTGACGAACAGCGGTGCGGCGTAGGTGAGGTCCTTCTCCTTGCACTCCTGGACGCCGTACTTGGGCTCGTCGAACCGGTGGTCGAGGAAGCTCAGGGCCATCTTGCCCTGGCTGTCCTCGATCGGGGAGATCTCGTCGAAGATCTCCCCCAAGCCCTGTTCGATGAGCCAGTTGAAGGAGTGGCTCTGGATCGCAACGAGGTCGAGCTCCTCGACGGGGAGCGCCTCGTGGATCTTGGCGAAGCTCAGTCGTTGATCCAGCTTCGTATGGGGGTTGACGGCGGTGCCGGCCAACGGGGACCTCCCCTAGTTGAGCGTGGTGGTCATCGCGACCGGAGACGTGCCCCGATCACAGGAAGCTGCGTCGTTCACGCGCGCGTGGAGCACGCGTACCGGCCGCGCAGCGGAGCCGGGAGGGGGCCACTCGCCCCCGTAGCACGCCCACGTCGTACGCGCCACGCAGCGGGCAGAGGTGCGGATCCGAACCGGACCGGAGGCGGGGCCACACCGCTGACCTGCATGCGGACGTGACGCAACAGGTGACAACGGATGTCGACGACCTCGATCGGCAGGACGCGCACCGCTGGGCGTGGAAGCAGCGGGACGACGGCGGAGCACACGGCGGCACGGGAGCGTACACAGCGTGCGCGGAGCGCGTCAACCGCCCTCGGCGACCGAAGGCGGTTGACGTGACGTGCGCTCCCCCGGCGAGCCGGGGGAGTCGGGCTCACTTGAGCTCGATCGTCGCGCCAGCGCCCTCGAGCTTCTCCTTGGCCTCGTCGGCCGCGCCCTTGGCAACTCCCTCGAGGATCGCGGCGGGCGCGCCCTCGACGAGCTCCTTGGCCTCCTTGAGCCCCAGAGAGGTCAGTCCGCGGACCTCCTTGATGACCTGGATCTTCTTCTCGCCGGCGGCGGTGAGGACGACGTCGAACTCCGTCTGCTCCTCCTCGACCTCGGCCTCGGCGCCACCGCCACCAGCGGCCGCGACCGCGACGGGTGCTGCCGCCGTGACCTCGAAGGTCTCCTCGAACTTCTTGACCAGCTCGCTCAGCTCCAGGAGCGTGAGCTCCTTGAACTGATCGATGAGCTCGTCGGTGCTCAGCTTCGCCATCGTGGTTCCTCCTGGTGGCACGCGTCGCGCGCCCTGTACATCGGTGAAGACCGTGCCTCAGGCCTCGGTCGTGGTCTGGTCGTCGCTCGTGTCGTCCGCGTCGGCGTCGTCGGTGCTGGCCTCGGCCGGCTCGGGCGCGCTCGCTGCCGCATCCGCCTGTGGGGCGGACGAGCCGAAGCCCTTGGCCTCGGCGCCTCCGGCATCGACCAGCGCCTGCAGCAGACGGGCCTGCTTCTCGGTGGCTGCCTGGAGGAGCCGCGCGGTGTTCGACAGCGCACCCTCCATCAGTCCGGCGAGCTTGGCGAGCAGCTCCTCGCGGCTGGCCAGCTCGGCCAGCTTGAGGGTCGCCTCGCCGTCGAGGACCTCACCATCGAGGTACCCGCCGCGGACGATCAGCTCCGGGTGATCCTTCTGGAACGCCTTCAGCGCCTTGGCGGGACCCACCGGGTCCTCGGCGCAGAAGATCAGGCCCGTCGGGCCCTCCAGGAGCTCGTCGAGACCCTCGACGCCGGCAGCCGCAGCAGCCCGGCGCGTGAGGGTGTTCTTGACGACCTTCATCTCCGCGCTGGACTCGCGCAGCCGGGCCCGCAGCTCCGCGAGCTCGGTCACGGAGAGACCCCGGTAGTGGGTGAGCAGCGTCGCCGCCGCACCCGAGAGGTCAGCGCGGACCTCTTCGACCTTGGCGACCTTCTCTGGCCGTGCCACGTGTGACCTCCGTCTGCATCCGAACGCCGGGACCGTGTGGTCGACAGGGGCCCTGTAACGACGGATCCCCCTGACGCGTACGCGCAGGGGGACGACGGGTCGCTGTGCCCGATCGTGGGGCCAGCGTGTGGTCGATCCTGCGCGGGACGCGTGGTGCGGGGTGGGTGCGAGGCACCCTCCGGCGCGGCCACGTCCTTCGGCCCTTCCGGGCGTCCGGCGGTCTTCGGCTCGTTGGCGGTGAAGAGTAGCGGCCGGCTCACCTGGTGGCGAACCGACCTCCGGCTCGCGCGAGGACCGCGCGAGCCGGGGATGGGTACTACTACTGCTCCTCGTCCTCGATCAGCGCGCGCGTCCGCGATGGGTCCAGCGCGATGCTCGGGGATGCCGAGGTGGAGACGGCGACGGTGCGGATGTAGCGACCCTTGGTCGCGGACGGGCGCTGGCGGACGATCTCGTCGTGGAGCGCCAGGTAGTTGTCCAGCAGCTGCTCGGTGGAGAACGATGCCTTGCCGAGGACCACGTGCACGTTGCCGTTGCGGTCGGCGCGATAGTCGACCCGGCCCGCCTTGATCTCCTGCACGGCCTTGGCGACGTCCATGGTGACCGTGCCGGACTTCGGGTTCGGCATCAGGCCGCGCGGACCCAACGACTTCCCCAGCCGCCCGAGCTTGCCCATCATGTCGGGCGTCGCGATGATCGAGTCGAGCTCTTCGATGAGCTCCCCGGCCGCCAGCCGCTCGACGAGGTCGTCGCCGCCGACGTGATCGGCACCGGCCTCGCGGGCCTCGGTCGCCTGCTCCCCGGCCGCGACGACCGCGACGGTGACCTCGCTGCCGGTGCCGTGGGGCAGCGCGACCGCGCCACGGACCATCTGGTCGGCCTTGCGGGGATCGATGCCGAGCCGGAACGCGCACTCGACGGTGGCGTCGTAGCTGGCCTGGTCGATCTCCTTGAGCAGGCTGAAGCCCGCCTTCGGGGGGTAGACGCGTTCAGGGTCGATGCGCTCGAGCGCCGCCCGGTACTTCTTGCCCTTCTTCGCCATCTGGTGCAACTCCTCGTGGTCCCGACGACGGCACGTGGCCGTCTCCCACCTAGGACGTCTGCCGGCCCGCGGAGCGGCTGCTCCGTGACCGGACGGTTGGTTGTCCGGTCTCAGCCCTCGACCGTGATGCCCATCGACCGTGCGGTCCCCTCGATGATCTTCATCGCACCATCGAGGTCGATCGCGTTGAGGTCGGGCATCTTCTTCTCCGCGATCTCGCGGACCTGGTCACGGGAGACCGTGCCGACCTTGCTCACGTGCGGGGTCCCCGACCCGCTCGCGACGCCAGCGGCCTTCAGCAGCAGCTGCGCAGCCGGCGGGGTCTTCATGATGAAGGTGAAGGAGCGGTCCTCGTAGACCGTGATCTCCACCGGGACGATGTCACCCTGCATCGGGGCGGTCTTCTCGTTGAACGCCTTGCAGAACTCCATGATGTTCACGGAGTGCTGACCGAGCGCTGGACCGACCGGCGGGGCAGGGTTCGCCTGACCGGCCGGGATCTGCAGCTTGATGAAGCCTGCGACCTTCTTCGCCATGGTTGTCG
>JBBDSW010000197.1:0-4132 GCA_040904745.1 Nitriliruptoraceae bacterium
ATCACCTTCGGGGTCCAGAACGCCGAGCACGAGACCAAGGACTGGGCCAACAGCCGGTTCCTGCTCCTCGTCGGCTCGAACCCGCTCGACACCCGCATCCCGGACGCCCACTTCCTGTTCGACGCCGCCGAACGCGGTGCCCGGATCGTGGTGGTCGATCCGACCTTCTCCGCCACCGCGGCGAAGGCCGACAGCTGGCTCCAGATCGCCCCGGGCACGGACGCGGCGCTCGCGCTCGGCATGGTGCACGTCGTACTGGCCGAGGGTCTCGGTGACCTCGACTACGTCCGCACCTACACCGACGGCGCACTGCTCGTCCGCAGCGACACCGGCAAACGCCTGCGCGCCTCGGAGCTCGCCGAGGTCGACGACCGCGGCCAGACCGGGCTCCGCGCCGACTTCGACGACGTCTACGTCGTCTGGGATCGGGCGACGGACCGGCCCGTGGCACTCGGCACCGAGAAGCTCGGGATGCCTGCTGACGTGGACGCGGCGATGGAGGGCACCTGGATCCTCTCGCTGGCCGACGGCAGCGAGGTCGAGGTGGCGCCGGGGTGGGCGCTGGTCACCACCGAGGTCGACCGCTGGACACCCGCTCGCGCCGCCGAGGTCACCGGCGTCCCGGCCGACCTGATCGAGCGGGCCGCACGGGCCTACGCGGCCGAGTCACCGGCGGCCATCCTGATGGGGGGCGGGTCCAACCACTGGTTCCACGGCGACCAGACCGGCCGGGCCTACGCGCTGCTCGCCACCGTGACCGGCAACATCGGTCGCTCCGGCGGCGGGTTCAGCGTCTACGTCGGGCAGTACAAGGTCCGCCTCGACACCTCGCCGTGGTGGTTCGCCGGAGAGAAGAAGGCGCCGATCGTCCCCTCGATCTACTTCCTCCGTGGCCGCACGGAGACGATGCACCCTTCCGTCCCCTACCCCGAGCACGGGTTCAAGGCGCTGTTCTGCACCTTCGCGAACCTGTTCGTCCAGGCACCGGACGTCAACCGCCTGTACGAGACGCTGGACGACCTCGAGCTGATCGTCGTCGCCGATCCGATCCTCACCGAGACGGCGCTGTACGCCGACATCGTGCTCCCGGCGACGACCTGGTACGAGAAGACCGACCTCACCGCCACCCCGGTGCACCCGTTCGTGCAGCTCCAGCAGGCCGCCATCCCGCCGGTGGGCGAGTCCCGCGACGAACTGTGGATGTGGCAGGAGATCGTCCGGCGGATCGACCCGGAGCAGGCGGAGGAGTACCTGCTCGGCTACTCCGCAGAGGACGCGATCGAGCGGATGCTGGCCGCGGGTGACACCCCCGACGGACCCACGCGGGGCATGACCCTGGAGAAGCTCCGGGAGGGGCCGATGCGGCTGGGCGTCGCCGACCCGGACATCCCGTTCCTCCGCCAGATCGAGGACCTCGAACCGTTCCCGCCGCGGAGCCTCCCCTCGCCGCTGGCCGCGACCCAGGTGTTCGTCCCGACCGGTCGGATCGAGTTCTACAAGGAGGAGGACCGCTTCCTCGCGCTCGACGAGACGGTCCCCACCTACCTCGCCCCCCACGACGACGGCGTCCACGACCCCGAGGCCTACCCGCTGACCCTGCTCTCCCCGCACGCCAAGTGGCGGATCCACTCGACCTACGCCAACAACCCGTGGCTCCAGGAGATCATCGGGACCCGCCCGAAGGTCCTGCTGCACCCGGTCGACGCCCGCAGCCGCGGCATCCGTGACGGTGACGAGATCGACGTCTTCAACGGACGTGGCGAGCTCGGAGCCTGGGCGCAGGTCACCGAAGCGGCACGACCCGGGTGCGCGACCCTGCACGAGGGGTGGTGGCCCCGCTTCTTCCGCTCCGGGAAGGGCGTCAACGAGCTGACCACCTCGGAGGTGAACCCGATCCACGAGGTCCACTACGTCGCCAACACCTGGTCGCCCTCCACCCCGTGGAAGGACTGCCGCTGCGAGGTGCGCCGTGCGTGAGGAAGCCGACGTCCTCGGGACGCTGCTGGCCGGCGACGACCCCAACGAAGGGGCGCAGGCGGCCGTCGAACGCCGACCGGTGATCGAAGCTCTGCCTCCCGCCTCCCGCCAGTGGGGCGAGATCGACGTCCGCTCGGACGCGCCACGGTGGGGCATGCTCGTCGACACCGAGCGCTGCATCGGCTGCTGGTCGTGCGCGATCGTCTGCAAGGCCGAGAACGACGTGCCGCTCGGCATGTGGTGGAACCGCATCCTGACCGACGGTGACGGGCTCGACACCCCGAGCAGGGACGAGCACGGACGGCTGGCCATGGAGTGGTTGCCACTGGCGTGCCAGCACTGCGACGACGCCCCCTGCGAGAAGGTCTGCCCCACGGCGGCGACCTACACCAACGAGGAGGGCATCGTCCTGGTCGACGCGGACAAGTGCATCGGGTGTCGCTACTGCATGGCGGCCTGCCCCTACGGGGTCCGCGTCTTCAACTGGGGCGAAGCGGAGAAGGCGCCCGGGGTCGAGGAAGGCATGGTGCAGGCGCGACCGGTCGGCACCGTCGAGAAGTGCTCGCTGTGCGTCCACCGCATCGAGGACGGGCAGCAACCCTCCTGCGTCGTCTCCTGCCCGGCACAGGCCCGCATCTTCGGCGACCTCAACGCCCCGGACAGCCGGATCAACCGCCTGCTGGAGGACCGCGGGGGTGACCGACTCCTCGAGAGCAAGGGCACCGAGCCCAAGGTCCGCTACCTGCCACCTCGACGCCGGAGGTCGCTGTGACGAGCGCCGCCCCGCACGCAGGCCCGAGACCGATCGCTCTCGACCGGCGCGGGCGCCTGTCGACCTGGTACGCCCTGTTGGCGGCCGGGCTGCTGTGGGGCCTGTTCTCCTTCGGCTACCAGTGGGCCAACGGACTGGCCGTCACCGGGTTGACCAACGCCGTGACCTGGGGCCTCTACATCGTCGTGTTCATGTTCCTCGTCGGCATCTCCGCCGGTGGCCTGATCGTCGTCGCCGGCGCGGAGCTGCTCGGCAGCGACCGGTTCGAACCGTTCAGCCGGCTAGCGGTCATCGTCTCCGGCACCGCCATCGCCGCCGCCGCGATCTCGATCATCCCGGACCTCGGCCGCCCGCAGATGGCGTGGCAGATGCTGGCCTCACCGCAGCCGATGTCGCCACTCATCTGGGACATGCTCGTGATCACGGCCTACCTCACGATCGCCGCGATCGACCTGTGGATCCTGACCCGAGCGAGGCCGATGCCGAAGGCGCTGTGGGTGATGGCGGTCATCAGCCTGCCCGTGGCCGTGCTGGTGCACTCGATCACCGCGTGGATCTTCGGCTTCCTGGTCGCGCGACCGTTCTGGAACACCGCCATCCTGGCACCGTTGTTCATCTCCTCCGCGCTGGTCTCGGGCACCGCACTGATCCTGGTGGTGGCCTGGATCGTCCGCCGGGTGTCGACCTGGGACCCGCCCGACCACCTCTTCGCCGACCTCGGCAAGCTGCTGGCCTGGTTCGTCGCCGTCGACTTCTTCCTGCTCTCCGCGGAGCTGATCACCGCCTACACCGCACAGACCGACCACCACCTCGCACCGCTGGAGATGCTGTTCGGCGGCCGGCTCGCGCCGCTGTTCTGGGCGCAGCTCGGCATCGGGGTCCTGCTGCCGTTCGTGGTGTACGCCACCCCGCACCTGCGCCGGCGGACACCGTTACTGGTCGGAGCGGCCGTCCTGTCCATGCTCGGGGTCTTCGCCAAACGCGTGAACATCCTCATGCCCGGCATGTACGACCCGCAGGTCAGCCTGGCGCCCGGGATCCCGCTCGGCCGGCCGGGACAGGGCTTCGGGATCGACGAGCTCTACGTCCCGACCTGGGTCGAGTACGGGGTCGTGATCGGCATCACGGCCTTCGCGGCGACGCTGATCACGATCGGGGTGCGCCGGTGGGTGATCCCGGCGGGCTCAGGCGAGGCTACGTCCGACAGCTGACGCTTCCCCGCACGCGAGACGGACCGGCCCCGCGGATCGCCCTCCTCGGTGGCTGACCTGCTCGGTCAGCGGAGGTCATCGACGGCGGTCGCGCACGATCCACCCACGGTGACCGCCGAACTCGGCTTCCAGCGACCGGTAGCCAGCGGTTGGGCGCGAGAAACCGCGGCCT
>JBBDSW010000197.1:4232-15121 GCA_040904745.1 Nitriliruptoraceae bacterium
AGCGACGACATGCCCGACGATGGGAGCGAGGACGACATGGAAGACATGGAGGGCGAGGACGGGTGATCCGCAACCAGGCAGGCATCGCAGGGGTGATCGCGGGCGCGGTCGCCCTCGGGGTGACCGAGTTCGCCGCCGGGATCCTGTCGGGCGGAAGGTCACCGTTCCTCGCCGTGGGTGATGCCGCCATCAGGCTCACGCCCGGGCCGGTCGTCCGCTTCGCCATCGACACCTTCGCCAGCGCCAACCGGCTGGTCCTCTTCCTCGTGATGGCTGCGGTCCTGCTCGTCGTCGCACGGTGGATCGGCATCGCCGCCGCACGGCGTCGACCGATCGGCGACCTCGGCATCGCCGCGGTCGGGGCGTTGGGGGTGGCCGCCGGGCTGACGGATCCCTTGCTGCCAGCCGGTACCGCCATCGCCGCTCCCACGCTCGGCGCGGTGGCCGGGATCGCGCTCCTGCGTCGGCTGCTGCGGGCGAGCGGCCAGACGGTCGCGGCTGCACCTTCGGGTGCTGAGGACCGCGCATCGACCCCGGTCACCGAGTACCCGACGGATCCGCACCAGTCACGGCGGACCTTCCTGCGCCTGGCCGCGGCAGGTGCTGGCGGCGCCGCGGTCGCCGCCACGACGGGCCGCATGCTGCAACAGCGCGCCCGTGCCGACGAGGCTCGGCTGGCCACCAGCCTTCCGAGACCGTCGAGCCCGGTGGAGGTGCCACCCGCCGCGAGCCGCATCGAGGTGGACGGCATCTCGCCACTGATCACCCCCAACGACGACTTCTTCCGCATCGACACCGCGCTCGGGGTACCGCGCGTCGACCCGGACGAGCACGTGCTCCGCATCAGCGGGCTGGTCGACTCGCCGTTCGAGCTCGACTACGAGGAGCTGCTCGCCGAAGCCGACACCGAGGCGTACGTGACCCTGTCGTGCGTCTCGAACGAGGTCGGCGGCGACCTGGTCGGCCACGCCCGCTGGCAGGGGATC
The DNA here is from genome assembly GCA_040904745.1 of Nitriliruptoraceae bacterium. GTDB lineage: Bacteria > Actinomycetota > Nitriliruptoria > Nitriliruptorales > Nitriliruptoraceae > T1Sed10-7. The sequence continues at coordinate 5,219 of JBBDSW010000197.1, forward strand.
CCGCTCGGACGGCTGCTGGACCGGGCCGGGGTCCAGGCGGAGGCCACCCAGATCGTCGGGCGGTCCGTCGACGGCTGGACGAGCGGGTTCCCGGTCGAGGCCGCCTTCGACGGACGTGGCGCACTCGTCGCGGTCGGCATGAACGGAGAACCGCTGCCCGAGCGGCACGGGTTCCCCGTGCGGCTCGTCATCCCCGGGCTGTATGGCTACGTGTCCAACACCAAGTGGCTCGCGGAGATCGAGTTGACCACCTTCGAGGCCCACGACGCCTACTGGATCCCCCGCGGGTGGTCGGCGGAAGGGCCGATCAAGACCCAGTCCCGCATCGATGTACCCGCTGCCGGGAGCAGCCTGTCAGCCGGTGCCGCAGCGGTCGCGGGGGTCGCCTGGGCGGACGAACGTGGGGTCAGCGCGGTCGAGGTGCAGATCGATGACGGACCGTGGCAGCCGGCTGAGCTCGGTGACGAGCTCTCGAGCAGCAGCTGGCGGCAGTGGCATCTCGCCTGGGATGCCAGCTCCGGGGATCACACGCTGCGCGTGCGCGCCTTCGATGCCGACGGGGTCCCGCAGACCGACACCCTGCGTCCGCCGGCACCGGACGGGGCGACCGGTCACCACAACGTGCAGGTTCGCGTGTCCTGACCGCTCAGCTCACATCCTCGTGGAAGACGTCGACCACCACGCGGCCCGGGTCCTCCAGACCGAAGGTGCGGAACGGGGTCTCGGCCGGGAGGCCGAGGAACAGGCGCGTGAAGCCCTCGAACGTCGTCCCGACGTACACCTCCGTGATCCCGTCGACCCCGTCGATGCGGGTACCCGGTTCGTAGGTCTCGAGGTCCGTCTCCGTCGGGTAGGCCATGTTGGTGAGATCCAGTCGCAGGATCGCCTCCCCTGCGATCTCGACGCTCTCACCGGAGCCCTGGCGCACGGCTTCGTCGACGTACTCGGCGATCCAACCGGCGGTGCCCCCACCGGACACCTCGAACACCGCCCGATCGAAGGTCTCGTGGTGGGCGACCTCGATGTCGGTGAGGGTGACCGGCTCGCCGATGCCGTCACCGCGATCCTGATCGACATCCGCTGGCACGTTGCCGACGATGTCGTCGTACGGCATCGTGCGTGCGACCTCCGATCCGTCGTCGTAGGCGACGACCGCGTCGATGTCGGCGGCGAGGATGGGCGAGGCCCACGCCTGCAGTCCATCGGATCCGGTAGCGGTGAGATCGACGTCGATCGACGCACCGTCGCCGTACTCGATCGCGACGCGGGAGACCTCCGCGGTCACGAGCCCGGCCAACACGGTGTAGTCGTCATCGATCGCGACGGGACGGAGCTGGAGCCGCTCGTCGGTGGCGGGCTCGCACTCGGACCGCCAGGCGTCGCCCGCCGTGGCCTGGAAGCAGCGTCCGGACTCGCTCGGGAAGGTGAACACGGTGTGTGGCAGCCCGCCGCCATCACGGTCGGCGACCGTCACGCGCTGCTGCATCGCCTCCAGGCTCCGGACGACGAAACTGGCCATGGCTTCGCGGCTCACGGACGACGCCGGGGAGTAGCGCTCCGAGGAGGTTCCCGAGGTGATCCCGACGTTGAAGGCGCCCGCGATGGTGGCACGGTGGACGTTGCCCTCCTGCACGTCGGTCAAGGGGATGTCGCCACCCTGCAGGTCGTCGTCCTCGACGCCCGCCTCGTAGGCCAGTGCGGGGACGAGGAAGCTGGCCATCTGGTCGCGACGGACGGGTGCCGCGGGCGCGTACCGATCGTCTCCGACCCCGCTGACGATGCCGGCCGACGCGAGCTTCGCGATGGCCTCGGCGTGGACGTCGTCGCGGGAGACGTCCTCGAACGGCGGGTCCTCGGCGACGGGTAGGGCCACATCGGCCTCCGCGAGAAGGCCGACGATGAACGTCGCCATCTGGTCGCGGCGGACGTCGGCATGCGGCAGGTAGACCTCTCCCTCGTCGCTTCCGAGGCCCTGTGCGATACCGAGCTGCGTCACGCAGTCCACGGCCTCGAGGTGGGCCGCGGAGATGTCGTCGCGGTCGGCGTAGTCAGCGCTCGGGAGCTCCTCGGCACAGCCCTCGGGGAGGGCCTCGGCCGGAGCGGCGCCGATCGTCGGCAGCCCGAAGAGCACGGCTGCGGCCGCGGTCACGATGGCGGCTGGGCGTAGCAGGTCGGAGGTTCCGTGTGACAACCAGGTGCCTCCCGTTGCGGTAGGGCATCCGTCCGCGCAGCGATCACGAGCGCGGTGCTTCACCCCAGGGTCGGAGCGATCCCCCGAGCACGTCAAGTCACCGCGCGGCGTCCTCCAGCAGCACCGGAAGGGCGATCGTCCGACTCAGCCGGCGACGGCACGCCGGCCCGCCTCCCCGAGGGCGGTGCCTTGCAGGCCGGAGACATCCGTGGAGGTGGGATGCTGGTAGGGCCGGAGGCCGAAGGCCGGCAGGATGGCGAGCAGATGGTCGAAGATGTCCGCCTGGATGCTCTCGTGCTCGGCCCAGGCGGTCGTCCTGGTGAAGCCGTAGAGCTCGATCGCCACCCCTTCGGAGGTCGCCGGGAGCTGCCGGACCATCAGCGTCATGTCCTCGACCCGCAGGTCCTCCCGCTCGCGCAGGTAGGCCTCGCAGTAGGCCCGGAACACCCCGATGTTCGTCAGCCGCCGGGCGGCGCGGGTCGCAGCCTCCTCGGGATCGTGGCCGCCATCCTCGACCCCGAGCTCTGCCCGTTTGGCGCTGATGTGCTCGCGCAGGCGGGGCCAGGTCGCGAAGCGATCCAGCTCCGCGTCACCCAGGAAGCGGACGCTGGTGACGTCGACGTGGACCGCCCGCATGATGCGGCGTCCACCGGCCTCGATCATCCCGCGCCAGTTGATGAACGACTCGGAGATCAGCTTGTGGGTCGGCAGGCTCACCACCGTCAGGTTCCAGTTGCGCACCTTGACGGTGTGCAGCGCGATGTCGATGACCTCACCGTCCGCCCCGTGGGCGTCCATCTGGATCCAGTCCCCCCGGCGGATCAGGTCGTTGGTCGCGAGCTGCACCGAGGCGACCAGGGACAGGATCGTGTCCCTGAAGACCAGGAGGAGGACGGCGGTGGCCGCACCCAACCCGGACAGCAGGAGGACCGGCGATTGGTCGGCGAGCGTTGCCACGACCAGCACGGCCGCGAAGATCGCGATGACGAGCTTGATCAGCTGCAGGTAGCTCTTGATCGGCCGGTCGGCCGCGTAGACCTGCTCCTCGTAGATCTCGTTGACCGCGTTCAGGGCGGCGTAGATCGCGGCCGCGAAGGACACCACGACGATGGTGAGCGCGACACGCCGGGTCGCGGTCTCCGCGGCGGCCGGTAGGCCCTCGATGGCCGGGACGGCGAGGTAGAGCACCAGGGCCGGCGGGATCAGGGACAACCGGTGTGGCACCTGGTGGTGGAGGAACCGGTCATCCCAGTTCGTCGTGCTGCGGCGGACGATGCTGCTCAGCACGCGCAAGGCGACGTAGCGCGTCAGCAGGTAGGCGACCCCGGCGCCCACGACGAGCAGCCCCGACCCGATCAACGTCGTCACCGTGTCGACCGGCGATCCGCCGACCTGCTCGGCGCCCAGGAACGAACCCACCACTGCGCCTCCTTCGCGTCACGGCGAGCGTAGAGGGCCGGACCCGAACGCCACCGACGGGGTCACGCGCCGGTGCTGGACCGTCGGAACCCGTCGAGTGCCTGTTCGGTCAGCTCGTCCACCGCCAGGGCGCGGAGGACCTCGAGTGGCGCGGTCACTGCATCGGCCCCGTCCAACACAGCACGGGTGACCTGCGGGGGGCTCTTCACGCTTGCCGCGATGATCCGCACGTCTCCACCGCCCGCTGCACGGGCCGCGGCCAACTCCGCGACGAGGTGCTCACCGCCCTGCCGCAGTCGCGCGGCACGGTCGACGTAGCAGATCACGGATCGCGCGCCAACGGCCGCTGCCAACAGCACCTGGCTCGGGGTGTAGACGGCGGTCATCGACACTGCCACACCCTGCGCAGTCAGTCGGGCAGCCAACCGGTAGTGCCATGGGGTGGCGGGCAACTTGAGCACGATCCGGTCGGGGGCGACCGCCCGCACGGCCCTGATCTCGGCATCGGCGCCGTCGTCGGTCTCCGCCTCCACCTGGTGGTAGACCGGGCCACTCGGCAACGCCTCGAGCAGCGCCGGCACACGTTCGGCAGGGGGCCCGAGACCTGCGGCGGCGGCCAGGGTCGGGTTGGTCGTAAGACCGGACACGAAGCCCAGATCGACCGCCGCGGCGACGTCCTCGAGCACCGCGGAGTCCAGCAGGAACTCGGTGACCGGCGTCCTGGGATCGCTCATCGGAACCCCTCCGCGACGGCCACGATCTGGCGAACGCGCTCCGTATCGACCGGATTCCACCACAGGCCATCCTCCTTCATCGCGCTCCCGACGATAGCTCCGTCCGCGATGCTCAGGATCTCCTCGGTGTTGTCGACCGTGAGGCCGCTGCCAACGAGGACCGGACGCGATGCGGCCCGCTTGATCCTCGTGACCTCCTCCGGATCCGCGCCGTGGCCCGTCCGTGTACCGGTGGCGATGAGCACGTCGGCACGGAAGAACTCCGCGTCCCAGGTCATCTCTTCCAGGCTCCGATCGGCCACGATCGCGTGGCTGCCGTGCTTCACATGCACGTCAGCGAACACGGCGACGTGGTCAGCGCGCAAGGCGCTGCGGTAGCGCAGCGCTTCGGCCGCCGCACCCTCGACGAACCCCTCGTTGGCCACGTACGCGTTCGCCCACTGGTTGGAGCGCACGAACGACCCTCCGGTGGCTGCCGCGATCGCGAGACCCTGCTCCACCGCGTTGGCGAGACAGTTGACACCGACCGGGACGGAGACCGCGGCATGCACCGCGTAGCCCACGGCGGTGAGACCGGACACGGTGTCGGCGCCGACCCGCTCCGGCTTGCGGAAGGGGATATCCCCCTCGTTCTCCACGATGAGGCCGTCGATGCCACCCGCCACGTAGGCGCGTGCATCCGTGACCGCGCGGGCGATCACCTCCTCCACCGGGCGTCCGTCATAGCTCGGTGCACCGGGCATCGGCTCGACGTGGATCGTGCCGATCAACGGCTTCGGGCGGGGGAACCGTTGCGCCAACGCATCGGCTCCGCGGGGGGCGACATCACGCTCTTCGATCGTCATGGGCTTCCTCGAGTCGGTCTCGTAACGCTGCTGCCCGAGCCATCGCGGTCGCCGGATCCGCAGCACGGATAGCAGCAGGCGCGCCAACGGTGGCGACGACGAAGGAGGAGCTGACCGCACCGCGGATCGCCGCCTCCACCGGGTCGTCGGTGGCCAACAGGCCCGTCAGGAACCCGCCGCAGAACGCATCGCCTGCACCGGTCGTGTCGACCACGTCCACCGTGACCGGAGGCACGCGGAGCACCGGGCCCGCGGCCTGGTAGACGTCCGCTCCAGCGGATCCGAGGGTGACCACCAGGGCTCGGAGCCCCGAGACCTCGTGGAGGTGGTCGAAGAGGGCCGGCAGATCGACATCGTCGCCCCAGATCTGACGCACCTCCTGGATGCTCGGAAGGAACACCGACGCGCCCCGCATCGCCTCGCCGGTCCGATAGCGCTCCACCTCGATGAAGGGTTCGATCAACGCGTCCTGGGTCGCCACGATGCCATGCGCTGCGGCCCGGGAGAGGACCCGGGACTGGGCCGCGACCATGGTGGGAGCGGCGTGCACCCCCTCGATCCCCGCGGCCAGTTCATCCCAGGGGGGGCGAGCGGCACTCAAGGTCTGGAAGGTCGCGCTGCGCGACTTCACGATCTGTCGACGACGGTCGCCGGTCTCGGAGAGGAGCCACAGCCCGAGGCTCGGCTCCTCGATCCGGGTGACGTGAGAGATGTCCACGCCGCCGGCAGCGACCGGGTCGAGCGCCTCGAGCGGGTAGTCCGGACCGATGGTGGCACACAGGACGACCTCGACCCCCCACATCGCGGCACCGACGGCGCTGTAGAGCGCTCCCCCGCCGATCTGCTTCCAGTCGCAGCCGACGTCCTCGACGATGACGTCATCGACGGTGAGCTCGCCCTCGACCAGCACGCGGGTCATGCGGGAACGTCCTCGGCAAGCTCGATCGCCGCTGCGATGCCGGCGAGCGACCGCGCGAGGTGGACCAGGTCGTCGAGGTGGGAGACCGGCAGATCGTGGTCGAAGTGCCGGTTGCTGCCCGGATAGCCGAGGAGGGTGATCGCGCGGCTGTACAGCATCGCGGCGACATCGTCGGAACGCGGGACGTACCCACCGATGTTCGGCTCGATCACGGCGTCGACGCCGCGGAGCTGCTGTGCGGTCGCGGAGATCCAGCGGTAGAGGCCTGGCGGTACCGCAGAGCCTCGAACGGCGGAGGAGAACTCGGCGAGGGATGCCCCCCAGCCGCGTTCATGACGAGCCTGGTCCTCCGGCAGCCCCGGCGGCAGCCCGTGCGTGTCGACGACGACGGTGAGGTCGGCCGGCGCTGCGTCCCGCAACGCGCGTATCGCACCACGGGAGATCGTCTGGCTGGAACCGCCGGCCGGACCTTCCTCCTCGTCGGGGAGGAGGGCGTCGTAGGGGAGGTCCAACGCCGCGAGGACCCGGATCGCGAACAGGACGGACACGACGCCGGCGGCGTTGTCCAGCGAGCCGGTGACCTGCCCTTGGGGTGTCGCCGCCACCGGGCTGTAGAGGGCGACACGATCACCCGGTCCGAGATCCTCCACCGTCGTCTCCGGGATGAACAGGAGGCGATCACCGTCCCCTTGCACGCGACCCGTGGCGACGATGTCCCAACGGCCGTCCGCGTACCCACGGATGGCACGGGCCGGGCGTGGGCCGTCTGCCAGGTGGTAGCAGAACGCAGCCAGTTCCCAGCCGTCGGCGGTCGGACGGGTCAGGAGGTAGGACACCTCATCGAGGTGGGCGACGAGCCGGGTCCTGGCGATCTGGCTGGAGATCGTGACCGCGCCCGTGCGATGCCGGTCGAGTACGACCTTCGGGCTGCCGGCGAGGTTCCAGGACTCGATGAGCCGCGCGATCACCGGCCCCCGCGTGCTCGCGCTCAGCTGGGAAGGAGCCGGCGTGTCGGCGACGTCCCGGAGGACCTCGAGGACCTCGTCCCGGGAGACGAGGTCCTGCAGCACCTGCGCGAGATCGGGCGCTCGGGTGAGCACGACATCGAGGGGTCCTGTGGTCACCTGGGTGCTCCTTCTCGTCCTTGCCGGGGGGTGCGGTCCGTCGGTGCCGGCGTCAGCGCCCCTTCGCATCCTTGCGCTGCAGCATGACCGCGAACCAGATGAGCGCACCACGGAACAACCGTTGGATGAAGGGATCGACACCGGTGAGGTTAAGGATGTTCGAGAGCATGCCCAGCAACGCGGCCCCCATGAACGTGCCGCTGATGGCTCCCTGCCCCCCGAAGAGGCTGGTGCCGCCGATGACGGTGGCGGCGATCGCGTCCAGCTCGAACATCTCGCCGGCGACGGGCGTCCCGACACCGAGCTGGCTGGCGTAGAGCAGCCCAGCGATGCCCGCGCACAACCCGCTGATGACGTAGACGCTCGCACGGACGGTGCGCACACGGATGCCGCTCAGCCGAGCCGCTTCGTCGTTCGATCCGATCGCGTAGACGGCCCGGCCGTACGACGTCCGTTTCAGCACGAACCAGGCGAGCACGAGCAAGACGAGCAGGATCAACGCCGGGTTGGGGACACCCAGCGTCCGTCCGTTACCGATCGCGAGGAAGGAGGCATCGGTCGTCGGGATCGGGGACCCACCCGTGTAGACGAACGCCAGGCCGCGGGCGAACGCCAACATGCCGACCGTCATGATGAACGGCTGGACACCCCCGATCGTGACGCCGAGACCGTTGACCAGGCCGAGCGACCCCCCAACCAACAGGGCGACCACGATCCCGGCGAGAGGCCCCGCCGCGTTCACGGCTGCGGCGGTGGTGACCGCCACGACCGCCAGGATCGATCCGACCGACAGGTCGATCCCCGCGGTGATGATCACGAAGGTCATCCCCACGCCGAGCACCCCGACGATGGCGATCTGTCGCGCGATGTTCAGCAGGTTCGGGACGCTCAGGAAGCGGTCGGAGAGCACGGTCGCGAGGACCACGAGCATCACGAGCGCGAGCAGCACGCCGTAGCGTCGCAGGAACTGCTGCACCGTCATCCCACGACCGTCCCTGCCGCTGCGGGAACGGCCACCATCCGGTTGCTGCGCTGCAGGATCACCCTCGCCTGCCGGGCGCTTCTCGGTCGTGGCCGCCTGCGTCGCGTCGTCAGTCATCGCTTCACCTCGGTATCAACGGTCTCGACGATCGCGGCGCGCGCGATCAACTCCTCGGTGGCCTCGACGCCGGAGAACTCCGCCGCCAGCCGGCCAGCGCGCATCACGAGGATGCGATCGCTCAGCGCCAGGACCTCCTCGATCTCGCTGGAGATCACCAGCACGGCCTTCCCGCTGTCAGCCAGCTCACGGATCAGCTGCCAGATCTCGCGCTTCGCACCGACGTCCACCCCGCGGGTGGGCTCGTCGAAGATGAGGACCTGCGGCTGCGCCGCCAAGGTCCGTGCAAGGAGGAGTTTCTGCTGGTTCCCACCAGAGAGGGTGCCGGCCTCCTGGTCGAGGCTGAAATAGCGCAGATCCACCTGCTTGGCGACCTTCTGCACCTCTTCGAGGTCGAACTGCGAGCGGATCACGCCGAACGACGTCCGCTTGGCAAGGCTCCCGACACCGACGTTCTCACGGAGGGAGCGGTTCAGGAGCAACCCTTGGTCCCGACGGTCCTCGGGGAGCAGATCGATCCCGAGCGCACGAGCCTGCCGCGATGACCGGATCCGCACGGGCCTACCGGCGATGATCACCCGGCCGCTGTCCGCGGGCTCCGCACCGGCGATGGCACGGGCGACCTCGGTCCGGCCGGCCCCCACCATGCCCGCCATGCCCACGATCTCGCCCGGATGCAGGGAGAACGACACGCCGGAGAAGCTCCCAGACGATGTGAGGTCCTCGACCTGCAGGAGGGGTTCCAGGTGTTCGTGCTCCCCGGATCCCTGGAACCGTTCGTGCGAGAGCTCACGGCCGGTCATGAGCGCGACGAGACGGTCCTGATCGAGATCCTCGATCGGATGCGTTCCGACATGGCGTCCGTCCTTCAGGACGGAGACGCGATCGGCCAGTTCGAAGTGCTCCCCCAGCCGGTGGGAGATGTAGACGATCGAGACACCTTCGCTGCGCAGGCCGCGGATGACCCGGAACAGCACCTCGAGGTCCTTGGCGCCCAGGATGGCCGAAGGTTCGTCGAGCACGAGCACACGCGCTTCTCGCTGCAGCGCGCGGGCGATCTCGACGAGTTGCTGCTGGCCGAGGGTCAGGTTGCCCAGCACCTCACGTTCGTTCACGTCGATCCCGACGCGGTCGAGGACCTCGCGTGCCTGACGATGCGCCTCGTCCCACCGCACGACCCCGAACCACGTCGGCAACTGACCCAGCAGGACGTTCTCGGTGACGGTGAGCTGTGGGGCGCCCGCCAGTTCCTGATGGACGACGCGGATCCCGGCCTGGAGCGCGGCCGCCGGTCCCCGGAAGTGGACCAGCTTGCCGTCGACCCGGATCTCACCGGCATCGTGCGGGATGGCGCCACCGAGGACCTTGATGAGGGTCGACTTCCCGGCGCCGTTCTCGCCCGCGAGGCCGTGGACCTCACCCGGGTAGAGGTCCAAGGAGACATCGGCGAGGGCCGTCACACCCGGGTAGAGCTTCGTGATGCCCTTGAGTTCGACGATCGGCTGATCCATGCGACATCCCCTTGGCGGTCGGAGGGGCCGGGGGGGGGGGGGGGGGGGGCCCCCCCCCCCC
>JBBDSW010000198.1:0-15008 GCA_040904745.1 Nitriliruptoraceae bacterium
CCCATCTCGGCACGGTGCTCGAGGCCGTCTGTACACACTTCAGGTGGCTGGGGGGCAGGGGATCGAACCCTGGATTCCGGCTCCAAAGGCCGGCGTGTTGCCGTCTACACCACCCCCCACCATCACCGTGGCCAGCCGGAGCCGGCACGACGATGACGGACGGGAGGGTAGTCCCCGTTGCCGGAGGGAGACCCTCCGCTCAGCTGGCCGCGATCTCCGGTCCCCCAGCGGGCGACTCGGCGAGCTCCACGCGGTCGAAACGGGCTTCGACCTCGCGTGCGATCCTGGCGGCGTCCTGGGGGTTCGAGGCCAGACCGACCACGGTCGGCCCGGAGCCGCTGACCACCGCACCGAGCGCGCCGGCGCTGAGCAGCGCATCCCGCTTGGCGGCGAGTTCGGGGCGCAGGTGGAATGCAGCCACCTCGAGGTCGTTGTGCAGTGCCGCACCCAGCGCTTCGGCGTCGCCCGTCCGAAGCGCCTGGAACACCGCATCCGGTTCGACATCGCTGGCGATACCCACCTCGTCGAAGGCGCCGTAGACGTCCACGGTCGACAGGGGGGCATCGCTGATCCCGACGACCCAGTGGTAGGTCCCGCGCGAGAGCACCTGCGCGGTCGCCGTCCCGGTCCCCGTCGCCAGCGCCGTTCCTCCACCGACACAGAACGGCACGTCCGCGCCGAGCGTGGCCGCCAGTCGTCGCAGCTCCCCGCGGTCGAGCTCCGCCTGCCAGAGATGGTTGAGCGCCACCAGGGCTCCGGCTGCGTCCGCGGAACCCCCGGCCATCCCGGCGGCGACCGGGATGCGCTTGGTCAGGTGGAGGCGGGTCACGGGGACGTCGTGCGCCCCATCGGCCTGGCACGTCCCGATGCCGAGGTGCTCCATCAAGCAGCGAGCGGCCCGAACGGCGAGATTGCCGTCGCCGAGCGGGAGGCCGTCGTGCCCGTCGATGCGGAAGTCGAGTTCCATGAACCGCCGCGCGGCCGGATGGGCCGACGCACCGGCCACCTCGAGCTCGGCGAGGATCGTGTCGTGGATCGACAAGGTCTGCAACACGGTGACGAGCTCGTGATAGCCGTCCTCCCGCACCCCTTTGACACGCAGGAAGAGGTTCACCTTCGACGGGATCCGCACACGCACGTGCGCGGGTGCGCTCCCCCCCATGCGGCCTCCCATGTCCACGCCCACCGTGGCTGCAGGCCTCACCATCGTACGGACCTCGACGCGCTGCTCGGTCGCCGACGGGGTCCTGCCGGTCAGGGTCGTGCACCCGCGAGAGCCTCGGCGAGGGCACGGACGGCCCCCACATCCAGTGTCTCCGCACGGGCTCCGAGGTCGATGTCCGCGGTCGCGGCCGCAGCCTCCAACGTCTCGGGCCCTGCCACCGTACGCAACGTGTTGCGCAGGGTCTTGCGACGTTGGGAGAAAGCGGCATCGACGAGCGCAGCCAGTTCCGCGTAGGTCGCCGGGTCCGGCGCGTCGTCCCGCCGGGTCACCCGCACCATCACGCTGTCCACGTTCGGGACGGGGTAGAAGACCGTCCGGGGGATCGACCGCTCGATACGCACGTCCGCCAGCAGGGCGAGCTTCAGCGAGACCCCGGAATAGGGGGCATCGCCGACCCTGGCCTGCCACCGCTCGCCGACCTCGCGCTGCACCATCACGTACGCGTCGACGACGGACCGCGCGTCCAACAGGGCGAACAACAGGGGCGTCGCCACGTTGTATGGCAGGTTGGCGACCGCCCGGACCGACCGCCCTCCGACGACGTCATCCAGGTCGACCGACAGTGCGTCCGCGTGCACCACCACCACATCGTCGCGACCGGCGAACAGCTCCTCGAGCACGCCGACGAAACCGGCATCGATCTCGATCGCCGTCACCGACCGTGCCACCTCGGCGAGTCCCAGCGTGAGCGAACCGAGACCGGGACCGATCTCGAGCACCTCGTCATCGGCACCGAGCCCCGCGGCCGCGACGATGTGCCGCACCGTGTTCGGATCGACGACGAAGTTCTGGCCCGCGCTCTTACGGGGCGCGAGACCGTGCTGGGCGAGGAGGCGCGTCACGGTCCTCGGCGTCAGCAGCGCCCCACCATCGGCGACGTCCTGCCGATCGTCGCCATCGGTGGACCCCCTGCCCCCGCTCATGCCACCCCCGCCACCAGGTCCGGGGGGAGGGCGAAGGCACGGGCGGTGTTCGCGACGACCGTGGCCGCAAGCTCCTCCACGGCTCGGCCGCGTACCTCGGCAAGCGTGCGCAGCGTGAGTGGGACGAACGACGGGTCGTTCGCCTCGCCGCGGTGCGGATGCGGGGTCAGGAACGGGGAGTCGGTCTCCGTGAGCAAGAGGTGGGCCGGGAGGGCTGCCGCCGCCTCGCGCAGCCCGGTTGCGTTCTTGAACGTCACGTTGCCGGCGAAGGAGGTGAAGTAGCCGGCGCTGGTGCAGGCGGCCGCCACCTCGAGATCACCCGAGAAGCAGTGCATGACGACCCGCTCCGGTGCCCCCACCTCCGCGAGCGTCGTCAGGACCTCGTCCCAGGCATCGCGGCAGTGGATCACCAGCGTCCGCTCGGTGCGCTTCGCGATCTCGATGTGGGCACGGAAGCTCGCGTCCTGCTGCTGTGGCGTCGTGTGGTCGCGGTAGTGGTCGCGGCCGGTCTCCCCGATCGCGACGCACATCGCATCCCCCGCCAACCGCTCGATCTCCGCCAGCGTCTCGGTGGTCGCCTCCGTCGCGTCGTTCGGGTGGACGCCAACCGCCGCGTACACGCCCTCGAACCGGCTCGCCGTGGCGACCGCCTGGACCGAGGAGGCCAGGTCGGTTCCGACGGTGATCATCGTCGTGACACCCGCATCCCGGGCACGTGCGACCTGCTCGGCCGCAGCGAGATCTCGATGATGGTCGAGGTGGCAGTGGGTATCGACGTACGGCACAGGCGATCACGGCCCTTCACGGGACGGGAGCTTGCATCGTCGCAGACCGCGGGCGCCGCAGGAGCACAGGGCCGGGTCGCGAACGCACGAACGCCCGCCGATCCCGGCGAGCGTTCATACAAGCATAGCAGGCTGCTCACCAGCCTCGCACCCACCCGCTAGCGGACCGCCGCGACGGCACCGTCGACGGCGAACTCGTCGACCTGGCCATCGGAGGACACGCTCCAGGCGGTCCCCTCCACGCGGTCCACGATCAGGGTGCGTGGACCCGCCGCGACCAGCTCGATGGAGCTGGTCGCTCCCTCGCGCCCGAGCGCTGCAGCCACCTCCTCCGGCAGCTCGGTGGCGACGGGCTCGCTCGCACCGGCGTCGGCGATGACCAGGGCGGCCGTGGTCCCACGCAGCACCAGGGCGCGGAGCTCACCGGCCACGGCCGTGGCCGCGAGGACGCGCTGCCCCTCACCCCCGCCGTCCTCGGCGAGGATGCGGGCCGTGAGCCCGGGGTCCTCCGGGCCACGGGCCCAGGCGCCATCCGCCTGGCGGTCGAGTGCGGCGGTCAGCACGGCCGGTGACCCGTCGCGGGCGACCGCGACGATGGTGGTCGTGGCGACCGCGCCAGCCACGGGATCGGTGCCATCGTCCGCGGGGTCACGGTCGACCCAGGCGGCCGCGTCCACAGGACCATCGAGATCCTCGAGTGGCAGGGTGAACGCCGCGTTGTCCGTCGCCCGGTCGCCGGTCCCGGGCCCGTCCTCGGAGAACCCGATCGTGCGGAGCGAGACCCCTCCCGGCGTCTCGCTCGGCTCGAACCACGCCAGCGAGCCCCCGTCCGGTGACCACACCACGTCCAGCCCGACCTCGGGAGATCCGGCGTCCCCGGCGGGGGCGTAGGCACCCTCCAGCACGGTGCTCGTCACCAGCTCACCGGCCACGACGTGGAGGAAGCGCAGATCGACCATCCCCTCCGCGGTCGTGGATGCCACGACCTGCAGATCGTCCACCGATGAACCAGGACGGACGCTGACGGTCGCGAAGGTGCTCTCCCCTTCTGCCTCCAAGGTCGCGAGGACCGTGCGGTCACCGTCACCGGTCAGCAGCACCAGGTCGCGACCGTCCGCGGTCACCAGCGGCAGCGCTCCCTCGCCCGGAGCCGGGTCCGGTCCGTTGGCACCGTCCTCCTCGGGTTCGGTGTCCTCGGCGCCGTCTCCGTCGTCGGTCCCCGGGGCGTCGTCCTCTCCCATGATCTCCAGACCGCTCGGGCCCGTGAGATCGGAGACCACGCCCGGCACGACCATGGCCGCCACGATCGCCGCCGTGGCACCCACCACCGCGTAGACGCTGGCGCGCAGCCACCGACGCCGGGTGATCCTGCGGTCGACCTCCTGCCACAGGTGCGGCGTCGGCTCGACGTCGGCCGCACGCTCGCTCAGGCTCACGCGGAGCCGCTCTTCGATCGGGGTCATCGCTGGTCACCTCGCTTGGGTTCTTGCACGGTCGCCGGACGTGACGTGGAGCTCGGGGGGTATCGGCGGGCGGCGTGCCCGTCGTCCGGTCGTGACGCCGGGGCCTCGATGATCCCGGTGAGGCGGTCCAGTCCCCGGGAGACCTGGGATTTCACCGTCCCGACGGAGACCCCGAGGATGTCGGCGACCTCCGCTTCCGGGAGGTCCTCGTAGTAGCGCAGGACGATGGCGTGACGCTGGCGATCCGGGAGCCGGGCCAGTGCGCGCCAGACCTCGTCCCGGTCGGCGGCCCCGTCGTCGACCGCCTGCACGCCCCGGTCGTCGCCGCTGCGCCGTGACGCCTCCGCGCGCTCCCGGTAGCGGCGGCGGAGCCTGGAGTTCGCCTCGTTGGCGACCGCCCGACGCAGGTAGGCACCGACATCGCGCACCTCCCCCCTGACCCATCGCCGGTAGACCTTGGTGAAGGCCTCGGCGACGACGTCCTCGGCGAGGTCCGCATCGCTGACCAGGAGGTAGGCGAGACGCACCGCCTCCCGGTGATGCGCGTTGAACACCGCCGCGAAGGATCGCTCCACCACCACCGTTCGCACCATGGCGAGCACGGCTCGTCCTCTCACCGTCCGCGATGCCTGTCACCGGCCGCGGCTGGCGGTCGGTGATACCTCGTCGTCCATCCTGCCCGACGCCCGGCCGCGGCACGAGGTTGACCCGGTCACGGCCGTGAGCGCTGCGCGCACGGCGATGCCGCGCGACGCCGGACCACCGGCACCGGGTGCAGCTCAGCCCGCCCTCTTCGCATCGATCACGGCCTGATAGACCCGACGGCGGGGCACGTCGACCGCCCGCGCCACCTCGCCGATGGCCACCTTGCGATCGGTACCGGTCGCGACCAGACCCCGTACGCGCTCGACCAGTTCCGCGTCGGTCACCTCGGCGGCAGGTGCGGCCTGGGCGCCGGCCAGCACCAGGGTCACCTCGCCGCGCAGCCCCGACGAGGAGACCGCGGCCAGCTCCGACAACGTGCCCCGCTGGACCTCCTCGTGGAGCTTGGTGAGCTCACGACACAACACCGCTCGTCGCTCGCCGCCCGCGGTCTCGACCAGATCGACGAGGTCCGCCTCGGCCCGGTGCGGGGACAGGAACAACACGGTCGTCCGCGGCTCGTCGGCCAGTGCCGCCAACCGTTCACGGCGGGCGACACCCTTGCGTGGCAGGAAGCCATCGAGGACGACCCGGTCCGTGGGGAACCCGGAGACCACGAGCGCGGCCAGCGCCGCCGAGGCACCGGGTACGGGCACGATACGCACCCCCCGCTGGGCACAGGCCGCAAGCAGCCGGTAGCCGGGATCGGAGACGGTCGGGGTCCCGGCATCCGACACCAGCGCGAGGTGCTCCCCCGCCTCGAGGCGCGCCAGGATCTCCTCGAGACGGTCACGCTCGTTGTGCTCGTGGAGCGAGAGCTGCGGGACACCGCTCTCGATGTGCGCGAGCAGCCGGCCGGTGCGTCGGGTGTCCTCGGCGAGGACCAGATCGACCGTGCGCAGGACCTCGACCGCCCGCACGGTCAGATCCCCGAGGTTGCCGATCGGCGTCGCCACGACGCTGAGCGTGCCGTCCACCTGTCCTCCCGATCCACCGTCCGACCCTATGCTGTCACGCTACGGTGGATCTCAGGCGACGTCGCTCCACGTTCGCGTCTCACGGCCGCGTCTGCTATCAAACCCGTGCTCGTCGTACACCTCGGGGGAGGCTGGGACAAGGCCCGTGCGCCGTGCTGGCCGAGGGCGAGGGGAACGCGTCGTGCGTCGTGCGCTGCTGTGGGTGGCTGCCCTGCTCACGCTCGCGCTCGCTGGCGCGTTCGTCGCGGGTGGGTGGTACTACAGCGACGAGCTCCTACCCGCACCAGCGCCCGACGATCCGTCGCTGGAACACACGGTCACCGCCGTCGATCCGGAGGCCGGCACGATCACGCTCGCCCCGGGCGAGGACGGCGCGGCAGACCTCCTGCTCCCGACCATCGGCCTGCTCGGTGAGGACGGACTCCTGCTCGCGTCTGGCGATCCGGAGCAAGCGGGTGGTGACGTCACGCGCACCGTCGAGCTCCTCGACGGCAGCTGGCCGGAGCCCGGCGCGTTACTGGCGTCCAGCGCGGACACCTTCGACGGCGACCCGGCGAGCACGCTCGGCCTGCCGTTCGACGTCATCGACGTGCCGAGCGAGCTCGGCGACCTGCCGGCCTGGCGGCGGGTCCCCAACGGGTCGGCGTCCCGTGGCAGGTGGGCGATCATCGTGCACGGCCGAGGAGGCAGCCTCACCGAGGGGAACCGCCTGCTGCCGACGCTGGACGAGATGGGGCTGCCATCGCTCACCATCTCGGTCCGCAACGACCCGGATGCACCGGTGGACGACCGGGGGTACGGGTACTTCGGCGCACGCGAGTGGCGTGAGGTCGAGGCCGCCATCGACCACCTCGTCGAGGTGGAGGATGCCCGGGAGATCGTGCTCATCGGCTACAGCCAGGGCGCCGCGGCCTCGTTGTCCCTCCTGCGCCGCTCCGAGCGTGCCGAGCTCGTCAGCGCCGCCGTCCTGATCTCCCCACTGGCGTCGCTCGGGGCGACCCTGGAGCTCCAGGCGCGCAACCGGGACATCCCCGAGCCGCTCATCGCACCCCTGCTCACCAGCACCCGGTGGATCTCCACGGCACGCTCGGGCCTGGACTTCACGCAGGTCGAGCATGTGGACCGCGCCGAGGAGCTCCCGGACGACGTCCCGATGCTCCTGACCCACGGTGCACATGATGGGACGGTTCCCGTGGAGCCGACGCGGGAACTCGCCGCCGCACTCGCGGACCAGGCCACCTACGCCGAGTACGCGGCGACCGACCACGTCCGCGAGTGGAACGCGGATCGGGAGCGCTTCGAGGAGGATCTGCGCACCCTGCTGAAGACGGTCGTGGACTGATCCACCACTAGCGTGGACTCCGACACGAACTGCGGAGGTGCCGTGTCAGGGCCCGTCCTCTACCGGAACGCCGCGCTGGCCGACGGCCGGTCCGCCACCCTGCAGGTGGGGATGAGCGTGCTCGTCGAAGCCGGGCGGATCGCGTGGATCCGACCGCACGACGACGAGCCGGATCCGGGACCTGGCACCACGGTCGTCGACGCCGGCGGTACGACGATCGTGCCCGGCATGGTGGACGCACACAGCCACCTCACGCTGCCCGGCGGCTCGCACTGGATCGAGCGCGTCCAGGACGCGCCCGCAGCGCTCGTCGAGGTAGCCGAGGACAACGCACTCCTGCTCCGGCAGGCGGGCGTGCGATGGGCTCGCGACGTCGGCTCACCCCGCCGGGTCGATCCCGTCGATGGCCGCGAGCGAGCGCTCGCCCTCGGTGTCCGCGATCGCTGGAGCACGCGGCCGTCCTTCCCCTACGTCCGCGCCGCTGGGACCTGGATCTCGCGTAGCGACGTGCTGCCGACCGCCGTCGCCATCGAGGTGGCCGATGCCGACGCGCTGCTCGCGGCCGTGCACCTCCAGCTCGACGAGGGGGCCGATCTGGTCAAGCTCTACCTCGATGGACCCGACGAGGACGTCGCACCCTGGACCACCGACGAGCTGACCTCCGTGGTGTCGGCCTGCCACGGACGGGACGCCCGTGTCGCGGCCCACGCGACCCGGCTGGCCGGCGCCCAGCGGGGCGCGGCGGCGGGTGTCGACAGCATCGAGCACGGATCCGAGATCGATGTCGCCACCGCGCGGACCATGGTGACCAACGATGTCACGTTGGTGTCCACGCTCAGCGTGTTCGCCTCGTGGCAGACGTTCGCCCGGACGACCACGCTCCCGCGCTTCACCGAACGGGGGTCGGCCGCGGCGATCCGGGAGCGGTCAGAGCGCGCCAGTGAGAGCGTCATGACCGCCCACCGTGCCGGTGTTCGGATCGCCGCGGGGACCGACTTCGGTGGCGGATCCACCCGCGCCAACCAGCTGCCGTGGGAGGTCGAACTCCTGGTCGTCGCCGGTCTCGAGCCCTGGGAGGCCCTGGGCGCCGTCACATGGGCCGGCGGCGCGGTGCTGGGCGAGGAGGACGCCGGCCGGCTACGCGAGGGCGGGCCGGCCGACCTGGTGCTGGTCCACGGCGACCCGGTGAGCGACCCGTCGGCGTTGTGGCGGATCTGGCGGGTCAGCTGGTAGGTCGATCCTCACCCGCCGGCTCACGACCCGTCGCGCTGCTCCGGCTCGTCGGGTGTCGACGCGCGACGACCGCCCACGGACGCCGCCCGGTCGCGCGCCTGCTCGGCAGCCTCCTCCCAGCGCACCCTGGCCTGTTCCCCGGCCTCCTCCCAGCGCACCCTGCCTTGCTCGGCAGCCTCATCCATGCGATGGCGGGCGCTCTCGGTGAGCGTCTCCGCCCGGGCGCGCGAACGGACGGCCAGATCCTCGGCCTTGGAGACCGCCCGCTCGCGTGCCTGCGCGACCCTCTCCGGAAGCTCCCGGTCCGCCGCGAGCCGCGCCATGCGTTCACGGGCCTGGGCGATGGCCTCGATCATGCTCGCCTGGTAGTGCTCCAGGTTCTCCCGCGCCGTCGCCGTCGGCGACGCCGGGGTCGCGTACGGCGGCCACCACCTCGCGGACGGGTCCGGCTCCGGGTAGCCGGCCCGCAACTCCTCGCTGCGGTCGATCATCGTGGCTGCGATGCGACCGGTCAGCGAGGTGGCGTCCTCGTCCAGCAACGGTGTCACCACGTCCAGCGCCATCGTCACGACCGCGCCGCGCTCGGCGAACCGGACCACCGGCGAGAACCCCCGCTGGGCACCGAAGTGGGTCACCACGAGGACATCCGCACCGGCTTCCAGTGCGAGTCGGGCCGCGCCGTGCCGCAGTGGGAGCAGGGAACCGTCGTGGGTGATCGTGGCCTCGGGGGCGAGCAGGATCGTGGCCCCGCCACGCAGCCGGTCCACCGCAGCGGCGTAGGCGGCGAGCCGCCCACCGCCCTCGGTTCGCGTGACCGGGATCGCCCCGCCGTTGCGGACCAGGGCCCCGATGATGGGCACCTCGTAGAGCTCGGCCTTGACCAGCGGCTGGACCCAACGCCCCAGCCGTCGCCACAGGGTGTGGGCGACCAGGAAGGCATCGACGTTCGAGGTGTGGTTGAACACGACGACCAACGGTTGCCCCCGCTCTGGAAGCACCTCCGGCCGCCGCGCCTGGATCCGCCACCCGAGCACCCTCCGCAGGAACCAGAGCACGCCGCGCACGGCCAGGCGCCACGCCCACGGCGGCCGTGCTCCCGGGCGCCGATCCCTCGTCGTCACCGAACCCCTCCTGTCCGTAGGACACCACCGTAGACCTCGCTGCCAGCTATCCTCCCGTCGCCGTCCGGATCCGCCGGACGGACACGGCCGCTGGTCGGCGACCACGGAGGCAGCGATCGAGACCCCGGCTCCGGCCCGCGAGCTCGACGGCCCGGCTCACGTTCGACCGCGGCTCCGCGGCTGGATCCACAGCGCGGCCGCTCCAGCGGCCATGGTGACCGCCGTGCTCCTGTGGCGTGCCGCAGCGCCCGGGCTGCCGCGCATCAGCGTGGCGATCTTCGGGCTCGGCCTGATCGGCCTGTACACCACTTCCGGCCTCTACCACGCCCCGGCATGGCCGGCCCGCATCAAGCGCCTGCTCGCCCGCGCGGACGTCGCGATGATCCAGCTGTTCATCGCCGCGAGCTTCACCCCGGTCGCCGTCCACACCCTCACCGGGCCCTGGCGGACGTGGAGCCTGGGCATCGGGTGGGCGATCGCGCTGATCGGCGCCGTCGTCGCGGTGTCGCCGATCAAGGGACCACGTTGGCTGTCGGTGGCCGCCTACGCCTCGTTCGGCGCGCTGGCTGCGATCCCACTCACCCGCATCGTCGAGGTCCTGCCACCCACCGGTAGTGCGCTGGTGATCCTGGGTGGAACCCTCTACCTCGTCGGGGGGATCGTCTACGCCCGCCAGGCCCCCGACCCCTGGCCCTCCTGGTTCGGCTTCCACGAGGTGTTCCACCTGCTGGTCGTGCTGGCCGGTGCAACCCACGTGGTCGCGATCTGGCGTTACGCACTCCCGCTGGCGTGAGCGGCTCCCCATCGGTGCGCGCCAACCCGTAGGGTTCGACCGATCGTGAGGCTGCGGCGGGACGAGGCCATCTCGCCCCGGGAGCGCCGCAGCACCGAGGGGGTCGACATGGCAGCGCTGACCGGCGGCGCCATCATCACGCAGATGCTCGCCGCCGAGGGGGTCGAGAAGCTCTTCGGCATCATCGACGGCACCTACTACGGGCTCTACGCGAGCCTCGCCGACGCCGGGATCGAGCTCGTCTCACCCCGGCACGAGACGTCCGCCGCACACATGGCCGGGGCCTACGCCCGCACCACCGGCCGGCTCGGGGTCGCCATGGCGAGCAACGGCCCGGGGGTCGCCAACGTGCTGCCCGGTGTCGCCGTGGAGCAGGGCGAGGGCAACCGGGTCCTCCTGGTCACCTCGTCACGCCGCCGCGGGATCGGTTCCCCGGACCGTGGTGGGACCTTCCAGTACTTCGACCACACCGCCGTCACGGCCCCGATGACCAAGTGGTCGGTCCACGTCCCCTCCCCGGAACGGATCCCCGAACTCCTGCGCCACGCCCTGCGCGCCGCGTGGTCCGGCCGGCCCGGCGTCGTCCACCTCGACGTCCCCGAGGACCTGATCAACGGCAGCCACGAGGTGGCCGGGTCGCTGTGGGCGCCGGAGACCTACCGCTCCCTGACGCCGGTCCCCCCGGAGCCGTCCCAGGTGGCCGCCGTGGCCACGCTCCTGCGCGAGGCCGAACGGCCGCTCATCCACGCCGGCTCGGGGGTGGTGCACGCCGGCGCCGAGGCTGCGCTCGCGGACCTCGCAGCGCTCCTGGACGCACCGGTCACCACGAGTTGGGCCGCCCGCGGCGTCCTCGATGAGCGGGGACGGCACGCGGTGCCGATGGTGCACGTCGACCTCGTCGACCGTGTCCGCAACGAGACCGACCTGATCCTCGTCCTCGGCTCGCGGCTCGGAGAGACCGACTGGTGGGGCAAGGCACCGAACTGGGCCCGTCCGGAGGACGCCGCGACCGTCCAGGTCGACATCGACGCCGCCGTGCTGGGGGCCAACCGTCCCCTCGGACAGGCCATCCAAGCGGATGTGGGAGCGACCCTGCGGGCGTTGCTGGCCGCGATGGCCGACGCTCCCTCGCCGCAGGCTGCCGGACGGCGGGCGTGGGTCGATGACCTCCTCGCCGCACGCCGCAAGGACCGGGCCAAACTCGATGAGGCGCTCGAGGCCAAGGACAAGCGCGGCCCGGTGCATCCCGCCCGGATCCCGACGATCGCCCAGGAGGTCTTCCCCGACGACACCCTGTGGGTGTTCGACGGCGGCAACACGACCGTGTGGAGCCAGTTCTACCACGAGGCACGCGCGCCCCGGTCGTTGCTCACGACGTCCAAGTTCGGGATGCTCGGGGCCGGCATGGCGCAACCCCTGGGCGCCAAGGTGGCCGCACCTGCACGCGAGGTCTGCTGCCTGATCGGTGACGGGGCGTTCGGCATGCACCCGCAGGAGGTGGAGACCGCGGTCCGCCACGGACTGAAGGTCACGTGGGTGGTGTTCGTCGACCGCGCCTGGGGCATGGTCAAGATGAGCCAGTCGATCGCCGCCAAGCCGCTGAAGACGGTGGCGCGACGCCTGCTGTTGGACCGCCCGCTCCCCGATGGCGATACCGCCTACGCCGATCTCGGGGAGATCCGCTTCGATGCGCTGGCCCGGTCGATGGGGGCGCACGGGGAGCACGTGACCCGACCCGCGGAGCTACGCCCGGCACTCGAGCGGTGCCTGGCGATCGACGGGCCGGCGGTGGTGCACGTCGAGGTCGACGCCGGAGCCCACCTCTGGGCACCGGCGCTGCGGACGTTCAAAGCGATGCACGAGGAGCCGGCCGGGTGATGGGCCTTCTGGGTTCCGTGACACCGCTCGCCGCGGAGGCGATCGACGACGTCCGGCTGAACTTCGACCCGGGCAGCCTGCTGGTGCTGAACATCGTCATCGGGCTGATCATGTTCGGCATCGCTCTCGACGTGCGGGTCGCCGACCTGCGCGCGGTGTTCGTCGCACCCCGGGCGCCGCTGGTCGGGCTGGTGTCGCAGTTCCTGCTCCTGCCAGCCGCAACCTTCGGCCTGACCCGCGTCCTCGACCCGGCGCCGTCGATCGCCCTGGGCATGATCCTCGTCGGCTCCTGCCCCGGCGGGAACATCTCGAACATCGTGACGCACCTGGCCAAGGGCAACACCGGGCTGTCCATCGGGATGACCGGGGTGGCGACGCTGATCGCCGCCGTGGCCACGCCGGCCAACTTCGCCTTCTGGGGCTCGCTGGATCCCGGCACCCGGGAGGTCCTGCGGTCGATCGCCCTCGACCCGGTCGACCTCGCCATCACCATCGGTCTCCTGCTGGTGGTGCCGGTGTCCGCCGGCGTGGCGCTCCGCGCGCGACGGCCGACGCTGGCCGCCAAACTGCACCGGCCGATGAGGGCGGCCTCGATCGTGTTCTTCGCCGCGTTCGTCGCGGTCGCCTTCCTCACCAACCGGGAGCACTTCGCCGCCCTCCTCGGCGTGGTGGCGATCGCGGTGTTCCTGCACAACGCGGTCGCGCTCCTCCTGGGCTACGGCGCGGCGGCCGCGTTGCGGCTCCCGGAGCGGGATCGGCGGGCGGTCAGCATCGAGGTCGGCATCCAGAACTCGGCGTTGGCGCTGGTCGTGGTCTTCGGGTTCTTCGGTGGCCTCGGGGGCATGGCGCTCGTCGCCGCCTGGTGGGGGATCTGGCACCTGATCGCCGGGCTCGCGGTCGCGGGGGTCTGGTCACGTCGGCCCCCGAAGGTCCTTCTCCCCGATCCGGCGGGCGGCGCGTGAGCCGGGTGCTGGTCACCGGTGGCAGCGGCTACCTCGGCGCACTCACCGTGGACGCGCTCGTGGCCGAAGGAGCGCACACGGTCGTCTCGCTGGATCGCCGTCCATCCGACACGCCGAACCCCGCGGCCACCCACATCACCGCGGATCTGCTCGAGGTGGATCTCGCCGAGCTGCTCCTCAGCCGTGAGATCGACACGGTGGTCCACCTCGCCGCGATCCTCGAACCGCCGCCAGGCATGGACGAGGACATGCTCCGTCGGGTGGAGGTCGGCGGCACGGAACGTGTCCTGGCCGCCTGCCTGGCAGGCAAGGTCGACCACCTGATCGTCACCTCGTCCGGTGCCGCGTACGGCTACACGCCCCGCAACCGGGTGCGGCCGCTCGTCGAGTCCGACCCGGTACCGGGCCACCCGCGCTTCGCCTACAGCCGGCACAAGGCGGAGGTGGAGGCGTTGCTCGCCGAGGCTCGGGCTGCACGTCCCGAGCTCGGTCAACTGGTGCTTCGGCCGGGCACGATCCTCGGGGAGCGCACCGACAACCGACTCACGCGTCTGTTCACCGCACCGGTGGTGGTCGGCCTGAGCGACACCGACGTGCCGTTCGTCCTCATCCACGACCGCGACGTCGTCGAGGTGATCGTCCGGGGGGTCACTGAGCGGACCACCGGCGTCGTGAACCTGGCCGGGGACGGGACCGTGAGCCTGCGTGACATCGCCGCCATCGAGGGCCACCGCTACCTCGCGCTGCGACCATGGCTGCTCACGGGTGCGCTGCGGCTGCTCCACCAACTCCGGCTCGTGCCGTACGGCCCCGAGCAGGTCGACTTCCTGCGCTACCGACCGGTCCTGGCCAACGACCGGCTCAAGGAGCTCTTCGAGGGGCTCCCCCGCCTCTCCAGCGCCGAGGTCTACGCACGCTTCCGGGGCGCGCGAGATGGCTGATCAGCCCACGCGCACACCGGGGCCGGCCGCCGGCATGGCGCTGGTCACCGGCGCAGCCGGCCACCTCGGCGCTTCGCTGCTGAGGCTGCTCGCCGCGGCCGGGTACCACACGATCGCCGTCGACCGGCCGGGGAGCACCCCTGCTGCGGCCGGTCGCACGCCCAATGTCTGCTGGCTGGAAGCGGACCTGGCCGACCCGACCAGCGAGGTCGTGCTGTCCGAGACCCTGGAAGCGGTCGAGCACCTGGATCTGGTGATCGCCGCCGCCGGTGTGACCGCGCTCGGGGACCTGTCCTCGACCGCTGACGACACGTTCCGCCGGGTGATGGACGTCAACTACCACGGTGCGCTGCGAACGACCCGTGCCTGCCTCCCTGCGCTGCGGCGGGGACGTGGACACCTCGTCGTCCTCTCCTCGGTGGCGGGACTGCTGCCGGTCCCGGGACGGCCGGCCTACGTCGGTGCCAAGCACGCGGTCACCGGGGTGTTCCAGGCGGTCGCGGACGAGCTGGCGCGCGACCGGATCGCGGTCACCGTCGTGCATCCGGGCTTCCTGGACACCCCGGTGACCGAGGTCAGAGGGACCGGTGCCCGCTCGACGACCGGCAGCACGATCACCGCGGACGAGGTCGCGCGCCGGATCCTGCACCTCGCGGCCCGTCGGCGCGCCGGCCGCCGGGTGCCGACCCGGCTGTTGCTCGGCCGCACCGCCCACCTCGCCGA
>JBBDSW010000199.1:0-2449 GCA_040904745.1 Nitriliruptoraceae bacterium
GTGCTCGACCGGCTCGGCTCGGTGTGACCGGGCGGTCCGACGATGAGGTGGAGTACCTCGATGTCGAGGATCTGCTCGGTCTGACCCGTGCGTTGCATGCCGGACCGGTGTGTGACCTCGGCCTGCTCGACTCGTCCTGCGCCAGGCCGCGATCGACCGCCTTCGGCGCCGACGCCTACCCGAGGTTGGAGGACAAGGCGGCGGCGTTGCTGCACTCCCTGGCGCGCAACCACGCGCTGGTCGACGGCAACGAGCGCCTAGCCTGGCTTGCGACGGTGGTGTTCCTCGACCTCAACGCACGGACGGTCGAGCTCGACGACGGGGCCGCCTTCGAGCTCGTCATGGCGGTCGCCGAGGGCAGCCTGGACGTGGAGGAGATCGCAGCGCGTCTGACGACCGTCTGACACGCCCATCGCGTACTGCTGCTCGGCGACCGTCTCCACGTGATGCCCAAACGTCCCCACCGTCCACGCCCTCAACGACCCTCTGTTCCCTCAGTTCGCCACGATCCGCTCCGTTGCAGTGAGGGCATGCGACGATGGATCAGGCGGGCGGAGGTTCGAATCCCTCCCAGCGCGCTGCTCGAGAACGGCCCGCTACGTACCTCGAGCGGGCCGCTCTCGCTGTTTCGGGGGATCTGCGGTCGTGCGCTGTGAGGGTCGATTGAGCACACTCTGGTCACGGAATCCGTGACCATCGCGTGACATGGTGGCCATGGTGCCGGCGGCGGAGTCGTTCAGTTGCCGACGGGTGCCGTTCGATGCCCGGGATACCAGCAGGACCGCCCGAGTTCGTGTCAGGCATCACGAGAGCCCGGCGGTCGGACATTCGGACCGCGGCGGGCGGCGGTATCGCTTGGCGGTTGACCACCGGGGTCGCGGCGTCGAACTGGCGGTGAGATCCCCGAGACGGCGCTCTTGTGGAAGCTTGCCAGGGGGCTGCCCCAGGTGTGGGTGACCAGTGTGTTGGCAGGCCGCTTCGTTGGTCCTCGCAGTGGCAAGCCGCACGTCGCTTCGCAACGGGTCGCGCCGGGATAGTTCGCAGGGGAGTCTCATGGCGCGAGTGTTCCGATGGGGACCACGGCGACGCCGTCGTCGCGGACGTAGCCGTAGCCGGTGCCGCAGATCACGGCGAGCACCGCCGGTTGTCCCGCGCGGTCGAGGTCGATCTGTTGGACGAAGCGCCGGAGGTTCTGGGCGCCTTGCTCGACCATGCCGTCGCCGAGTTTGACCTCGAAGGCTCCCCACCGGCCGTCGGCCAACTGCACGATCGTGTCGACCTCGATCCCGTAGTGGTCCCGGTAGTGCAGGACCTGACCGTCGAGGGGCTGTGAGAGCACACGGAGGTCGCGCACGACGAGCGACTCGAACAGCAGGCCGAGCAGGTTCAGATCAGCGAGGAGCCGGTCGGGTCCTGCGGTGAGTGCGGCGACGGCGAGTGACGGATCGACGAAGTGCCGCTTGGGTGACTTGCGCAGGACGGCCTTGGAGCGCAGGTGTGGGGCCCAGGCTCGCTGGTCCTCGATGACCATGAGTTGCTGCAGGGCGTCGAGGTAGCCAGCGACCGTGTGCTCGTCGAGCGCGCCATCGGCACCGGCTGCGTCGGCGGCCAGCACAGAGTTCTTGACCTCGGTGGCGACGTTTCGGGCCAGCGAGGCCAGCAGCGCGCCGACCCGGGCCGGGTCGCGGCGGATCCCTCCGACCCGGCTGATGTCGACCTGACGTACCTGTTCGAGGTAGTCGCGGGCGGCACGGGCCGCATCCGAGACCGACCGGTTCTGTTGGGCCGGCCACCCACCGATCACGATGCGTTCGATCAGGGTGCGCAGGCTTAGGTCGGGTTCGGCGGCACGAACAGGTTCGCCGTCGAATAGGCCGGCAAGGGAAACGGCTGCGGTGGAGTGGCCCGACTCGAACAGGGTCATGGGCCGCATCCGCAGGAACGAGAACCGACCCGCGCCGGAATGCCGGTCTGCATCGTCGGCGGGGACCGCGGAGCCGGTGAGCACGAACTGGCCGGCGGCACCGGCGGCATCGACGGCACGCCGGACGTGGTTCCACAGGCGCGGCTCGACCTGCCACTCATCGAGCAGCCGCGGGCGTTGCCCCTCCAGCACCAGTGATGGGTCGATGGCCACCGCCTGACGTGCCCGAGTATCGATATCGAGCATGACCTGCGACGCGACGACGCGGCTCGCGGTTGCCGTCTTGCCGCAGGCCTTCGCGCCCTCGATCACGACCGCGCCGGCTGCGGCGAGCCGCTGCTGCAACTCCGCATCGACGACGCGAGCCTGGTAACGCATCACGGGGCCTCCACGCTCGAGCGGCTGCGACCACACGAACGTAGCAGCTTTATCCACAGGAATATAGGAATGCTAGGCACGTGGATGTAGCGAAGGGATCCACAGCTCTGTCGAGGTGGGTGTGAAGGCCGGACGAGGTGGCGGTCG
>JBBDSW010000200.1:0-2446 GCA_040904745.1 Nitriliruptoraceae bacterium
GTCGGGCCGCTGGTGCTGTCATTCCCAGTAGGTGTGGTGGGAGCGGGCGTGGTCGTGTCGGAGTCGGCGCATGTCGATTTGTCCGAGGTTGATGGTGCGGGCGTGGTTGGCGAGCCGGTTGACGATCGAGTCGGCAGCGACACGGTCGGGGAGTTCGCCGACCCAGTGTGTGGGCCCGGTCTGGGAGGCGATCATCGTTGGCAGCCGGTGTTCTCGGTTGGCGAGGATCGCGAACAGGTCGCTGGCGGCGTCGGAGTCGATCCCGACGGTGAGGAAGTCGTCGATGACCAACAGGTCCGTCTCGGACAGCTCGTTCAACAGTTGCTGGTGGGCGATGCTGTCGGTGCGGGCGATCACGAGCCGGCGGGCGAGGTCGTCCATGCGGGCGTAGGTGACGGCGTGGCCGTTGTGGCAGGCGCTGATCCCGAGCGCGCACGCCAGGTAGGTCTTGCCGCCGCCGGTCGGTGAGATGATCAACAGGTTCATCGGGTCTGCGCGCCAGTCATGGGTGGCGTAGCGGCGCATCCGGACTTGGGTGATCCCGCGCCCGTCGCGAAAATCGATCTCGCCGATCGACGCGTCCGGGATCGGGAACCCGGCTTGGCGGATGAGCTTGTCGACCTTGTGTGCCCGTCGCTGTTCGAGGGCGTCATCGACGGCGGTCAAGAACAGCTGCTCGGGGGTGAGGGTGTCGTTGGCTTCGTCCGCGATGAGCTCTTCGAAGCGGGTCGCGACGTGGGTGACGCGCAAGGCCCGGAACTTGTCGTAATCGATGCTCGTGAATGTCACCGGCCGCCCTCCTGGTCGATCCCGGGGCTGGTGGCGTAGTGGGAGGCGTCGCGCACGAACACGTCCGGGCCGACCGTTGCTGCGCCGCTGCGTTTGCGGGTCGACGCCGCCGGGCTCGGCGACCGCGGCTTCTTGGTGTCACTGTCGATACCGGCCATGATCCGCTTGAGCGTCGTGTAGGTCGCCTGGCCGTGGCGGTTCACGAGTTCTTGGCAGGCCGCTTCGAGTCGTTCGCGGTTGCGTTTGCCGAGCCCGCTCAAGATGTTCTGACAGTCGAGATAGCCCTGCGCCTCGATCTGATGTCGATCGAGGATCTGCTCGATGACCTGCACGGTCGCCGGTCCGAAGCTGCGCGCCCGGTCGGTGAACCAGCGTCTCGACCACAGCCCGTCGACGTCACGGTGCTGGGGCGGCACATGCTCGGGCAGAGTCGAGTATTGGCCCTTGCGGCCGTGCAGCCGGCGGTGTTCGCAGACGATGTCATGATCGTCGAACACTGTCACCGTCGAGGCGGTCAATCGGACACGCAGCAGCCGGCCGGCCAGTGCCCACGGCACCGAGTAGCGCTGCGTGTCAGCGGTGACGTGATAGTTCCGGCCGGCCTTCAACTCTTTCCAGGTCACCTCCTCGAAGCGGCTGTCGGGCAACGGTCCGAGCAGACCGGCTTCTTCGGTGGTGAACCGTTCCCAGCGGGTCGTGCCATCGGCGCGGCGCAGATCACAGTTGATCTCGTGCACCCGCTCGTCGATCGCGTCGTTCAGTTCGGCCAACGTCGTGAACACGTCGTCTTCGAGATAGCCGATCACCCGCTTGTTGACCACGTTCACCGCGTTCTCCGCCGCTGCTTTATCGCGTGGCTTGCGGGACCTGGCCGGCACGATCGCGCAGCCGTAATGATCGGCGAGCTGCTGATAACGGGCATTGACGACCCGCTCCGCGTCACCCTTGCGCGCCAGGTGCGTCGACGTGGCTGGGTTGTCGGGGACCACGATCTGGGGCACCCCGGCGACGAACGCGAACGCGCGGACGTGCGCGTCCAGCCACGCCTCTGATCGCATGTCGGCATAGGCCCGGCAGAACACGACCCCCGAGAACGGCAACACCGCCACGAACAACACCGCTCGGGTGATCTCCCCGGTCACCGCGTCGACCACACCGATCATGTCGCCCGCCCAGTCCACCAGCATCGCCCGGCCCGGCTCATGATGCAGCGTCGCCACCAGATCGTTCGTGCGCACATGGTCGGCGAACAAGGCGCAGAACTGCGAGTACCCGTACTTCTTCAGGCCCGGGCTCGTCGCGTCGGCGTAGCGGCGCCACGCCAACAACAACGTGAAATGCCGGTTGTGTCTCATCGACGCCAGCACCCGAGCCAAGTCGGGCTGGTCGTACTCGTCCGACACCCGCCGGCGCCCATCAGGGAACCAACCAGCCAGATCGGCATCGCTCACCTCCGACGCCGCCGTCACCCCGTGCACCCGAATCACCTGGCGCACCCGAGCCACATCACGATGCGAGCACCCCACGATCTCCACGACATCCCGATAGCTGCGCCCCTCGAGCAACAACACCAAGACTCTTCGGTAGTCGACCATCAACTCCGCCCTTCCAAGACGAGAACGACGACACCCCATGTGCCGCCGACGTCTCAGCAGAG
>JBBDSW010000201.1:0-2419 GCA_040904745.1 Nitriliruptoraceae bacterium
GTGACCGGGGCCGTCGGTGGAGTACTCGCTGCCCGGGAGGAAGGTGACCTGGCCCGAACCGACGAAACGCCGCTGCATGATGTCGTCGTAGTAGGCCTGGATCCGGAGCACGTCCGCTCGTTCGTGGAGGCCAGCTTCGGGACCGCGCTCCTGGCGCGTGCCGTCGTCCAGAGGCGTCGACGCGACGCCGTAGAACGACGATGCCTGGTGGAGGCGAACGAAGGGGTAGGCGTCCCGCCAGTGCCCGCCGGGAGCTGGGCGACGGTCGACGATGGTGACATGGACATCCGCGTGGTCGATCAGGGCGTCGGTGAACGCCATGCCCATGGCCCCCGCGCCGACCACGAGGTAGTCGGTCTCCAACCTCCGCATCGTGCGCCGATCCAGCGCTCGTGTCGACCACACCTCTTCCCGGCGTCCTGCTACACCGATGCTCGGGGACGGTCGCGGGGATCCTGGAGCGGGACGGGTGCCTACTCCGCCGGCTCGGCCTCGCCCTGCTCGATCGGTGCCCGGACGAGGTTGCCCCACTCCGTCCACGATCCGTCGTAGTTGCGGACCCGGTCGTAGCCGAGCAGGTGGGTCAGGACGAACCAGCTGTGGCTCGAGCGCTCGCCGATCCGGCAGTAGACGACGACGTCGTCATCCGGGCCGAGCTTCTGCTCCTCCGCATACAGCGCGCGGAGCTCCTCGATCGGCTTGAACGTGCCGTCCTCCTCAGCGGCGCGACCCCACGGGACGCTCCGCGCCCCGGGGATGTGCCCACCGCGCAGCGCCCCTTCCTGCGGGTAGTCCGGCATGTGGGTGCGCTCACCCGTGAACTCCTGCGGGCTGCGCACGTCGAGCAGCTTGCCCTGCGCCCCGATGTGCTGATCGACGTCGTCGCGGAAGGCGCGGATGTCCTCGTCCTTGCGCTCGACCACCGGGTAGTCGCCCGGCTCGGGCTGCGGCTTCTCGGTCGAGAGCTCGCGACCCTCCGCGATCCACTTGTCCCGGCCGCCGTCGAGGAGGCGCACGTCCTCGTGACCGAACAGGGTGAAGACCCACAGGGCGTAGGCCGCCCACCAGTTCGCCTTGTCGCCGTAGAACACGACGGTCGAGTCGCGACTGATGCCCTTGGCGGACAGCAGCTCGGCGAAACCGGCACCGTCCACGTAGTCGCGGGTGCGCTGATCGTTGAGCTCGGTGTGCCAGTCGATCTTGACCGCACCGGGGATGTGTCCGGTCTCGTAGAGCAGCACGTCCTCGCTCGACTCGACCACGACCAGGTCGGGGTCGTCGAGGTGGTCGACGAGCCAGTCGGTGGTCACCAGCCGGCTCGGATCGGCGTAGGCGCGGATCTTCGCGTCGTGGTCCTGTGCGGGGACGGCCATCGGTTTCCAGCTCCTCGTCGGTTCCGGGAGGGGTTCGAGAGATACGCTCTGAACCGCCCACCGTAGGAGTTCGCGACGATGACGTTGCCGGCTGACCTGGAGAAGGTGGTGAACGACTTCGCCGCCGCGCCGCTGGATCTCAAGATCGAACTGCTGGTCGAGCATGCGGAGAAGGTCCCCGCCCTCCCCGACCACCTCGCCGGCCACCCGGAACGGCTGGAACAGGTCGAGGAGTGCCAGACCCCGTTCTTCCTGACCACCGAGGTGGACGACGACGACCGGGTCACGGTGTGGTTCGACTGTCCCCCGGAGGCACCGACCACCCGCGGGTTCGCCGGGGTCCTGTGGCAGGGACTGAACGGCGCGACGGTCGACGAGGTGCTCGCGGTCCCGAACGACTTCCACCACGACATGGGGCTGGCGCAGGCGATCAGCCCACTGCGGTTGCGCGGGATGGACGCGATCCTGGCTCGGTTGAAACGGCACGTGGCCAGCCACCGCGCCTGATCCCGTTGGGGGGAAGACCACGCCTGGACGGCTGGGAGATGCGGCGGTTGCGTACATGTCGGTCGGCCGACCTCAGTGGTGCGTGCTCACGGCGAAGGCCTCAGGTGCCGGGCGCTATCTCCTGGCCGAGTTCCGGGGTCGTTGAGGCGCCACTGCGCCCGGCAAGGCGGTCTCGTCTTCCCACGCCAACCTCTGGGAGTCCGTGTGGTTCAGCGCAGCCGATGGAGGATCTGGTCACGAACGGTGGCTGCACCTGCCTCGGGCGTGTAGCCGGGTGGCGGCTCTCGGAGCAGCTGGTCCAGATCCCTGCGGCATCCTTCGTGGGACAGCTTCGCTTCGAGGTTGTGTTCGAAGTCGACCGGGTCGATCACGACATCGGAGAGCGCGAGGTAGTGGTGGTAGGCGATGACCACCGCGTCCGGGTCCGCCGTCAGATGCTCCAGACCGAGCCAAAGGTCGAACACGTCCCGGCCCTTGCGGCGCTGGTACAGCGCACGCGACTTCGTTCCCAGCAACTCCTCCAGCGGGAACGTCAGGAC
>JBBDSW010000202.1:0-2390 GCA_040904745.1 Nitriliruptoraceae bacterium
CCAACCGCGCCTCCAACCGCTCCTGCGCCGGCCAGCAGGTCTGGTTCGCACCGAGCCGGAGGTCACCGCTGGCCACCAGCACGACCTCGTTCTCCCCGACGGGCTCGGGACTGGGAACGCTTGGCAGCTCGTATCTCGTCATCGCACTCGCTCCAGTCGTCGCGCACATGAAGCCCCGATAGGCGGCCGGTGCCGGCCCAGCCAGGCATATCGTTATCCTAGGTCTAGCCGAGGATGTCGGCGGGGAGATCGGCCGCATCGGGGAAGCTCGTCTGCGTTCCACGCCCCCTGACACTGATGGCAGCGACCCGATTGGCGCGTGCAGCGGCATCCCGCAGGTCGGCTCCACGCGCCAGGAAGTGCGCCAGGCTTCCAACGAAAGCATCGCCAGCGCCGGTCGTATCGACCGCCTCGACCGCATCGGTCGCGATCTCGCTCGCACCCTCGTCGTCCACGACGAGGCAGCCGCGGTCACCGAGCGTCAGGACCACCGCCCCGGCTCCTCGGTCACGGAGCATCTCTGCCTGGGCGGTGGACTCCTCGAGCGTCGACACCCGACCTCCGGTGAGGAGCTCGGTCTCCGGTTCGTTCGGGCAGAAGATGTCTGCCAGCTCGTAGAGTTCGGAGGGCAACTCTTCCCGCGCCGGAGCTGGGTTCAGGATCGTCCGGACGCCCTCCTCGCGCGCGACACGGAGCGCGAGTTGCGTGATCTCGAGGGGGATCTCGAGCTGACAGACCACGACGTCTGCGGCAGCGATCGTCGGACGGGCGGCCTCGATCTCCGCCTCGCTGAGGTGATCGTTGGCACCGGCGACGATGATGATGGCGTTCGTGCCATCGGGGATGACCGTGATCGGGGCGACACCGGAGAACGCTTCGTCGGTGCGATGGACGTGGCTGGTATCGACACCGTGAGTTCGGAAGTTCTCGAGGGTGCCATCCCCGAACACGTCGGCGCCGAGCTTGACGACCATCGCCACCGAGGACCCGAGCTTGGCTGCCATCACGGCTTGATTCGCGCCCTTGCCTCCGTACCCCATGTGGAACGAGGAGCCGTGGAGCGTCTCGCCGGGTTGCGGCAGCCTCGGCACGTAACTGATCAGGTCGAGCATCGATGCACCGACCACGACGACGGACCCACTGGACATCATCAGGCTCCAGGGTCGAGGACGATGGTCTCGCGCGTGAAGATGTGGGTGCGCACGACGGTGAACTCGTCAGCGTCGGCGACCGCGACCTGGGCTGCCTGGGAGTCGAAGTCTTCCTGCATCTCCTCGAGTGAGTCCCACCACATCTCCGCGGTGCCGTCGTACGGCAGCTCCCCTTCGATCTCCTGGTACTCAGCGATCGCGACGTTGATCCGGTAGCCCTTCAGGTTCGGGAACCGCAACGTCAGCGGCGCGTGTTCATCGACCCAGCGACGCTCGAACTCCTTACGGCTCATTCCAGGTGAGGCTTTGAGCAGCGCGATCAGCTTGACTACTTGGGACCGCCCGGGTGCTGGTGTTTCGGGAGCACACGCGCCTGAGCAAGCCGTCAGGTGCTTGATTGCCGGCGCAGGGCCAATCGTCCTCAACCAACGTCAGCGGCATAGGTAACGATAGCGTTCCACAACGCCGGATAGCCCTCCCAGTCTGTGAACTCGGCCGGAGCCCAGTGCGGGCTGCAATCCGAGGCGTAAGCGACGGTCTTTCCCAGACCTGCCCCGAGAGCGAGGAAGGGATCGTCATCGACGGTGGCGATCACCGACGCATCTGGACGCGCAACGAGCCGGTTGTAGCCAAGTACGTGCGGCCATGCGTTCGGCACCTCGGCGAGCACGGGAGAGCTCACGGGCGTCGGGATGACTCCGTCGGGACGTTCACACCGGTCGTCGCCGTCCTTGATTGTCACCGGTAGCACATCCTCCACCGCGGTGCCGTGCCAACGTCCCCTCCCGTGAATGCCCCCGAAGGTCAGATACCCGCCGACCATTACCAGTCCGCCGCCACCACGAGTCCATTCGGCGAGGCCGACTCGATCCTGCTGGACAACCTCGACGACGAACTGCTGCGAACCGCGGTCAAGCTGGTCGCCGGCCGGGCCGTCACCGAGGCGTCGGGGGGCATCACCCCCGACCGCGCCGCCGCCGTGGCCGGCACGGGTGTCGATGTCATCTCGCTCGGCTGGCTGACACACTCCGCACCGCGCCTCGACGTGGCCATGGACCTGCTGGCGGGCGGAGCGGGGTAACGACGCCGCGGCACGCCACCCGCCGGCCGGTCGGTCCCCCCCGCGCCCCGCCCCCCGCCCCCCGCACCGCACCAACCGGTCCCCCGCCCCCCGCGAGAAGCAGCAGATATCCGCTGCTTGTCGCGCCGTGGCCCGCGGGCCACGACCCCGCCCGGCCG
>JBBDSW010000203.1:0-2362 GCA_040904745.1 Nitriliruptoraceae bacterium
AGCTCAGTTCCTCGCCTCGGTAGGTGGCCGTCACCCGCCAGCAGCCTGGCTCGCCGGGTTGCAACCCGTTGATCATGAACCAGCCATCTGCCGCGGTATGCGCGTTGGTCCCAGGGGCCTCGTGCACGATCGGGGCACGGTCGGGGTCGTCGAGGCGTTCGTAGCGGACCTCGATCTCCGGGCGTTCTTCCGTCGCACCACCCTCGAAGTCGATGCTC
Organism: Nitriliruptoraceae bacterium; assembly: GCA_040904745.1. Taxonomy (GTDB): domain Bacteria; phylum Actinomycetota; class Nitriliruptoria; order Nitriliruptorales; family Nitriliruptoraceae; genus T1Sed10-7. The sequence continues at coordinate 219 of JBBDSW010000203.1, forward strand.
CACCACACGCTCTTCTGTGACCCTGGGGTGTCGGGGACGGCGGTCCAGAGTTCAGGGGTCCCGTACCAGGTGGCGTCCGGGATGCTGGGCGTCGGCGGGTAGGGGTCGGGTGGGGTGAGCGGCTCGCGGTCCGGGTCGGTGACCGGGCAGGTGGCTGGCGGCTGGTCCGCGACCTCCAGGCCGATGCCGCCGTCATCGCCGGCCAGGACACCGGGGAGAACGGCGGCGGCCAGACCGATGGCAGCGATCCCCGCGAGGCCACCGCTGGTCCGCACGATGGCCCGTCGTCGTCGACCGCGTGTCCACAGTCGGTCGAACGGTGCCGGCTCGGAGGGTAGGGGGGCCGCCTCGTGCAGGGTCCGGTGGAGATCCGAGGTCATGGGTTGCCCTCCCGCGTGCGATCGGTGTCGCGGATCTCACCGAGTGCAGCGACCGCCCGCTTGGTCAGCGATCGCACGGCATCGTCGGTGGTGTCCATCCGTGCTGCGGTCTCCGCGACCGAGAGGTCCAGGTAGTAGCGCAGGACGAGGGCCATCCGTTGGCGCTTGGCAGATCGGCCACTGCCTGCCGGACAGCGATAAAAGCTGCATGATCTTCGTCGCGAGCTTCTGCGGTCGGACCCAGCCGCTGTCGGGCGCGCCGTTCCGCGCTGCGTCGTCGGAAGGCGCTGTTGGCAAGGTTCATCGCGACCCGCCAGGTCCATGCCTCGGGCGACGCGAGCGTCTGGACGTGCTCCCAGCGAGCGAAGGAGCGCAACAACGCTTCCTGGGCGAGCTCCTCAGCCATGGCTCGGTCACCGAGGTACAGCGCCAGACCGCCGACCAGCCGGTCGTAGTAGGCAGCACAGAACAGCGATGCCTCGTCCCGCCGGGTGCTTCTCACCTGCGGCCTTCCGTTCGTTGTAGACACGCACGAGGGCGCCTCAGCGTGTCACGGCGATCCTCGGTCAGGACGGCCTGCAGGGCCGGCATCGGACGCGCCAAACTGAACTAGAGCAACGGGAGTTGGCGAACCCGAACACCCGTGGGCATGAGCGCGACCATGGCTCCGGCCGTCAGCTGGATCTCGAGGTGCTCGATGCAGCCGGCCAGAAGCACGGCGAGCTCCTGTGGATGGCGAGCGACGACCTCGCGAACGAGGATCACGGAAGGTCCGGTGGCGCCTGTCGAGGCGAGGATCGCTCCGAAGTCGGTGTCGGCGGAGACGATGACTCGCTCGTGTGCTCGCGCGAGTTCGACGATCTGCGGATCGGATGCTCCAGCTGCGTCGAGGTCACGAACGTGCACGGCATCATGGTCGGCGTCGTTGAGTAGTCCGGCCAACCGTGGCGGCAGGTTCTCGTCGAGGAGCAGCTTCATGCGGGGGAGCGAAGCCGATGCACGTGCACGTCGGTCGCTGCTGCTGCGTACTCCAGAGCCTGCTGGATGTCAGCGCGCTGGAGGTCGGGATATTCCTCGAGGATCTGATCGAACGACCATCCGGCGGCGACCAGGCGCACCACGGTCTCCACGGTGATGCGCAGCCCCCTGATGCAGGGCTTGCCCTCGAGCTTGTCGGGCTCGACGGTGATGCGGTCGAAGGCCATCGCTTCCTCCGTGCTCGCCGCTCCGCGGCTGTCCGGTGCGGGTCTTGGCGGGGCACCACGGTACTGCCCTGGCTGCAGCCCCGGTCGGCCTTCCACAGCCTCCCCCTGCGATCGGCCTACGGCAACCGCTCGTGGAGCTACCGTCGATCACGGCGAGGGGTTGACATGGCGCAGCATCGAGAAGTACGCAGAAGTACGCACTGGGCTGCTCCTGCCTCCTGTTGCCTCCGTATGCCCCTCCCTGCCTGCACGACCGATCGTCCGTCGTCGACCAGCTACACGCGCATTCTCCCGCGTACGGGCCTGCATCAGCCCTCTGCGGCCAGTCGTCCGTTGCTGATGGGGCCTTGCTTCGCAACGAAGGGGCCGTCGGTTCAAATCCGATCACCTCCACCGATAACCGCCCGGAAACGCTGTTTCCGGGCGGTTTCGCGTTTCGGCGAGCCCTTCGTGTCGGTGCGTACCTCGTCTCCGGTGTCGCGGAGCGTGGCCGTAGAGCATCGGCCGTCGGTGGCTGGGACGACGCAGTGTGATCTCGTCCCCGCCGGCGGGGACTTCG
>JBBDSW010000204.1:0-1608 GCA_040904745.1 Nitriliruptoraceae bacterium
ACTAGCCTGCTCGGACCCGTCCGACAGCGCACGACCACCGAAGCCTCGCCGAGGCACCGCACATCGACCACGAGAGGAACCTGTATGCGCCGGTTGCGCCTGAGCCGCCTGCTCGCCCCGATCGCCGTGCTCGCGCTCGTCCTCGCCGCCTGTGGGGGCGACGACCCCGACACCGACGGCGACACCGACGACGCCGCGGAGGGTGACGCCGAGCTCGACGACGTCGACATCCCCGAGGACGGCCCCACCATCACCGTCGGCTCCTTCGACTTCCCCGAATCGACCATCCTGGCCGAGATCTACGCCACCGCGCTCGAGGAGACCGGCTACCCGGTCGAGCGGGAACTGAACGTCGGCGCCCGGGAGCTGCTCTTCCCCGAACTCGAGGAGGGTGGGATCGACCTGCTGCCCGAGTACCTCGGCTCCGCCCTGGTGGTCGGCTTCGACGAGGCCCCGCCCGCCGGCGTCGACGAAGGCGTCACCACCCTCACCGAGGCGTTCGAGGGCATGGGCGTGACCGTGCTCGCACCGACCCCGGCCCAGAACAGCAACACCTTCGTCGTGACCACGGAGTTCGCCGAAACCAACGACGTCACCGCCGTCGGCGACCTCGCCGGCACCGGCGCCACCCTGGCCGGCCCGCCCGAGTGCGAGAACCGCGACACCTGCTACCAGGGCCTGCAGGACATCTACGGGCTCGACGACCTCCAGTTCGAGGCGATCGGTGAGGGCTCGGCCCGGCTGGTGGCACTCACCGAGGGCGACGCCGAGGTCATCCTGCTGTTCTCCACCGACGCCGTGCTGGCCGACGAGTCGCTGATGGCGCTGGAGGAGCCGGAGGGGATGATCCCGCCGGAGAACATCATCCCGGTCCTGCGCACCGAGATCGTCGACGCCTACGGCGACGACGTCGTCACGCTGCTGGACACGATCGGTGAGTCGCTGACCACCGAGGTGCTGATCGACTTCAACGATCAGGCCAACCAGGGCACCGCACCGGACGAGATCGCCCGTGGGTTCCTCACCGAGCTCGGCATCCTGTAGCGCGCCCCCGCCGATCGGGGAGGGACCGGGCCCTCGCCGGTCGCTCCCACGCCCCCGTACGTGCGGGTCCCCATACGGCGACTCGTCAGACCCCGCACTCATCCTCTCGACCTCGACGTTCGGCCCTTCCCGGGCGTACCGCGACGGAGCCCGGGCTGATCCGCGCCCGGGCTCCGTGGTGTTGCGTGGGGTGCGGGCCTACAGCAGCCCGTTCTCCTCGAGCCACTCGGTGGCGACGTCGTCGGACTCGCGGAACTCCAGGTCGGTCTGCACGTTCCAGGCGATCAGGTCCTCGGTCTCGATCATCGCGCTCAGTTCGTTGATCGCGTCGACGAGGTCCTGCCCGTAGGCGTCGATCAGCTCATCACGCAGGATCGGCGCGATGTTCTGCGCCGGGTGCAGCCCCAGGTCGTCCTCGAGCACCTTGAAGCCGAACTCGTCGATCTGCGGTGCGGTGTCGTTCCAGATCACGGCGTCGACCTCCTCGGCGTCCAGCGCCTCACCGAGGATCGGACCGAACTCGATCGTCTGCGTGTCGGCGAACCCGATGTCGTAGATGTCCGG
>JBBDSW010000204.1:1708-14424 GCA_040904745.1 Nitriliruptoraceae bacterium
TCGGACCGAACTCGATCGTCTGCGTGTCGGCGAACCCGATGTCGTAGATGTCCGGGTCGGTGTAGCCGAGGAAGCACTGCGGGCGCTCGAAGCACTGTGCGGAGGCCCCGAACCGCACCTCGTTGTCAGGGACGTCGGAGATCGTCTCACCGTCGAAGTCCCCGCGGACCACGAAGGCGTCCCCGTCGACCGCCGGGGTGTACTCGAGCACCGTGGCGCCGAGTTCCTCGTACGCGGGCCGGATGGCCTCCATCACCTCATCGGGGTCACCGGAGCTCTCCTCGTCGGGAGCCAGGGCCGTCTGCGAACCGCCGATGTAGTCGACGATCATGTTGAGCTCACCGGTCTCGATGCCCTGGACCGCCTCGTCGCGGAAGCCGGCCGGTGTGAGGAGGTCGACGTCGTAGCCGAGCCCCTGGAGGTACTGGCCGTAGACCTCGGCCAGCGTGATGGCCTCGGAGAAGTCCTGGCCGCGGATCACGATCTGCGGACCGTCACCGGGAGCGACGGTGCCATCGGCGTCCTCGGCGTCCTCGGCGTCGGCGATCGCCAGGTCCCCGTCATCGCCGCCGAGGCCACCGAACGCGAGGAACAGCGCGATCGCGGCGATGACGACGAGCGCGATCAGGTTGAGCGGCTTCTGGTACCACTGACGCTCGTCGGTGCCGTCCTCCGGGCCGGTCGGTGTGTCACTCACATCTGACTCCTGGGTCGGGAACCTCGCCGCCCGCGCGGCGTTTGTCGTCCTGCCCGTTGCAGGACGACGCTGGGTACGTCGGTGCACAAGGGTACGACGACGCTAGGGGGCCTGGACGGGTCCTGCCACGTCGCGGTGCGAACTCACGTGCCGACCATCTGCTTGCGTACGGCCATCGTCCGATCGGAACGACGTCCGGAGAGCCGCCGGACGCCGGGTGGCTTGGCCAGCCACTCGATCGCCACGAACGTGACCGCGGTGATCCCGGCCAGGATCGCGATCAGGATCGTGCCGCCGAGCACGAGCGTCGGGTTGTTCTGTCCGATGCCGTCACGCACGTACCGGCCGAGGCCGTCGCCACCGAGGAAGGCGCGGATCGGCTCGGTGGCCACCACCTGGACGGAGGCGACCCGGACCCCGGTGAAGATGACCGTGAGCGCCAGGGGCAGCTCGACGGTCAGGAGCACCTCGCGCTCGGTGAACCCCATCGCACGGGCGGCGTTGACGGCCGCCGGGTCGACCTGCTTCACCGCGGTGTAGGTCGACAGGTACATCGGCGGCACCGTGAGCAGGATCAACGCGAGGAAGATCGGCCACGGCTCGAACCCGTAGCCGGCCCGCAGCGACACCGGGACCAGGAGCCCCGCGATCGCGAAGGTCGGGATCGCCCGACCGATGTTGACGACCCACGCCGAGCCCAGCTCGGCCTTCCGCAGGTGCGCGAGCAACGCCGCTGTCGGCACCGCCAGCAGCACGGAGACCACGATCACCGCGATGACCAGGACCAAGGTGTCGGCGAGCGAGTCCAGGATGCCGCTGCCACCCGTCCACGTGGCGGGGTCCGTGAACCACTCCCCCAGCGTGATGTCGCGGGGCACGGCCGCCTGGGCGAGCCAGTGCACCGCCGGGGGGACCCACGTCGCGGCGGCCATCACGACTTCTGCCTGCGTCGGGCCCAGGGGGTCAGCCAGGCCCCCAGGGCGAAGAACAGCAGGTCGAACAGCAGCGCCAGCAGGATCGACAGCGACGCGCCGATCGTGAGCGGCGTCCAGAAGGCCCGGCGCAGGCCGTCGAGGATCAGCCCTCCGAGCCCGCCGTAGCCGACGATCGCGGCCACCGTCACCAGCCCGACGGTGGTCACCGTCGCGATCCTAAGGCCGTTGATGATGTAGGGCACCGCGATCGGCACCTCGACGGTGAACAGCCGCTGTGTCGGCGTGAGCCCCATCCCGTCGGCTGCCTCGCGCACCGCGGCGGGCACGGCCGAGAAGCCATCCAGGATGTTGGTGACCAGGATCAGGATCGTGAAGGCGGTCAGCGGGATCAGCGCGGTCACCAACCCGAGCCCGAAGTAGGCCACCAGGACGCCGAAGAACGCGACCGAGGGGATCGTGTACAGGAAGGCCGCGAACAGCGTGATCGGGGTGACGGTCCAGCGGTAGCGCATGCCGGCGAAGGCCAGCCCCGCGGAGATGACGAACCCGAACCCGACGGCCAGCAGGGTGAGCTGCACGTGCTGGAAGATCGCCTCCGCGATGCGGTCCCACTGCTCGACGAAGTAGCTCCACCGCAGCAGTGGGTTGGCGGCGCGGGTGGCCAGGAACACGGTCAGCCCACCGGCTCGGCCGCGGCGGACAGGTCACCCTCCAGCCCCGCGCGGATCCGCTCCAGGGTGACCACGCCGCAGAACCGCCCGTCGTCGTTGATGACGGCGACGGAGGTTCGGGAGTTCATGATCACCTCCATGGCGTTGCGCAGCGTGCTCGAGGGCTCCACCTGTGCGGCCGGCAGGAAGCGGTGCAGGTCGTCGAGGCGGACCCCGTCCTCGACCTCGCTGCCCTGGACCCAGCCGAGGAACGCCTCCCCGTCGGTCACCCCGAGCCACTCGCTGCGCTGGTCGGCCAGGACCGCACGAGCGTCGGGCGGGGGCGTGTCGATCGGGACGACCGGGCCCTGTTCGTAGGGCAGGTCCCCGACGGTGGCCAGGGTGAGGCGGCGCATGGAGCGGTCGTCGCCGACGAAGGACTCGACGAAGTCGCTGGCCGGCTCGCGCAGCAGCTCGTCCGGGGAGGCGTACTGCTCCACCACCCCGCCGACGTTGAGCAGGACGATCTTGTCGGCGATCTTGATCGCCTCGTCGAGATCGTGGGTGACCAGCACGATCGTCTTGTGGACCCGGGCCTGGAGCTCGAGCAGCTCGTCCTGGAGCCGGCCACGCACGATCGGGTCGACGGCGCCGAAGGGTTCGTCCATCAGCAGCACCGGCGGGTCCGCGGCCAGGGCGCGGGCGACGCCGACGCGCTGCTGCTGACCGCCGGAGAGCTCGTCGGGGTAGCGCGACAGCATCTCGTGGTCGATGCCGACCACCTCGACGAGGTCCTCGACGCGGGCACGGATCCGGGTCTTGTCCCACCCCAGCGTGCGTGGGACCGTGGCGATGTTCGCCTCGATCGTGCGGTGCGGGAACAGCCCGACCTGCTGGATCACGTACCCGATATCACGACGAAGCTCCGTGACGGGCCGCTCAGCCACGTCCTCGCCCTGGATCTCGATCCGCCCCGACGTCGGCTCGATCAGCCGGTTGATCATCCGAAGCGTCGTGGTCTTGCCGCACCCCGACGGGCCGATCAGCACCACGATCGAGCCCTCGTCCACGTCGAGGTCGAGTCCGGAGACCGCATCCTCCGTCGTCCCCGGGAACCGCTTGGTGACGCCGCGAAGCCGGATCGCCGGCGTGGTTTCCATGAGGATGGTCCCGCCCCTGTGCGTGGTCCGGTGACCCTGCTGGCTCGCGGATGCTATCCGGGTCCCCGGTGGTGGGTGTAGCCCGGCGCCGGTGGTCAGTAGGCTCGAGTGGCCCCCCACCGTCTCACCGGAGCCCCAGCGACGTGCCGAGCCTGCCGAACGTCCACGTCACCACCGACGCGGTCACCGAACTCGCCGTGGATGCGCTCGTCGTGCCCGTCTTCCGGGGGGCGATCGAGGGGCCGGGGACCGACACCGCGCTGCGTGCCGTCGGCCTCGAGGAGGTCCCGCGCCAGGCGGACTTCCGCGGCAAGCCCGGCGAGGTCCTCCACCTCGCCGCCCCTGGGCAGCCCTGGGGACGCGTGACGCTGGTCGGCCTCGGCCGCCTCGACGAGCTCGATCCGGCGATGATCCGTCGCGCCGCCGGTGCCGCGACCCGGTCGTTGGCCACGACCGCCGCGACGATCGCGACGACGCTGCCGCTGGTCGAGGCCTCGATCGCCTCGATCCGTGCGGCCGCGGAAGGCGCCCTGCTCGGCGCCTACCGCTTCGACGAAGCCCGCAGCGACGCCAAGCCGTACGCCCTGACCGACGTCACCCTGGTCGTGCCGTCGTCGCTGGCGGAGAAGGCGACCACGGCGGTCACCCGCGCCAGCCTGCACGCCCGCGCACAGTGCGTCGCCCGCGACCTCGTCGCACGGCCGCCGAACCGGCTCGGGCCCGAGGAGGTCGCCGCCTACACCCGCGACCTCCTCGACGACCACGTCGAGGTCGAGGTCTGGGGCGAGGACCGGCTCCGCGAGGAGCGCTGCGGCGGCCTGCTCGCCGTGGCCGCCGGCTCCGCGAGTCCGCCACAGCTGGTGCGACTGCGCTACCGCCCGGACGAGCCCGTCGCGTCCGTGTCGCTGGTGGGCAAGGGCATCACCTTCGACAGCGGCGGGATCTCGCTCAAGCGGCCGTCGACGCTGATGGACGCGATGAAGGGCGACATGGGCGGGGTCGCCGCCGTCATCGGCGTCTTCAGCGTGCTCGCCGACCTGCAGGTGCCCGTCGAGGTCCATGCCGAGCTGTGCCTGGCCGAGAACCTGCCGAGCGGCAGCGCCACCCGGCCCTCCGACGTCGTCACCTTCCGGGACGGAACCACCGTCGAGGTGATGAACACCGATGCGGAGGGACGCCTGGTCCTGGCCGACGGGCTCATCCTGGCGGCCGAGTCGGACGTGGACGCGATCGTGGACCTGGCCACGCTGACCGGTGCGGTCTCCGGAGCGATCGGCGCGCATGCCGTCGGCGTGTTCTCCAACGACGACGACCTGCTGCGGCAGCTGCTCACAGCCGGTGAGGTGGCCGGTGAGCCGAGCTGGCACCTGCCCCTGTGGGAGGAGCTGCGCGAAGGGCTCGAGTCGGACGTCGCCGATCTCAAGAACATCGGCGACAAGGGCCGTGGGGCCGGGGCGTCGGTCGCCGGGCTGTTCCTCAGGCACTTCGTCGACGGGACGCCGTGGGCCCACCTGGACATCGCGGGGCCGGCCTGGCGCGACGAGGACCGCGACCACCTGAGCCGCCACGGCACGGGCGTGCCCGTGCGGACCATCCTGCACTGGCTCGAGCAGGCGGACTGAGGGGCGCCGTCCGCCGACCGCCGGCCGGACGCGGCCCCTCGCGGGTCGTCAATCGACCGTGAAGGTGACCTCGTCGTACTCCACGCGGGCACCCGAGGACCCTTCGTTGACGAAGACGACCACGGTCCAGTCACCTGGGGTCCAGAACGTCTCCTCGAAACCGAAGGAGTCCCAGGTGCCGAGGGTGCCGCCCTCGGTGATCCCGCTCAGGGTCGGCGAGGTGTCCTGCTCGTGGAACGCTTCGTACTGGAGGTTGGCTTCGAAGGACTCGGAGCACCCGATGAACTCGACGAGCACCGGTCCGGGACCAGCGTCGAGCCAGGTTGGATCCGTGTCCGCCGGGAAGGCGATGATCGCGCCGGGCGGCGGGTCGGTCACGGTCGTGCAATCCGCCGATGCCTGTGCGGCCGGCGGGGGTCGGTGCTCCCCGGTCGCGCTCGTCGTCGGCGCGTCAGCGGGCTCGTCGGGCGCGGGGTCCGGGTCGGGTTCAGCGTCCGCGTCGCCGTCGGGCGCGGGGTCCGGGTCGGGTTCAGCGTCCGCGTCGCCGTCACCGGCCGCCTCGCCGTCACCGGCCGCGTCGGGCTCCTCCCCCGCGACGTCTTCCGGTGCCGGTTCCTGTTCGGGATCGGAGGACGTCTCATCGGCAGGGAGAGCCGTCCCGTCATCGGCATCGTCGCCGGGCTCGTCGCCGCCGCATCCCGCCAGCAGCAACGCCACGCAGAGCCCGCCGAGCCACGGCACCACCCGCCAGGACAGGTACCCGGCAGGACGCCTTCGAGGTGCTCGGTGATGGCTCATCGCTCGACTCCTGCCGGTGGGGTACTCGCGCATGGGCGCGGCAACCTAGTCGACGGCCGCAGAACGCAGGGTGAACCACGCCGGGCGCCCACCCGTCGTCCCGGCTGCAGGGCGGGTCGAGGTGAACCTGGCTACGCCCGCTGCTGCACTCAGGCTCCCAGCAGTTCGGCAGCGGGTCTTGGTGAGATACGCGCGAACGGCGTGTCGATGCGACTGCAGCTACCTGCTCCACCGCTACTGGTTGCCCGGCCCGTTCAATGGCGGGGGTGCTCCGAGGAGGTTGGCGAGGTCCTGGACGAGTGCCAGCCCCCGACCCATCGAGAGCGGCATCGGGGTTCCCTCGGCTGAGAGCAGGCGCTGTCTGGTGGTTGGCCAGAGCACCGCGACCTCGGCCTGTTCACCGACGAGCACGTCCGCCAGCAGCGGCCGTACGCCCTGCTCGGCGTGGATCTCCGCCTGTCTGGAGTGCCACAGCAGCCCGAAGGTCGGCTTCCCACCGATGTGTCGTCCAGCCAGACGTTCTGCCCACCGGCGGGTGCACGGGTAGTGGGCGGGGTCGGTTGCCACGAGCTGGTTGCGGTCGAGTCCCAGCGCGGTCAGGACCGGGTCGCGTAGGTCGATCAGGCGCACGTCGCGGCGGAGCGTCACGTGCGAGAGCGACCAGTGCTCCAGCTGCGGCCAGTGGATGCGTGGGCTGTCCGGCACGAGCGAGTGGAAGGCGCTCTCGAGCAGCGCAGCGATCTCGCGTCGTGCGACGTAGACGTGCGCCTGGCCGCGCACCGGAGCGAAACGGCTCATCTGCGCCGGCGGTGGCAGCTCCAAGGGGGCCGGGACCGGGGCCTGCGCCTGGTAGCGGCTCTTGTGCCCCCGCCGCAACGGCGTGCGGGCAGGCAGGATGGCGCTCGGTAGCCGCCGGAGGTCGACGTCGTCGGGGTCGGGGACCGGGCAGCCGTCCGGGTCGCCGCACCCGTCTGCGCTCACGCGTCCGGGCCCTCTCCAACCGAGGCGGCCACCGCCCGTGCGACCGCGTCGGCGTCGCCCGCGCGTATCGCGTCGGCCGGGGTGCGCCGACCGAGCCACGGGTTGCGGCTCTCCGCCCAGTCCCAGATGTCCCACGGCCCGTAGCCGGAAGCCAGCAGCGCGTGCACGGCGTCGCTCGCGAGGCGGCGGTGTTCGAAGTCGCGTCCCAGCTGGAAGGTCGGGATGATCGCTTCGCCCTCGTGGGTGAGGGTGATCAGCCGCCCCGCCTTGCGGTCGCGCTTGATGCGTGTGCGGGCAGCCTCCTCGCCCACACCACGTTCGGCGAGCGCGGCGACGTACTGGGCTGTGGTGACCGCGGTCCCGGAAGCGAGCAGGCGTGCGTACGCCCGGTTCGCCAGGGCCGCCTGTGCGGCCGCGGCGGTGTCGGTCCGAAGTGGCGGGAGGTCGGGCGCGGTCAGGTACGCGGCCGCCATCATCTCACCCGTTCTCTAGGTCTGTGGTGGCCTAAGTGTACCAGCCTGCCCTTCGTGGTTCACAAAGTGCAACCTGCCGCGGCGAGCTCGTCGTAGATGACGGGTCGACGCCGATCACCGCGCTGCCTACCTACCGAACGTCGGGCGAGCGGACACGTCCACGAGCGGTGCTCGGACCGAGCAGCCACCGCCGGTTGCGCGTACCCATCGACACCCGCTGCCGAACTCAGGCTCCCAGCAGTTCGGCAGCGGTCCCGAAGCTGGCCAGCACCGGCCAGGGGCTCCGCTGCACGAGATCGAAGGCGTCCCCGCCGCCGGACTCCCCCGGAGGCGGGGGTCCGACGATGAGCGCAGGGCCAGCGAGTCCGGCCGCACGCTCGAGCAGCGCCGAGGTCGTGCTGGAGCGGACCAGCACGGAGCCGTCGGCCCGCACCCCGTGTGCGCGCACGCGATCGATGGCGGCGTCCACCGGACGGGTGTCGCTGCCCACCACCTCGACGTGGGCATCAAGTGCCCGCGCCCAGACGGCGGTGTTCTCCACCACCGGGACCGGGAACGGCAGGCCGACCGCCAACACCAGGGTGGCGGGCGGTCCCGCGAGGTGGCGGGGATCGCACTGCGGACCGGTGACGAGCACGGGCCCGGGCGCCTCGGCCAACAGGCGCTGCGTCATGACCCACGCCAAGCGTCGCTGCAACGTGCCATGCCCCCCGCTGGCGATGCAGAGCAGCGGCTGGCCCCGATCGGCGAGGTAGGCGAGCAGGACCGGGGCCCGACGCCCGCCGCGCAGCACGAGATCGATGTCGCCGTCGGCGAACACGAGGCCGACGTGGTCGGTGTGCTCGTTGCTGCTCGGGCGTGCGGTGCCCGTGGACACCGCACGGGGCGCGGTGGAGGCGACGGGCTCCCCCGCCAACAGCGACAACGCCACCGACTGTGCCTGCCAGGCAGCGTCGGAGTGCTCCCCCGACTCCGAGGTGACCGTGACCCGGTGCAGCGGGATCCGGAAGCGGTCGGCCAGGCGCCGCGCGATCGGCAGGAGTGCCAGCGAGCCGGCTGTGTCGTCGAGCGGCACGATCACGGCATCCGGCAGTCCGGACGACACCGCCGGCGGTGCGCCACCTGATGGCCCGCTCAGAGGCCCGCCTGGCTGTTCACCCTGCACCACGGACCGTCCTCCGTCGCAACCCCTGCCGCTGTGCCCCGCCCCTCTCGCACGGCGTCGTGCGTGGTCAGGCTACGCCGTGGGTATCCCACCGCCGTGCAGGCACCACGGACCTCGACGTCAGGCGGTCGGGCCGGTGAGCCACTCGATGGCCTCCGCCAGGCTGGAGACCGGCACGAGCGTCATGTCGCCGGTATCGGCACCCGCCAAGCGTGCCGTCTGCGTCGCCGGGTAGAAGAGGACGTCGGCGCCGGCTCGCTCGGCGGCCTCCGCCTTGGCGGCGAGCCCACCGATCGGTACCACGGAGCCATCGCCCCGGATCCCGCCGGTCCCGGCGATGTGGCGCCCGCCGGCGAGGTCCGACCCGGACACGTGCGCGTAGGTCGTCAGGGCGACCATCAGGCCGTGCGAGCTGCCGAGCGACAGGTCACGGAACCAATCGACGGGGAGGAACTCGGCCAACTGGAACGAGATGCGGGCGTCCAGGCCCTGCGGTGCGGTGTCCAGGGTGCGCACCACGCGGTAGGGCAGGCCTTCGCCTTCCCGTTCCACGGTGAACGCCGCTCCTCCCAGGGTCTCGAACGAGAGCGTCGGGGGTGCGCCGACGGCCAACGCTTCGTCACCAGCGGCGGCGTCGACGGGGTCGAGGGAGTCGAGACTGCCGGTGGCCAGCTCCCAGGCCGCGCGGTCCTGCAGCGGGATCCCCTGCAGCTGGGTGATGATGGCGCGGTCGGGCAGCCCCTCGTGCAGGGGGCCGTACGCCTCGACCAGCAGCCCCAGCGGGATGTGGCGGCCGGCGTGCCTGAGGCCCACCGCGGCCGCGGCGGGCTCGGCCAACGCTGGCCGCAGGGTCGTGGATTCCTCCCGCATGTCGGTGGCATCGACCTCGCGGCCGAACACGGCGTCGAGGGCCAGTTCACCGACGAACGCCGGCCGGCCGACCGCGAGCCACGACCACCGGCCCGGCGGGTCGATCGCCTGTCCCTCGACGATGAGCCGGCCGTTGAGTCGCCAGGCGGTCCCGGGTGGGTCCTCGGAAACGATGTGCAACCACGGGACCGGAAGGAGCAGTACGACGACCAGTGCGATGGCACCACGAACAGCCCAACGCGTCCTCCGGCTGCCGCGCCTGCGCACCTTGCGGTCCCCTTCGTGATCCGTCTGCGTCTCGGTTCACTCCCCGAAGGTTGCTCTCCTAGGAGGGTATCGAAAGGACAGTGGACCAACGGCCTTGACCGGTCCGGTCTGTGGCGATCTGTCAGGGGGGCTGTTCCGGGCTTCTCTCTGCGGCCGTGCGGGGGCGGCCTCGCGCGAGAAGTTGCGGACAGTCGGCAGGTTCTCGCACCCAGCGCGGCCATCACCGCCGGCGGGCACGCCGGACGTCGAGAAGCTGCGGACAGTCAGCAGCTTCTCGCATCGCACCTTCACACCGGGGGCCGGGAAGCGCCGGCAGGCTCGTCCGCGGTCGGCGGACGACCGTCACCGGGCCGTGAGGTCCAGCGCCAGGCGCGCGCGGTAGTCGGGATCGCTGGCGAGCAGCTCCTCATGGGCGCCGCGGGCCACGACCCGGCCTCCGTCGAGCACCACCACCTCATCGACGACCGACAGCGCCCGGAGATCGTGCGTGAGGAGCAGCACCCCGCGTTCGCCTGCCGAGCGGAGCGCGTCGCACAGGAACGCACGGCCGGTGATGGTGTCCAGGTCCGCGGTCGGCTCGTCGAGCACCAGCAGCGGGGCGCCGACCAGCAGGGTGCGCGCCAGCGCCAACCGGTGACGCTGGCCACCGGAGAGCCAGCTGCCGGCCTCCCCGATCCGGGTGGCCAGACCGTCGGGTAGCTCGTCGACGAGCTCATCGAGCCGTGCGGCGGCCAGGGCGGCCCAGAGCGTCGGCTCGTCCGCGTCGGGGGCGGCCAGGCGGAGCTCGTCGGAGATCGTGCCGGCCAGCACGTGCGCGTCCTGGGGGCTGAGAGCGACCAGCCCGCGGACGTCGTCGCCGGCCAGCTCGGTCAGCGGCACCCCATCGAGGCGGACGACCCCGTCGTCCGGGTCCAGGAACCGCACGGTCAGCGCCGCCAGCGTCGACTTGCCCGCGCCCGACCGGCCCACGACCGCGACCCGCCGGCCGGGGGACAAGCTCAGGGTGAGCGCGTGCACGGCCGGGTCGACGGCGCCCGGGTAGGTCGCCGTGGCCGACTCGAGGGCCAGCTCCGGGGCCGAGACGACCGGGGCGCGCGGCGCCGGGTCCGGAGCTGATGGCGCCGGGTCGGGGGCCGGCGGCGGTGCATCGAGGACGTCGCGCAGCCTGCCCGCCGAGGTGGCCGCGGTGACCAACGACCGGCTTGCCATGGGCAGCGGACCGACCGCCTCCGCGGCGGCGAGCGCGAGGACGAGCACCGAGGCCAGCACCACCCCGGACAGCGTGCCGGCGGCGACCGCCGGGACGGCCACCAGCACCAGTGCCAGCGCGGTCGCGCCGAGGACGGCCTGCACCCCGGCTTCGCCCCCGCCGCCCCGGGACACCGCGGAGCGCTCCGCCTCGACGAGTCGGGCGTCGAGGTGGTCGACGCGGGCCTCGGCGGCCTCGAGCTGTCCGAGCAGACGGAGCTCGGGTGCGGCCTGGAGCAGCTCGACGAGTTCGGCGGACAGCTGACCCCGGGCGGCGGCCAGCCGGCGCTCGGGCGTCCGGGCGAGTCGCCAGCTGACGAGCGGCACACCGATGCCGGCGATCAGGAGGCCGACCAGGAGGACCGGGCCGGCCGCCGGGAGGAGCACGGTGCCGATCAGGACGATCGCGACCGATGCCAGGAGCCCGCCGACCAGGGGGATGACCCCGCGGACCAGGGCGAGCTGCAGCCGGTCGACGTCGGCGACGACCCGGGCCAGGACGTCACCGCTGCGGAACCGGGCCAGCCCTGCCGGTGCCTGCGGGAGCAGCCGGAGGTAGGCGTGGTGGCGCAGATCGACCACCACCCGCAGCGCCACGTCGTGGCCGGAGAGCCGCTCGACGTAGCGCGACACCCCCTTGCCGAGGGACAGCGCCCGGACGGAGACGATGACGACGGTCAGATCGAGCAGGTTGGGCTGCAGCGCCGAGCGGGAGATCAGGTAGGTGGAGACGGCGACCAGGACCACGCCGGCGAGCGGTGTCACGGCCCCCGCGGTGATCGCCACGGCGAGCGGTCGACGGTGGGGGCCGAGGAGGTGGATGAGCTGGCGGAAGCGGGTCCGCCAGACCGACTCGCCGGGCCGGTGCGCCAGGTCCAAGGGGGATGGCAGGGCGGGTGCGGGACGGGCAGGCTCCGGGTGCGCGGGCTGGGAGCGCACGGGTTCGGCGCGGGGAGGTTCGGCGCGGGGGCCAGCTGTGGTCGGCGCCGGGGCCACCTCGTCCGGGCGCAGCGGCTCGGCCGCGGCCACCAGGGCCGCGTAGGCGCCGCCGTCTTCGCGCAACCGCTCCGGCGGCCCGGACTCGACGACCCGGCCGGCATCGAGCACCACGACCCGGTCTGAGCCCCCGGCCAGCGCCACCCGGTGGGTGAGCACCACGACGCTGCGGGTGCGTGCCAGACCCTCGATCGCCTGCCGGACGGCCCGCTCGGACGCCACGTCCAGGTCGCCGGTCGGCTCGTCGAGGACGACCAGGCCGACGTCACGGAGCAGCGCCCGGGCGATCGCGAGCCGTCGCCGCTGCCCGGCCGAGAGCCCCCGGTCGCCCGGGCCGATCCGGGTCTGGAGCCCGTCGGGGAGCCCCGCCACCTCGGCGTCCATGGCGACCGCCCGGAGCGCGTTCCAGACGGTGTCGTCGTCGGGCGCCGGAGCCACCCCGAGGGTGACCACCTCGCGGACCGTGCCGCGCAGGGCGGCCGGGTCCTGGGGCACCCAGGCCAGGTGGGCGTGCCAGGCGGCCGGGTCGAGGGCGGCGACATCCACACCGGCGAGGTGGAGGCGCCCCTGGTCGGGCGCACGGAGCCCGAGCAGGACGCTGGCCAGCGTGGTCTTGCCGGCACCGGAGGCGCCGAGCACCGCCACCCGCTCCCCCGGCAGGATCGTCATCGTCACCCGGTCCAGGGCCGGCAGATCCCGGCCTGGATGGCGCACCGTCACCTCCTGGAGCTCCACGGCGGTACCCGCGGGATCCGGCGCCGGCCGGCGATCGCCGCCCGGGCCCGGAGCACCGGCGGTGGTACCCACATCCTCGGCGGGCTCCGGCTCGACCAGGTCGAGCAGCCGTTCGGCCG
>JBBDSW010000205.1:0-2354 GCA_040904745.1 Nitriliruptoraceae bacterium
GCATGAGCGACAGCAGCGCGCCACCGATCGCCGAGGTCGCCCCCATCGCCGTACCTCGACGTCGGTCGAACCAGGGTGCCACCGCGTTCTTGGCGACCAGACCGAGCGCGCCCTGCCCGAACATGCGGATCCCGGCGAACCCGACGGCCAGGGTGAGCAGTCCGGTGACGCCGGCCATCGCTGTCAGCACCACGCCGAACACGCCGCCGACCAGCGCCATGGCCGTGCGTGCGCCCCGGTCGTCGATGAGCCGCCCCACTCGAGGTAGCGCAACCGCGCCCGAGAGGGTGCCGACCAGGTAGGCGGCGGAGATCTGGGAGCGGGTCACCTCGAGGCTGGCCATCATCGGGTCGATGAACACGCTCACGCCGGCGGTCTGGCCGGGACCGGTCATGCCGAGCGCGACCGCCGCCATCGCAACGATCCGCCAGCCGGAGAACCGGGTCGTCGGGCGCGGCGGGTGGGGTGTCGTGATCAGCAAGGCAGACGTCCGTGGTCGTGGCCGCAGTGGCGGCGCGTGTGCAGATTCGAGGTTCGCACACCATCAGTAACGTGACGGAAGGGTACGCTGTCGGTGGTGCCCCGATCGCCACCAGGGATGCGTCCGCTCTCGAACTCGAGGATGCCGACCGCGCCGGTGTGCGTCCGGCATCGAGTTCCGCGTCGTCGACAACGGCTCGGTTGCCGCGGTAGCGACATCACCTCGACCGCACCAGCCCGACCGGCCCCGTCACCAGGACGAGGCAGCGCCCTGCGCCGAAGCACCAGCTGACCTTGAACCACGACCACCAGAACACTGCAGGAGTTGCCCCGTGCACGTACTAATCGCCGATCCCATCGCCGCCGAAGGCGTCGAGCTGCTGTCCCGCCACCACCAGGTCGACGTCAAGACCGGCCTGCCCAAGCAGGACCTGGTCGGGCTGGCAGGCAGCTACGACGCGATCGTCGTGCGTTCGCAGACCACTATCGATGCTGACATCCTCGCCGCCGGTGCCGGCCGTCTCAAGGTCGTTGCCCGCGCCGGGGTCGGACTGGACAACGTCGACGTCGAGGCCGCCACGCGTCACGGCATCGTGGTGTGCAATGCCCCCCAGTCGAACATCGTCTCGGCTGCGGAGCACACCGTCGCGCTGCTGCTCGCGGTGGCACGCAACATCCCACAGGCCCACACCGCACTGACCGATGGTCGTTGGGAACGGTCGAGCTGGACCGGTACCGAGGTCCAAGGAAAGGTGCTGGGCATCCTCGGGCTCGGCCGGATCGGCACGCTGGTCGCCCAACGCTGCCACGCGTTCGGGATGCACCTGGCCGCCTACGACCCGTTCGTCGCGCCCGAACACGCCGCACGGCTCGGTGTCGACCTGCACGACACGATCGAAGAGGTGCTCGCGCTCGCCGACTTCGTCACCGTGCATCTGCCCAAGACCCCCGACACCCTCGGGCTCATCGACACCGCCATGCTCGCCAGGATGAAGCCGACCGCGCGACTGCTCAACGTGGCTCGCGGCAGCATCGTCGACGAAGATGCACTGGCCGAAGCGCTGCGAAAAGGGACGATCGCTGGGGCCGCCATCGACGTGTTCGCCACCGAACCCGCCACCGACAGCCCACTGTTCGCGTTGCCCAACGTCGTGGTCACCCCCCACCTGGGCGCATCCACCGCCGAGGCGCAGGACCGTGCCGCGGTGCAGGTCGCCGAGTACGTCGAACTCGCGCTCGCCGGTGACTTCGTGCCTTCCGCGGTGAACGTGCCCGGCGGGCCCGTTAACGACCTCATCCGTCCCTACCTGCCCCTCGCGGAGAAGCTCGGACGGCTCGTTACCGGACTTGCCGGCGGCGGACTCGATGGCGAGGTGACCGTCGAATGTGCCGGCGAGCTCGCCGATGAGGACTGCAGCATCCTGGGTCTCACCGCACTGCGAGGTGTGCTCGCCGCGACCAGCGACGAGCCCGTCACCCTGGTCAACACGCCCGGCCTCGCCGAGGGTCGCGGCCTGCACCTCAAGCAGATCACCACCCGCCACAGCGAGGCACACCCGTCGTCTCACATCCGCGTCACCGTGCACGACCGCGACGGTCAGGCCATCACCGTCGGTGGCAGCCTCCACCCCGCCCACCGAGAACGGCTCATCGAGGTCTGGAGCACCCCGGTCGATGTCGAACCCACCCGCCATATGGCGTTCCTGCGCTACCGCGACCGGCCCGGCATCATCGGGGTCATCGGCAGCATCCTGGCCGAGGAACAGGTCAACATCGCCTCAGCCCAGATCGGCCGCAGCGCACCCGGCGGCGACGCCGTCATGGTGCTGTGCCTCGATCAGCCGGTCTCGCGACCCACCCTTGCCGCAGCCGCC
>JBBDSW010000206.1:0-2327 GCA_040904745.1 Nitriliruptoraceae bacterium
CGACATAGCGTGAATCGTTCATGCAGAGTCGTCGGGGTTCTTGACGGTGTAGACCAGGGGGTGGTCGGTGCCGGGGTAGAGCGTTTCGGTGTCGGTGAGGTCGCGGCAGAGCCCGGCGATCGCACGGGTGCGGTGGGGCGCGGAGAGCGGGTTGAGGGTGACGTGCATGCGGCCGTCGATGATCTGGATGTCGGCGGGGCTGGCGAACGCTTCGTGGAGCAGACTACGAGCTTCGTGGTGTGCCCGGCGGTAGTGGGGGGAGAGCAGCCGGGCGAGAGACGATTCGGCGTTGTAGGTGGCCATGCGGATCGCGTCGACGAGCCGCTTGTGTTCTCCGTCGAGCCGGGCCGCGTCGGGCCGGATGTCGCCGACCGGCACGCGGGCGGGCAACACCTTGTTGTCGGCCTGGGTGGTTGCGAGCTGGTCACGGACCTCGTCGAGCGCTCCCGACAGTTCGGTGAGGCTGGGGGCCAGTGCGGGGGTGTCGGCAAGCCGGCCGATGGTGGCCTGCCCGGAGGCGATGGTGGCCTTGAGCGCGGCGATGTGGCGGGCGGCGTCTTTCTTGGCGGGGTTGGGCACGGTGCGGGCCGGGTCGTCGGGAACGATCGTGTAGGTGTCGAGCGCGTCGAGTGCGAACCGGGCGCGCATGTAGCGAAAGAAGTTCTCCTCACGCCACCGGTTGAACATCGCCCACGCGATCGGTCCGGGATCGACGTCGGTGCGGGTGGTGACGATCGTGGTCTGATGTCCGGTGTCGCACAGCCGGACGATCTGGCGGCAGGAGAAGTAGCGGCGGGCCGTCTTGGGGCCGTAGCCCAGCCGGACGGGCCGGTCGGCGAGCCGGTAGGTATGGGTGGCTCCGCGGTCGTCGACCACGGTGTGGTCGACGAACGCTGAGGCCGGCTCGGGGGCGGGCGGGTTCTTGCGGTAGGTGAGGATGTCGAACCCTGCCGTGTCGAGTTCGGCGAACAGCTTCGGTGACCAGCCACCCCGGTCGAAGACGATCGTGGGTCGGGCATCGTCGCCGACGAGCTTGCGGATGTCGCCGGTGGCGCGGCGCAGTTCGCCGGTCAGCGACGCGCCCGGCTCGGAGGTCCACACCAGTAGCCCGTCGCCGCGGGCGTCGGTGATCCAGGTGTCGACCTCGGCGGGCATCGAGATCCGCATCCGGGCCACATGCGCCTTCGAAAGGTCGGCTTTGCCGTGGTAGGCGCGCACGTGCCCGTCGATGTAGAACATCCCGGCCTGGTCGGGGTGGGCCGTAAGGTGTCGGGCCGCGAGCGTCTCAAGCAGCACGTCCGAACGGGACAGGCCAGCGAGCTCACCCAGACGGCGGCGCAGGGTCTTGACCTCCGGGCCACGGTCGTAGCCCAGCAGCCGTCCCAGATCGGTCGGGGCCAGCCGGGTCAGTCCCTGGGCACGCGGTTCGCCCAGCAGTGCGGACAACGCCACGGTGAGCACCAGCGCCCGCGTGTCGTAGAACGCCGCCCGGCCCTGGCGGTCAGCGAACGTCTCCTCGAAGGTGTCGAGAAGCCCGGTGGCCTGAAGGCCCGGTAGTGCGAGCAGCACACCCGCGGCGGGGAGCTGGCCGCCTTCACACACCTTCGGTGGGGCGCCAGCCAGCAGCCCCGCCCGGGCCGCCTGCCGCTCGCTCGTGCGTGGCTGCGGACGGGCCAGCAGCTTGAGCCCGTCAGTGGCATCGTCAGCCTCGGTCGGATCCGCCGTCTCGCCGGCCGCGGTGGCCTCGGCCAGATCCACCTCGTCGCACGCGGTGGCCTCGGCCGTCTCCGGTGCTGTGGAGCTGGCAGCGTCACGCTCGCGGGCCTGGGTCAGCACCCGGCGCACGCTGCCCTCCGAGACATCCAGACGGCGGGCGATCTGCCGTCCCGACAGCTGCTGTGCGGACAAGGCCACGATCTGGGCGGCCAGCTCGTCGGTGAGCTTCCACGGCCCGCGCGGCCCCTTCTTGGCCGACACCAGCCCGGCAACCCCGGCACGGTCACGCTCCTGTCGCCAACGCCACACCGTGGTCTCGTTCACCCCGAACGCGGCCGCGACCTGACGCTGGCTCGCCGCCCCGGTGGCGACCAGCCCCGCGGCAGCCAGCCGCCGGCCCGCGCCATCATGGTGCTCCCAGGCGAACGACACCATCCCGTGCAACCACACCGCGCCGCCCTCGGCCGGGTCCTCAACCAGATCCACCCCCGGCGCGACACGTACCGCACAGGCAGGTGACAGCGGCAACGGCGGCTCCATCTCACGTAGCGGCGCCAACATCGTCTGTCCCACGAACCCTCCACGCAACCCGGCCATTCTCTGCGTCTATT
>JBBDSW010000207.1:0-2325 GCA_040904745.1 Nitriliruptoraceae bacterium
AGATCGTGCTGGTCGAGTTCCTGGTGCGCCGAGGTGCCGAGCAGCGAGGTGTCTGCCTGTCCCGTCACGGCGATCACCGGGGCATGATCCCGGCTGGCATCGGCCAGACCGTTGAGCAGGTGCACCGCGCCGGGACCCGAGGTTCCGGCGACCGCGGTCAGTTCGCCAGTCAGCTTGGCCTGAGCGCTCGCGGCGAACGCACCGGCCTCCTCGTGGCGGACCTGGACGAAGGTCAGTTCGGGATGGCGACGGATGCCGTCCACCATGGCGTTGATGGCATCGCCGGGTACCCCGAACACGTGGCGGACGCCGGCGTCGGCCAGAACGGCGAGAAGACTGTCGGTGACGGTGATGATGATCCCGATCGATGTCGAGTCAGTGATGTCGTGTCAGGAGACCTCGTTCGTCCGATGCGGTCGGGCACGACGACGAGCGGGGGGCCCAGCGGTGGTAACCGAGCGGGCTGCTCGTCGCTTCCATCTCCCCGATGAGGTGCCGTCCGGTGGGCTCCGAAGGCTCCATGCGGGTCATTGGTCTGCTGTCGGTGCTCCGAGAGCATCGGTGCATGGACGCCGACGACGGAGGGGGGTGCTGCAGCACTGGCGGCGCCGTGGCATCGAGCAGGGTCAAGCCGTTGGACGGTGTTCTCATTGGCGGAAGGGTTGGCTTTCCTCGCTGGCCCAGCTCGCGCGCTGCGGCAGCGCGCACACGGGTCTCAGGGACCCTGTCCGATGGTCGCCCGATCAGGGCCCGACCTCGGCGGCCTGCTGCAACGATAGGAAGCCCCCCGCGTCGCTGCGGCTTCGCTCCGAGGAGACGGATCGGTCGAGGGAGACGGAACGGTCCAGACGGATCCGCGGATCGGACGATTCAGATCTCCGTTGCAGGCCTGTGACCAACACGAGGAGCGCATCATGGCCAGGGAACACACCTACGGTGTCATCGTGATCGGCGCCGGCTCGACCGGCACGAACGTCGCGTGGTATGCACGCGACAACGGCCTGTCGGTGGCGGTGATCGAGAGCCAGCTCGTCGGCGGCGAGTGCTCCTACTGGGCATGCATCCCGAGCAAGACGTTGCTCGGTCCGCCCGAGCTGGTCGCGGCGGCAAAGCGCGTTCCGGGTGCGGCCGAGGCGGTGAGCGGCGAGGTGGACGTGCAGGCGGTGCTCCGCCGTCGCGACGAGTGGACCTCCGGACTCGACGACGAGGCCCAGGTGTCGTGGGTCGAGAGCATCGGTGCGGAGCTGATCCGCGGTCGCGGTCGCCTCGCCGGCGAACGTCGGGTCGAGGTGGCGGGCGACGACGGCTCAACGCGCACCTTGACCGCCGAGCGCGCGGTGGTCGTCGCCAGTGGCTCGCGCGCCAACGTGCCGCCGATCGAGGGGCTCGACACGGCCGGCGCATGGACCAACAAGGAGGTCACGCAGGCGGATCGTGTCCCGGACCGGCTGCTCGTGCTCGGCGGCGGACCCGTCGGCTGCGAGATGGCCCAGGCCTACGCCCGGCTCGGTGCCGACGTCACCGTCATCGAGAGGGCGGACCGGGTGCTGAACCCCTACGAGCCTGAGGTCGGTGCGACGCTCGAGGCGGCCTTCGAAGACGAGGGCATCACGGTGCTGACGGGAACGACCGCCGCGTCGGTCACCCGCGTTGGGAGCGACGGGCCGGTCACGGTCACTACCGCGGGCGGTGACGAGCTCGTCGGCGACGAGCTGCTGGTGGCGATCGGGCGCACCGCGAACTCCGATGACATCGGCCTGGAGACGGTCGGTCTCGAACCGGGAGGACCGATCAAGGTCGACGACCACCTCGCCGCCCAGGGGGTCGACGGAGACTGGCTCTACGCTGCTGGCGACGTCAACGGCCGCGTGTTGCTCACCCACCAGGGCAAGTACCAGGCACGCATCGTCGGTGACGTCATCGGCGGCAAGGACATCGAGGCCTGGGCCGACCACAGGGTGGTACCCCAGGTGGTCTTCACCGACCCGCAGATCGCGGCGGTCGGCCGGATCGAGCAGGAGGCCCGCGACGCCGGTACCGAGGTCAAGACGGTCGAGTCGGATCCGACCGGCGTTGCTGGCGGGGCCCTGCACGGCCACGACCACGGCTACGCGAAGCTGGTCATCGATCAGCAGCGCCGTGTCGTGGTCGGTGCCACGTTCGTCGGCCCCGGGGTCGGCGAGATGCTCCACGCCGCGACCGTCGCGATCGCTGGCGAGGTGCCGCTCGACGTTCTCTGGCACGCCGTTCCCGCCTTCCCGACGACCAGCGAGGTCTGGCTGCGCCTGCTCGAGGCCGACCGCGGCATCAGCTGAGACGCTCCGA
>JBBDSW010000208.1:0-14196 GCA_040904745.1 Nitriliruptoraceae bacterium
AGGAACACGGCCGCTTCCCACCGAGCGATCGTGTGGCCGGTGAAGAACACCGGCAGCGCAGCTATCGCGACCGTGATCATCACCGGGATGTCGAACGTCAACGCACCCTCGCTCACCGGGATCCCGGACGGAGCGACGATGCTGCCGAGCCCGAGCATCGCGAGCCGGTTGCAGATGCCGCTGCCGACCACGTTGCCCAGCGCCACCGCCGCCTGACCGGCGTACGCCGAGCCGACCGTCACCGCCATCTCCGGGGCCGAGGTCCCGAACGCGACCACCGTGAGCCCGACCACCAGCGGCGTGATCCCCGCCGCGACCGCCAACCGCGACGCGACGCGCACCAACAGCTCCGCCCCACCCACGAGCAGCACGCCGCCCAGCACGAACAACACCACCGGGTTCGGCGCCTCGACTCCCCCAGCCGCTACCGCCAGCGTCCGCGTCCTGGGCGCGCATCATGCACCCAAGCACTCGACGACGGTGCACACACCGGTAGTGGTGGTCGTAGGGTGGGCCGCAACCGGTCCGAACAGGCAGTCGTGATATGGCCATCCAGGACGACGTTCCGTGGCGCCGAGTGCTCGAGGGGACCCTCGGCGTCCCAGCCACCGAAGGCAACCATGTCGAGGTGTTGCGGGACGGGAACACGATCTTCCCAGCGATGCTCGATGCGATCGCAGCCGCTACCCGCACCGTGGACCTGCTCACGTTCGTCTACTGGCGCGGAGACGTCGCCCACCGGTTCGCCGCCGCGCTGTGCGACCGGGCCGCTGCGGGGGTCCGCTGCCGGGTGATCCTCGACGCTCTCGGTGCCCGCCACGTCGACCACGCACTGATCGAGGACATGGGCGCCGCTGGCGTGCAACTGCACTGGTTCCGTCCCCTCGTCGACGCGGACGACACGGGCAACCCTGGTCATCGCACACACCGGAAGGTCTTGGTCTGCGACGAGGCGGTCGGCTTCGTCGGCGGGGTCGGGATCGCCGAGGAGTGGGACGGAAGCTCCGACGATGGCACCGGCTGGCGCGAGACCCAGCTGCGGCTCCGCGGTCCGGTCGTCGACGGTCTCCGAGCCGCCTTCCTC
The DNA here is from genome assembly GCA_040904745.1 of Nitriliruptoraceae bacterium. Lineage (GTDB taxonomy): Bacteria > Actinomycetota > Nitriliruptoria > Nitriliruptorales > Nitriliruptoraceae > T1Sed10-7. The sequence continues at coordinate 1,085 of JBBDSW010000208.1, forward strand.
GACGACTGGCTAGAAGATGACGCGGATCTGTTCGACGACCGGGACCGGTTCCCGGAGCAACCCTGCGACGGTCCGACGACCGCGATGGTGGTGCGTGGCGAGTCGGAGGAGGGCTGGAGCGACATCGCCATGCTGCGTCGGGTCGCGTTCGCCCGAGCCCGCCGGCGGATCCGCATCACCACGCCGTACTTCTCGCCCGACGACGCGACGTTCGAGGCCCTCGCCAGGGCCGCGTCACGGGGGGTACAGGTCCAGGTCCTGCTGCCGGGACCGAACAACGACAAGGAAGTGGCGCGGCTCGCTGCAGCGCGTCGCTACCCCGACCTGCTCGACGCGGGCATCGATCTCCACCACTTCCGCCCGACCATGCTGCATGCGAAGGTGCTCACCGTCGACGGCGACCTGGGGATCGTCGGGAGCGCCAACCTGAACCAACGATCGCTGCAGATCGACGAGGAGGTGGACGTCGTCCTCCTGGACACCGAGGTCGTGGCGCGACTCGACGACCAGACCGACGACGACCTGCGACGGTCCGAGCAGCTCTCGTCCCAGGCGCTCGACGGGGCCGGCGCCTCCGCGCAGGCACCGCTCCGACTGCTGACCAGACTGATCGACCGCTGGGCCTGACGCGTATCCGAGCAGGCGTGGCTCGCAGCCACCAACCGGTGCTGGATCCCGCCCCCGACCCCGTGGCTGCTGCTCGTGGCGCTGTCGCTCGCGGCGTGTGGCCTGTCGTCCGGAGATGCGCCGGAACCGGCAGAGGGAGAGCTGACGGGGATCGCCCACGCCGGAGGCAGCGACATCCTCCCTCTGTCCGTGCTGTCCTCGCAGCGTCCGATCGACGATCGGCAGGTCGTCGCGGTCCCCATCAGCGGCTTCGAACGGCTCAAAGCGCATCCGGACCTGCCAGCTGACAGCGACGCCGACGCCGCCGCGTACCTTCGCGGCATGGCCCTGCTGTGCATCGACGCGATGAACGTCATCGGCAGCCGCCCCGATGGGTGGTGGCGCGACCGTGACGCCGCCGTTGGCCGCCTCGTGGACGAGCTCCAGCCATATGCCGCCGGGACCACGGCCGACGTGCTGGTCGTCGTCGATGGCCGCCCGATCCCCGGACTGGAGGAAGGCGACCACGGCGCCATCGAGGTGTGCTACGCCACCCGCCCGGGCCCCGACGCGGCCGACGACCGGATCGTCGAGTTCATCCGTGCCACGGACGACCTCGAGGTGGAGGTGGTGACCGCCGACCGCGACCTGCGCGCACGTGTGGGTGCGCTGGGAGCGACGAGCACGGGGCCACGCCAGCTCCTGCACCAGCTCAGCCGGTACCCCGAGGGGACCCGGACGGCATCCGACCAACGGGAAGACCGTGGCGGGACCTGACCGCGCGGCGGCGCTGCGCCCTGCGCGCACAGGCAACCCAGACGTGCTCGAGGACCGGATCCATCGGAGAGCACATAGGGTGCCCGCTCCGGCGATCGCCTCTGCGTACGGCAGCCGCTGTGGGAAGCTCGGGGCACCTGACCAAGGACGATGCTCGTGACCACGTCACCGCCCGCAGGTGCCACCGCCATCGGGGTGACCTCTGATCGGCTCGCTGATCTGCGGCGCTGGAACCTCGCACTCACGGTCCTCCACCTGGCGCAAGCCGTCAGCATCGTTGCGCTCGCCAGCGGCTTCGCGATCACGGTCACCTCGTCGTTCCCGACCGGACCGCCCGGCTCAGATGTACCGCCGCCCGAGTCGCTGTTCGACGTACCGGTCGCCGCTGCGATCGCGGCGTTCCTCGCGCTCGCCTCCCTGGACCACCTGCTGACCGCGACGATCGGCCGCGCCACATACGAGCGCGACCTGCGGGGTGGGATCAACCGCTTCCGTTGGGTCGAGTACTCGTTCAGCGCGTCGATCATGGTCGTGCTCATCTGCCTCTACAGCGGTATCACCGGCATCGCCGCGTTGATCGCGATCCTCGGCGCCAACGTCGCGATGATCCTGTTCGGGTGGCTCCAGGAGCTGATGAACCCGCCCGGTCGTACCTCGACCACGATGGTGGCGTTCTGGTTCGGAACACTCGCCGGTCTCGCGCCGTGGGTCGCGCTCATCGTCAACCTCGTCGGCGCGGAGGAGCTCCCGGGGTTCGTGATCGCGATCTTCGCGTCCCTCTTCGTCTTCTTCATGAGCTTCGGTCTCAACCAGTGGTTGCAGTACCGCGGCGTCGGCCGATGGCACGACTACGCCTTCGGCGAGAAGGCCTACCTGGTGCTCAGCCTCGCGGCGAAGTCCGCACTGGCGTGGCAGATCTTCGCCGGCTCGCTCGCGACCTGACAGCGCGACAACGCAGGGGAACCCTGGATGTGAGCGGAGCACCACCGCCGAGCCGCGGTCTCCAGGCGATGCGGAGCAGCACATGGATCCTCCAACGGATGGCACGTGCGGTCGTCTACGCGCATGCGCTGCACGTGACCACGCCCGGGTGATCCGACGGTGGGCTCAGCCGTCCTGATCGTGGCCGGTCGACGCTTCGGCGACCAGTGCGCGCAGCCGGGCCGCGTTCCTCGGGGCGTACCCGGACGCATCGTTGTTGAAGTAGACGTAGACGTCACGTTCCCGACGTGCCGGCGGGGCCCGGTCGGTGATCGTGTGCGCATCGGCAGGCTGATCGCCGATGCGCCACCGCTGCAGGCGCTGCGCCCACGCCCGGAGCTCGTCCTCGCCGTAGGAGCTGGCGTACAGGGCGCCCGGACCGTGCAGGCGCAGGTAGACGAACCCGGCGGTCACCTCCTCGGTGTAGGGCCAGGCCGCAGCATGGGAGGCAGCGAGAGCGACGCCGTGGCGGCGCGCGATCGCGACCATCTCCGCGCAGAGGTAGCTCTCGTGACGCACCTCGAGCACGTGCCGCATCCGATGGTTGGCTCCCGTGCCGTAGGCGGCCTCCTCGACCCGGTCGTCGTGGTCTCGCGCGAGCTCGGCGGCCGCATCGGTGTCGTGGGGCAACCCGGCCAGGAAGTGGTTCACCCGCGCCGCGTCGAAGTGCAGCTGCTCCGGCAGCTGCCACAGGATCGGCCCGAGCTTGGAGCCGAGTTCGAGGATCCCGGTGGCGAGGAAGTTCGCCACTGCAGGCGCCGTGCCCCGGAGCTTCTTGTTGTGGGTGATGAACCGGCTTCCCTTGACGGCGAGGACGACGTCGGCCGGCACCGCGTCCCGCCACCCGATGCAGCGCTCGGGCTTCGTGAGGCGGTAGAAGGTGCCGTTGACCTCCAGGGTGTCGAACCGTTGGCCCGCGTAGGCGAGCTCGTCGCGACGCTTGAGGTCATCGGGATAGAAGTCGCCCCGCCAGCTCTCGTAGTCCCAGCCCGAGACACCGATCCGGATCCGTCCCACCTCGTCTCCTTCCGGTCGCCGCTCGCCCCTGCTGGGAGCCGGGCCGGCGAACCTGCTCACTCCCCGGCCAGGGTGCCACCGCCGAGGTGGCGATCGGCAGGCCAGCGGTTCGCACCAGAGGAGATGCCGTGACCCGCGCTCAGGCGCCGTACTTCTCGAGCCGTCCGGCGGAGGCGAGCATCAGCGGCATGAGATCCTGGGTGCGAAGATGGCCGAGCATGCCGGTGGCACAGGCACGTTCCCCGAAGCTCTGCACCGCGTCACGCCCCACCTTGTCCCCCCACAGCAACGTCGGCACGGGGTGCCAGGAGTGGGCATGGAGCTGGGTCGGGGCCGAGTGATCGCCGGTGATCGCCAGCACGTCTGGGCCCAGTGAGACCAGATCCGGGATCACCGCGTCGACCGCCTCGATCGCCGCGATCTTGCCCTCGCGATCACCGTCGTGACCGGCCCGATCCGCCGCCTTCTCATGAGCGAACAGGTAGTCGTAGCGATCCCAGTGCGCCGACATGAGCTCGATCTGCTCGGCCAGGGAGCCCACCACCGGCAGCGTGTCCATCCCCACCAGTTGGGCCACCCCGCGGTACATCGGGTAGGTCGCCACGGTGGCGGGACGGACGCCGAAGTGGTCCTGCATGCTGGGCAGCTCATGGAGGGTGTCGAAGCCGCGGAACAACACCACGTCGGCGTCCTGGCCGGTCAGCGCCTCCCTGATGGCGACGTCGAGCCGTGCCAGGAGCTCGGCGGTGTGCGCGGCCTCAGGCGCGGTGGCGGTGGGCTCGCGCGGTGGTACGCCCGTGCGTTGTGGATCGAGGTCCTCGACGTGGGGGTCCAGCCCGTCGCCACGCAGCACCAGTAGGACGCGGTGCTCGGAGACGTGTTTGAACGTGACCTCGACGTCCTCGAGCAGGACCTGCTGCGCGAGGTGATCGACGATCGTGCCCGCACGATCGTCATCGATCCGTCCGGCCCGTCGGTCCGTCACCCGGCCCTTGTCGTCGAGGAAGGCCAGGTTGCCCCGCGCGGCGATGTCACCCGGCCGGAGCTCCACGCCGAGACCGATGGCCGACAGCAGGCCCCGACCGAGGTCGAACTCCAGGGGGTCGTAGCCGAACAGGGCGAGGTGGCCGGGGCCCGACCCGACCGTGATGCCCGGGCCCGCTGGCAGCGCCAAGCCACAGGCGGCCTCGGCGGCGAGCTGATCCAGGTTGGGTGTGGTGGCCGCCTCGAGCTCGCTGTCCTGTCGGGCGTCGGCGTAGCCGCCCAGCCCGTCGATCACGAGCAGGACGAGGTGAACGGGGTTGTCGTTGACCAGATCTCGCAGCTGCATGGTGGGACCTCCCTCGATCGGTGATTGTGTCGATGGCATCGCGCACCTTGGTGGCGATGCCGTCGAACGGACCGACGTTGCTGACGATGAAGCCGACCGTGTTGCGATGGCCCACCTTGCTCGTTCTCCTCCGGTGTCGCCAACCGGGGGCGCGACGGCCGACCGGAGCACGACTCCCGGTCAGATCGCCAGAGCGGCCCGATCGGTGGGCGGCGGGTCGTGCTCACTCGAGCCAGGCCCAGGCCGTCGGCTCGTCGTCGAAGGGGAAGGTCGGGAGCTCGACAGCTCCAGATCGGACAGCCAGAACAGCACGCGGATCGTGCCGTGCTCGGCGATCTCGTCCCGGAGCTCGCTGGCCAACTGGGTGTGCTCGTCCGCCGTCACCTCACCCGACAGCGAGTAGTCGATGACCGTGCCGTGGCCCTTCTCGAGTCGACGCATCGTGCTCGTTCCTTGCCCCGATGGTGGGATCGGGACCGCGGCCACCCAGTCGCGTGGACCACCCGAGAACCACTGCCTGCCAGGGCAACCGGTACTGCGGCCGAACGGACACGCCCGCTGATGCTTGTGGGCGATCACCTGTGGTCGATAGCCGCCCGGCGACCGGCCTGGATCCCGGTCTGGGCGTCCTCGGCCACCACGGTGCGAGCCGGCTCGGCGTCCAGGGGCCGGGTCAGGGCTGCCGGGGAACCCGGGTTCCGCCGCGGTGACACCGTCCACCGGCGCTTCGAGCAGCGCATCCAGCCCCGCGGCGTCCGACACCGGAAGATGGTCGCGGCTGGCGGGGAACACGGCGGTACGCAGGCCGTTGCGCTGCACCCGACACCCCATCTCGACCGTGGACTCGAACACGACCACGCCGTCCTTCTCCAGGCTCGCGAGGAGAGCGTCGCTCTTCCCTTCCCCGAGTTCGGTCACCGTGTCCTCGTCGACCTCGATCCGCGGACAAGAGCGCCGGTGCTTTCGTTGGGACGCGTGCATGCGCGCACGGATCGGTCGACGGGGTGCGCGATGGGCGGACCGCCCCGTCACCCCATCAGCCAGAAACCCCAGGACGCGGGAAGCGCAGACATCGACGACTGGCCGGGGCGTGAGATCAGAAGAGCACGCGGGTCATGAGGAGCTGGGCCCCCGGTGCGTTCGGGGCGGGGTCGTCCGCCTGGTGGTCCGGGGAACCGCAGGGTCCACCTCGCCTACCCTCGGTCGCTGGGCGGCGGGACCCCGCAGTCCGCCTCGCGCCGTCCCCCGAGCGGCGCCGACCGGACGAGGGACATGGCGGACACCACGGGCGATCACACCTCGGCGAGCGGACGCCTCCCCCGGCCACGGCGGCGGTGGGTGGTCGGCGTATCGCTCGTGATCGCCTTCTACGCCGTCGGGCTCGCCGTCGTCGGTATCGACGAGGCGCTGGGCTCGTTCAGCCGCGCCTCGATCCGGCCGCTGGCCGGTGCGGCGGTGCTGCAGGTGGCCGTGGTCGTGCTGTGGGGCAAGGTCTACGGCGCGAGCGCGGCCGCCATCAACGGCTCGGTCGGGACAAGGAACGCGCTGAAGGTCTCGATGCCGGCGTTCACGCTGAGCCACACGCTGCCCGCGGGTGGGTGGGCCGGGAACGCGGTCGCCGTTCAGAGGTTGACCGCGCAGGGCATGAGCGGGCCGGGCGCGACGGCCGCGGTCGCGCTCGCAACCACCATCTCGCTCACCACGATCGCCGGGCTCGGCGCTGGTGGCATCGTCACCGCCTTCGTCGCCGGCGACCTGCCGACCACCGCGCTGGTGATCGCACTCCCCGCGCTGGCCGCCCTCGTCGGCCTCGTCGCGACGGTGGTGACGATCCTGCACTCCCCGTCGACCGGTGACCGTCTCATCCGGTGGATCGGGAAGCTCCACGACACACTGGGCGAGCACGTCGATGAGTGGCGCGACTCGCTGCGTGACGTCACTGAGGATCCGCCGACGACGAGGCCGTTGGGCCGGATCGCCGGGTGGGCTTTGCTCAAGTGGACGGCGGATATCGCCTCCCTCGCCCTCGTGTTCTTCGCGCTCGGGTCCACCCCACGGGTCAGCGCAGTGCTCGTGGGCTTCGGCGTCACCCAGTTGGCCACCGCGATCCCCGTGACGCCCGGCGGCGTCGGGTTCGTGGAGGGTGGCATGGTGGGTGCCTTCGCGACCCTCGGCTACTCCACTGCGCTCGCGACATCGGTGGTCGTGGTCTATCGCGTCGTCGCGACCTGGCTGCCGGCTCTGGCCGGGGTCCCGGTGCTGCTGCGCCAGCCACCACCCGAAGACGATCCGCTGGACTGAGCGACCGACCCCTCAGTCGCACTCCACCATCGCCGCCGGCCACCGTTCCACGACGTCCGCGTCGACGAGGTAGATGACGTCCGGATCGTCGGGGACGGCCCGCAGGTCGACCCCGGACAACGTGCGAACCTCGGTGGCCTCCGCGTCGCCGGGAAGCTCGGCCTCGCCGTCGTACGCAGCGTCCGTCAGGCGATCCGGCAGCCCGTCTTCCGGATCGTGGGCGAACGTGAGCTCCGGCCGATCCGATCCCTCGGGTGACACGAGCTCGGTGGACACCCGGATGATCTCGGTCGTCTCCAGGTCGCAGTGGGCGTCGCCGTAGAAGCTCGCCACCAGATCGGTCCCCTGCCCGTCGCGGTCGACCCAGTCCTCCTCGGCGACGCTGGTCGACCCGCCGGCTGCCGACGGCTCATCGGACCCGCCTTCGGTGGCACAACCCCCAAGGCTCACCACGATCACCGCGCCCGCCACGCCTGCCGCGATCGTCCGCATCGGCATGCTGACTCCTTCGACTGCTGCCCGGTAGGACGATGGACCGGTGGCCAGGTTCCACACCACGCCAGCTTCGTCGCTCGGCTCCTACGGTGCCCACCTCCGGTACGGGTCGCGAGCATCGCGTTCGTCTCGCGGCTGGTCTGGGCGACGGTGCCGGTGAGGGCTCAGCCTGGCCGAGGCGCGAGCTCGCTGTCGACGTACATCTCGGCCGCACGGTCGATGAGGACGGCCCAGCGATCGCCGTGGGGGTCGTTGCTGATCTGCTGGCTCACCAGCCCGGTGTTGAGCGCGGTCCACAGGTCCAGGGCACCGTCGTGGGAGATCCCGAGGTCAGCGAAGACCTGCCGGAGCCAGTCCAGGGCGTTCTGGGCAAGGGCGTAGTTCGCGGGCGAGGGGGTGAACTCCGGGATGACGCGGAGGAACAGCAGCTGGAAACGCGCAGGGTCGGTGACGCAGAAGTCGAAGAACCCATGGGCGATCCGGCGGAGCACCTCCAAGGGGCTGCCGGTCGTCGGCATGCGTTCGATCTCGGTCAGGAGCTGCTGATAGCCCTGCGCGAACATCGCGTCGTAGATCCTGTGCTTGCCGTCGAAGTAGACGTAGAGCGACGGTGCGCGCATCCCGACGGCGTCCCCCACCTCACGCAGCGACCAGCCGGTGAGGCCTCGCTCGCGAGCGAGGCTCCACGCAGCCTCGAGGATCTGTTCGCGGGTCTCATCGCGTCGCTGCGCTCGACGGTCGGCGATCGGTCCACCTCCGGATGGTGACGGCCTGAACCTAACAGACTTCGTGATTCCTATTGACGTTAGGCACACGGCGCGTACCATGCCTAATGGGATTAGGTAAGCGATGACTTGGAGCGACGTCATGGATCCCACGCACCGCAGGAGCGTCGGGGTCTCAGGGTCGGCCCTGCGATGACCGGCCCTACGTCCACCGCCGCGCGGCGCCTCGACGAGCAGGTCCCTGCAGGCCACCCTCCCGAGCCTCTGGCCGGGGCGCCTCGGAGCGTCGTGGTCTTCTCCGACATCGCCTGTCCGTGGGCGACCGTCGTCGTGCTGCGGCTACGCGCAGCCCGGGAGGCCCTCGGCCTCGCCGACGAGCTGCCGATCGTCCACCTCGCCCATCCCCTCGAGTTGGAGCACGATCACCCCCTGTCGCGGCGCATCATCGACGCCGAGGTGACGGCCTGCGCGGCCGCGACACCGGACTTCGGGTGGTCGCTGTGGCAGGGTCGGCTCGACGAGTACCCGGTATCCAGCCTGCTCGCGGTCGAGGCGGTCCAGGCGGCCCGACACCAGTGCGAGGCGGCCGCCGAGGAGCTCGACGTGGAGCTGCGTGCCGCGTTCTTCGTCAGATCCCGCTGCATCACGCTCCGCCACGAGGTGCTGGCTGCGGCTGACCGGTGCCCGACCCTCGACGCCGATCGCCTCGGGCACGACCTCGACCGGGGCATCGCCCGTGCCGCGGTCAGCCGCCAAGCACGGGCCGCACGCCAAGGCGCAGCGACCTGCTCGGGCTACGTCGTGCTGCCCGATGCCCGCGGCTGGTGCAACCCCGGGGTGAACACATCGTGGATCGGCCCACCCATGCCGAAAGGTACGCCTCGCGTCGACCGCGACGATCCGTCCATCTACCACGACCTCGTCCGCGCCGCCGCCGGCGACCCTGATCAAGCCGACCGGGACCACCGCGCCCGATGACCGACGTCGGGTCGACCGGAAACCTGCCGGAAGGAGCGACCATGAACCCGAGCGCCACCGATATCGACCATCTCGAACGCATCGATCGCAGCCCCGAGGCCTGGCGCCTCGCGACCGCGGCCTACGACGCGCTCCTGGACCTGCTCACGTCCCTCTCCCCCGAGGAGTGGGAGCGTCCCACCGTCTGCGAGCCGTGGAGCGTCGCCGACATGGTCCGCCACCTGCTCGGCGCCGCCGAGGCGCACGCCTCCATCCCTGAGTTCCTCCGCCAGCAGGTATGGGCCATGGGACACAAGGGTGAGTACGACGGCAACGCCCTCGACGCATGGACCGGCCTCCACATCCGCAGGCACGCCGACGTCGAGCCGGACGCCCTCCTGGCGCGGCTACGCGACGTCGCGCCCCGCGCGGTGCGGGCCAGGTCACGCTTCCCTGCGCTGCCCGGACGCATCCCGGTCCCCGTCGACGCGACCGGCAACACGGCCACAGGTTCCCCGGACCGGGTCACCCTCGGCGAGCTCAACACGGTCATCTTCACGCGCGACACCTGGCTCCACCGCATCGACATCGCGCGAGCGGTCGACCGCGAGCCGAACATCGACCCGGACATCGACAGCAGGATCGTGGAGGACGTCGTCATCGAGTGGGCGCACCGTCACGGAGCGCCGTTCCGTCTCACGCTCACCGGCCCAGCCGGTGGCGACTACGCGCAGGGGGCCGACGGCCCCGAGATGGAACTCGATGCGGTCCGTTTCGCCTGGATCCTCTCGGGGCGGGACGACCCCGCCCCGAACGCACCGGGGGCCGAGCTCCTCACGGCCCGCGTGCTCTTCTGATCTCACGCCCCGACAGGCACTCGAGCGCGTGAGCTTCACCCTGATCCCGCCCAGATGTAGCTGCTCGGCGCGTGCTTGAACGGTTCAGCAGGACCACCGCGACGATCAGGGGGGCGACCACGCTCACGATCAGCGTGGGGATGCCGAGCCAGACCGGAAGCGAGGACCCGGTGCAGACCTCGGCGCTGCCGGCGATCTGCGCGTAGACCTCGCCAGCAGTCGTCGCCAGGAGAAGCGCAGGGGCGAGACCGCCGGGCCACACCAGGGTGGCGAGGCTCTTCTTCCGGGCCGTCCAAGAGGTCGATGATCACAGCAGCGCCAGGCCGAGCAGCCATCCGAGTGTGATGGCCGCGACCCAACCGAACGCCTCACCGACGATGGCCAGCGGGAAGATGAGCAGCACGGGAGCGAACAGTAGGACGCCCAAGGTGAGGACGTCACGTACCGACGATGCCGCAGGTTGGCGGGCTGGTGTGGTGATCGCGGGTTGCATGTGGGTCTCCGTGCGGACGGACTCGGGCTCTGGCGGATGGGTGCGTACAACGAGCCAGGAGCGTGGGTGCTCGTGGCCGGTGCTGGCTGTCGCGGACGGTGTTCGTCCGCCGGCTCGGTCAGCCTCCGGGCGCGGGCCTGGTGCGCGCGAGCAACAAGCACAGTCCTGTAAGGAGCAGCGTGATCGGTGCCCACAGGAAGCGTTCCCAGGCGCTCGGCGACGCGAGGTTCATCAGCGCGGCGAAGGCCCACTGCTCGCCGGCGCGGCTGCGCGGGGCCAGGTCCAGGACCAGCGGAGTGCGAGCGCGAGGACGATCACCTCGAGTACTACCGCGAGGCCGAAGAAGTAGGTCCAGGACTCGCCCACCCCGCTGAACACCGAGACGGGGACGTAGACCGACGCCACGACGAGGTTGGTCACACGGTTGGCTCGCGCGGGCAGCGTCACCGACAGGATCACCATCAGGATCGAGAGCGCCATGAGCGTGAGTGCACCTGTGGCCCAGGTTTGGCTGATGTCGAACTCCGAGACGACACCGGCCAGGATGTCGTCGATGACGCCGGGCTTGTACAGGCTGAAGTGGTCCACGTAGATGTAGAGGAACATGAGGCTCGTCCACGCTGCTGAGAGCTTCGCCCGGACCGGGGCCTGCTGGTGTTCCAGCGCGGTGAACTCCGCTGTCGGGGTTGTCATGTCGTTACTCCTTGGTTCCGGTCGGATCGTTGGTCCACCACGATGGGTGACCTCGTGGACGGGCGCATCAGCCCGACGGCTCACGTTGGCCTGGCCGCCAGGACGGTCTCTGGGTCATGCTCTCGGCTGGCCGGAGCCACCCAGGCGGCGGCAGGGCCCGTATGGTGATGACGAGCTTGGATTGGGCGTGTTGCTCGGCGAGATGGCGGAGACCCGTGGCGGTTTCGGCCAACGTGTAGATCTTCTCGAGCGCAGGGATGAGCTGTCCGGCTTCGATGAACGCCGTGAGGGTCTCGAGGTCGCGACGTGAGGGTCTCGCAGCGAGCACGCGTAGTCGTTGCGGCACGAGCGGTGACAGTGCGAGCGCCGCGGCGTAGTGGCCGATGGGGCCAAGGACCGGGCCTCCGTTGCCGCTCGCGAGGGTGAGCGTGCCCGTGCGGGTCAGGGCGGCGCGGAGGGCTGACAGGGGATGCTGGCCGACGAGGTCGAGGATGAGGTCGTAGCGCGGGCCGCTGTGGGTGAAGTCCTCGCGGGTGTAGTCGATGGCGTGGTCGGCTCCGAGCGAGCGGAGCTGTCCGAGGTTGCGGGTGCTGCACACGCCGGTGACGTCGGCGCCGAGGATCTTGGCGAGCTGCACGGCGAACGTGCCGACGCCTCCCGATGCCCCGTTGATCAGTACGGCCTGGCCGGGTTGCACCTGCCCGACGTCACGCAGGCCCTGGAGTACGGTGACGCCGGCGAGTAGCACCGCAGCAGCCTGCTCGAAGGTGACGTTGGTGGGCTTGGGTGCCAGCAGACGTGCGGGGACACGCGCGTACTCGGCGAAGCTGCCGGTGGTGGTCTCGGCGTAGACCTCATCACCCGGTCCGAGCCCGGTAACGGCGCTGCCGACCATCGCGATCGAGGTCAAGGCCGCAACACGCGTCACGACCAAAGACCTCACCGGACTCCGCGCCATCCGCGACGCACTCGGCGACGCGTTCCTCACAGGCGTCGTCCTCAACACCGGCCCCCAGGCCTACCGCGCGGACGACCGCATCCAGATCCTCCCCATCGACCGACTCTGGACCGCGGCCTGATCCCCGCGAGCAACACGCGAGCAACCGAAGGACCCTGCGCCCCGAGAGAACGGCGACCACTGTCCCGCGTCCGTGCTCGACACGGGAGTCACGGAGATCAATCCCCGTGGTACAGCCTTTCGAGGTCGACGACTTCGACGTCGCCGCGGCGCCGCGCTTCGGCGTCCAGCGCCGTGTCGAACGATGAGCCGATCAGGAGGAGCCGTGCATCCTTGGCTCGAGACCCCAGGCGGCTGCGCGCTTCAGTGAGCCGATCCAGGTGACGGCGACCGACCACCTCGCCTGCCTTGGCTTCGCCGATCGCCGTGACCCGCCGGGAGGCCGGATCAGGGTGGGCATCGGCGACGACAACATCCAGCTGCGATCCATCACCGCCGGCCCCGAGACGCGAAGGTCCGACGTGGGCCCGGTCTCCGGGGACCGTGTCGTCGGATGCGAACTGTTCGACGAAGGTGCGTCCCTGTTGCTCGAAGACGGGGCCGCGAACCTGGCTGTCGAAGACCTCGGTCAGCCGCTGCTGCCACAGCGCCTGCGGATCACGGGTGCGTAGCCGAGATCGGTGCGGCTCGAGCACGGCGTAGTGGAACTGCAGGTAGGAGTCGGCGAGCGCGTAGGTCGGGCGCTGTTTGCGGATCGGGTCCTCGTGGCGGGTCACGAACCCCGCATCCACCAGCCTGCCCAGCGCTGGGGCGAGGTTGGACACCTGCCGACCCAGCCGGGACGCGATCTTGCCGGCGGTGACCGACCCGCTCGCGATCACCCCCAGGATGCTGTGGTGGAGCACCGGGTCGGCACCGGCCA